>CASECT010000050.1 GCA_949286525.1 uncultured Eubacteriales bacterium | reverse complement strand
TCATCGTTGAATAATGTAATGTTTCTCATGTGTTCCTCCCTTCACAACGATAGTAGTCGCTCATTGTGAAAAAGTATATCACAGCTTTGTCTCAGAAACTTCGCATAATTTGCGTTTTCGTCTGTTTATTGTCCTTCTTGTGTCAGATATTCGATCATTTTTTCCTCCATGAAAGGCGTCCACCATTCCAGATACCCTTTCCGGTTGGGGTGGATCCCATCGGACATATATTCGTCATATTCTGGTATATCCGCATCCAGATCGTCCCACATATCAATGATACCGAATTCATACTTTCCCTGTAACTGTTTTAAAGCCTCTACCATCTGACCGTATGCTTCACTGTTATACTTTGTCCCGGTATAGAACATAACGGGGCAATCCCAGGTTTGCTGCGCATAAGTAATGATATATTCCAACGCACCGATAATCGTGCCTGTGTCAAAGTCTTCCGGATTTCGAGAATCGCTGATCTCTCCCATCGGATTCCCGACTGACGCATCGTTTGTGGACAACTGGCATACAAACAGATCCACCTGCGCATCCGGATCCATGTTGCGGATCATTCTCTGAATGTAAGACTGCTCCCCGTTATCTACCAGCGTTGTGCCTGAAACCGCTTCTTTTATGTAATCGGTACCATTCCGCGCCGCAATATAATCCGCAAAGGATACCTCCTCGCTGGCCGACCCAAAGGTTACAGAAGAGCCAAGGTAGGCAATCGTTTTTCCGGTCAGAATATCGGGAGCATTCTTTGACACGTTCTCCGGCTGATACTCCGGCAAAAGATTCACGCGCAATCTCCATGTCTCCACCAGCTTCTCTTCCACAAAGGAAGTCAGCCATTCCAGATACCCTTTTCCTGTCGGATGCGTATCGTCCGCCATGTATTCATCAATTTCATCGATATCTGTGTTCAGCAAAAACCATGCGCATGCCCGGTTCGCTCCCCACTTATCCTTCATCTGCCATACCGCCTGCACAAGAGCCCCGTATTCATCATTGTCTTCATACTTCGGACTTGTGAAAAACATAACCGGACAATTCCATGTCTGCCTCACATACCCGGCAATATACTCCATAGCTCCAATCGTCGTGGCGGTATCCAGGCTCTCCAGATCCTCCGTCTCGCTCACATGCCCCGGCTCCACGTCCTCTTCCACATCCGCCCAGGGAAGTTCGCATACGAAAATATCAATGTCCTCCTCTGGATCCATTTTCAGCAACCTCGGAATATAAGAATCCTCTCCCGTGTCGGCCATCGTGGAATCCGGAACCGTATCTTTTATATACGTTCCCTCATTGCGTTTGGCGATATATTCTATAAAAGATACATCGTTATTCTCCGTTCCCTGAAATACCGAAGAGCCCAGATAAGCAATCTGAAGTCCCGTCAGTTCGTTTTCCTCCACAGGCTCCACCTGTTCCAGCTGATAAGCCTCATCACTGGTCCCGCATCCAAAAAATCCCAGGGATGTCAGTGTCATGACGGCTGCCATTGCCAGGCAGACGCCTCTCCGTTTCCGTGTTTTCATAAGCACTTCTCCTCCTGCTTTTCTAAGAGAAATGTAACACAAGTCTGATTCCCCGGGATTTAATTATTAGATATTAAGTTTGATTATTCGTCTTTTCTCAGATACAGTCGGCGATATCGATATTCTCGCCGGTAATACCCACATAGGCTCCCTGCTTTGCCTCGTCGGCATCCGGATGGGCCAGAAGCCATTTGTTGCGGGCGGTAATCCACGCGTCCTCCGTATTCAGAACCTGAATCTTCGGCTTGTCAGTGTTGGTTCCCTTCGGAAGTACCACGATAACCCGGAATCCCTGGCCCTTCTTCGCACTGCAGGGCGCATAGTGGAGCGTCGTAGCGTAAACCTCGATGCCGGTGCCCGCGGGGCAGAGGAACGCCTTTACTTTGGAAGTGTCAATCTTTCCGTCCACAATCTCCTGCTGCTTTGCAAGAAGGAAAATCGCGTCGTTGGTGGCCGGCACATTGATCTCGCTGTCTCTGTGATACTCCAGACAGTTCAGCTTCGTGTTGTGGCCGTTGCAGTAGCCGATCTGGATCGGCATGCCGCCGTAAAGGTTGTCCTGAAAGATCTGCCTGATAGGAAGGGCCTCCAGCGCCTCGTCTCCGGGCACATACACGGTGCCATCCTCGGGACAGGGGCTGACCTCGTCCAGCTTCTTTAAAAGCTCCGCGTAGTCGTAGCCATCCACAACTCTTCCGTACTCCTTAAATTCCGGATCATACACAGAATAAATTTTCATGCTCATTGGTAAATACCTCCTCCTGTTTGAACATTTTCGCCGACAGGCAGCATTTCTGCCGGCCTTTCTCTTATTTTACCTGAATCGGACTTCATGGTAAAGCAATAAACTGACAGGAAAATGTCCTTTTTCTGATCAATTTAACATTCATCTACAGAATATCAATATACTCCCCGTTCAGCGCCTTGTTCATGCTCCGCACAGCGCAGAACTTGCCGCACATGGAACAGCTGTCCTCCTGCTCGGGCTTGCGGTCCTCACGGATAGCCTTCGCTGTCTCGGGATCGATGGAACACTCCCACTGCTTCTCCCAGTCAAACTCTCTTCTGGCGTCCGCCATGGCGTCGTCTGCGTCCCGGGCATGGGGAACCTTCTTCGCGATATCCGCCGCATGGGCCGCGATCTTCGAGGCGATGATGCCCTGTTTCACATCCTCCACATTGGGCAGCGCCAGATGCTCCGCCGGCGTCACATAGCAGAGAAAAGCCGCGCCGTTGGCCGCCGCGATGGCTCCGCCGATAGCTGAGGTAATGTGATCGTAACCCGGAGCAATGTCCGTCACAATCGGCCCGAGAACATAGAAGGGCGCGCCCATGCAGATGGTCTGCTGCAGCTTCATGTTGGCGGCAATCTGATCCATGGGCATATGGCCCGGTCCCTCCACCATGACCTGAACATCCTTCTCCCAGGCCCGTTTCGTCAATTCGCCCAAACGCACCAGCTCCTCGATCTGGCAGACGTCGCTGCCGTCAGCCAGGCAGCCGGGCCGGCAGGCGTCGCCCAGGGAAATGGTCACGTCATACTCCCGGCAGATATCCAGAATCTCATCAAAATATTCGTAGAAAGGATTCTCCTCCCCTGTCATGCTCATCCAGGCGAAGACCAGGGAACCGCCTCTGGAGACAATGTTCATCTTTCTCTTATGTTTCTTTATCTGATCGATGGTTTTCCTGGTAATGCCGCAGTGCAGCGTCACGAAATCCACGCCGTCCTCAGCGTGCAGACGGATCACATCGATGAAGTCCTTTGCCGTCAGCGTGGCCAGATCCCGCTGATAGTGGATCACGCTGTCATAGACCGGCACCGTTCCGATCATGGCCGGGCACTCGCTGGTCAGTTTCCTTCGGAAGGGCTGGGTATCTCCGTGGGAAGACAGATCCATAATGGCCTCGGCTCCCATATTGACCGCCGCCATAACCTTCTGCATCTCCACGTCATAATCCTTGCAGTCCCTGGAAACTCCCAGGTTTACGTTGATCTTGGTGCGCAGCATGGATCCCACGCCGTTGGGATCGATGCAGGTGTGCAGACGGTTCGCGCAGATTGCCACCTGCCCCTTCGCCACCAGTTCCCGGATCTCCTCCTCACTGCGGTACTCCTTCGCCGCCACCGCCTTCATCTCCGGCGTTACAATACCCTTCCTCGCTGCCTCCATCTGTGTTGCGTATGTTCTCATCATCCCTCTTTCCTTTCTCCTCTGTCCGTTTTTGACTCCCCTGTATCCTGCTTACCGATATTTCCCTTATTTTCCACATTCCTGTCCCGCGCGCCCTTCCGCCGCGCCAGCTCAGAGATTCTCCGGCCCTGCGGCAAATTCGCTTTCAATGTCAAATCCATGGTCCATAGGGCCGCTGCCGCTGCCCAGATCCAACATAGCTCCGAGGGCGCCCGAGATATACTCCTTCGCCCTGCTTACCGCCTCCGCCAGGCCGTAACCCTTGGCCAGATTTGCCGCGATAGCGCTGGAGAGCGTGCAGCCGGTTCCATGGGTGTTTGGATTCTCAATCCGCTGTCCCTCGAACCAGCAGAACACTCCGTCCGCGTACAGAAGATCATCGGCTTTCCCGCTCTCCTCTTCCAGATGACCGCCTTTTACCAGCACCGCACACTCGTAAGCCTCACTGATGTGCCTTGCCGCTTCGATCAGATCCTCATGGCCGGCAATCCTCACTCCCGAGAGCGTCTCCGCCTCCGGAATATTCGGTGTAATCAAAACAGCCAGCGGAAACAACTTCCGCTCCAGCGCCGTCACAGCGTCGCTTTTCATCAGCCGGGAACCGCTGGTGGCTATCATGACCGGATCCACCACAATATTTCCGGCTCCATAAAATTTCAGACGCTCCGCGATCGTCTCGATCAGCGCGCCGGAAGACACCATGCCGATCTTTACCGCGTCGGGAAAAATGTCCTCAAATACCGCATCGATCTGCTTTGCCAGAAACTCCGGGGGAACCTCCAGAATCTCCCGCACGCCTGTGGTATTCTGAGCTGTCAGCGCCGTCACGGCGCTCATGGCGTACACGCCGTTCGCCAGCATGGTCTTGATATCCGCCTGTATTCCGGCTCCGCCGCTGGAGTCCGATCCTGCGATAGTCAAAACTTTTTTCATCCTGCCGCTCCTTTCCATTGTCAAAATATTCGGGTTCGTCTCCGATTTCTCTTGCCGGTCCTGCAGCCGTCTGAAAAATCCTTTCGGTTCACATTCTCACGACTGCCTCCGACCTTCTTTTCAATTCCCGGGCAGCCGCCCTGATATCCGCCGCCCCAAAAAGGGCGGATACCACTGCCACACCGTCCATCCCGCCCCCGGCGAGTTTACCGATATTTTCCAGTCCGATCCCGCCGATAGCCACCACGGGAATGGAGACGGCATCGCAGATCCTGCGCAGATCTTCGGTGGTAATGCGGATCGCGTTCTTCTTGGTCGGCGACGGAAACACCGCTCCCACGCCGAGATAGTCCGCCCCGGCCGCCTCCGCAGCCCGCGCCTGTTCCACAGTCTTGGCGGTGGCTCCGATGATAAAGTCCTCTCCGGCCATGGCACGGATATCCTCCACCGGCATATCCTCCAGACCCACATGAACGCCGTCGGCTCCGCTTTTTATCGCCGCCTCGACATTGTCGTTGACAATGAGGGGCGCCCCGTAGCGGTGGCAGAGCTCCCGCATATCTGCCGCCTCCCGGATCAGCTCCTCCGTGGAAATTTTCTTTTCCCGAAGCTGCACCATGGAGGCTCCGCCCGCCAAAGCCTCCTCCACCTGCGCGTACAACGTCTTCTCCCCGGTCCAGGCCCGGTCCGTCACCGCGTACAGAAGCAGCATTTCCCTCTGAAATTTCATGTTTCTTTTCTCCCTGTACTCATTTTCTCTATGCTCATTTTTCTGACGGTGCTTCTGTCTCCCCGGAAAATGCCGCGGCAGCTGCTTTCCCAGACCCGGCAAAATCCGCGAAGTAAGTCCCCACATCCTCACAAATCATAGGACCGCTCATCACGCAGGCGCCGGCTGCCCCGGCCGCCAGAACATCCGCCATCCTCCCCGGTTCGATACCTCCGATGGCGTACACCGGAATCGTGACAGCCCCACAGACTTCCCGCAGAAACTCCAGCCCCCGTCCGGGAAGCCCCCGCTTACAATCCGTCTCAAAGATATGCCCCGCTGTGATGTAGGTGCAGCCCAGTTCCATCGCCTCCCGGGCCTCGGAAATCGAATGGCAGGACGCCCCCAGCTGCCCAAACCGCGCTCTTTCTTTCCCGGGCAGCTCCCGCAGCAGCGGCAGGGGCAGATGCAGGGCGTCGGCTCCCAATTCCTCCGCCACGCCTGCAAAACTGTGCAGTATGCAGGGCACGCCGGCTTTCTCACAGATGCTCTGCACATCCCGGGCCAGTTTCCGGTATTCCTCCGGGGTAAGATCCTTCTCCCGAAGGAGAATGCCCGCCGGGCGCTGCCATGCGATCTCCTCCAGACGCTCCAGAAATTCTCCCCGGACAAGCTTTCGGTTTGTCACGCAGAGCAACCGGCTTCCCGCTCCTCTGCCGACGCTCTGGCTGACGCCCCCGGATTCGCTTTTCCCCGACTTACACATAGATGTAATCGTTCAGGACCGGCTGCAGCCCCTCTTCCGCCATGTCCTGATACATTGTTTCAAGGCTGCGG
>CASECT010000049.1 GCA_949286525.1 uncultured Eubacteriales bacterium | reverse complement strand
TGCTCTCTAAGTTCCGGTACCATCGGATCCGGAGCCAGCTCGATCGATTTGCCTTCGTCGTCCAGAGCCAGCAGATATCTCACCCATCCGGCAATGGCTACCGGAATGGCTTTCAGCATCTTCGCATCACCGTACTTCTCCATATAAGATTTGATCGTCTCCCCGAAACGGATACCGATCCCCTGTGAAACATCTACCGCAAGTCTCTGTGTGGTATCTCCCAGATACGGATTCGGGAATCTTTCTTCCATCAATTCATCAAGGAATGCTTTCGGAGACAGGATCACAGGATCAGGAACAACTGCCATTCCCTCTACATAGCCTACCTGCTTTGCCAGCTCCAGCATATCCGGATCTTTCATTTCATCGGCAAAGAGTTCATATCCCAGCATGCATCCGTATGGTCCAAGCGCCGTATGGATCGGATTCAGACACACTGTTACTTTCATTCGTTCCGATTTATTCACTGTATCGCGGTCTGTCACATATACTCCGGCCTTCTCCAGCGCCGGACGTCCGTTAGGAAAGCTGTCCTCCACAACAAGGTACTGCGGTCCTTCTGCATTAATGAACGGAGCAATATAGGTCTTTTTCGATGTGATGACCGGCTGCATGTTTTCCACACCGGCCGCCTCCAGCTCCTCTGCAATTTTTTCGCTGGGGCGCGGCGTAATCTTATCGATCATCGTCCACGGGAAGGAGACTTTTGTTTCATCACTGACATATGCAATAAAATCTTCCTCTACAAATCCTCTCTTTTTCCATTCTTCCGCCATTTCCAGAACAGAGCCGCGAAGCCGGGATCCATTCTTGGAGCAGTTATCCATGGAAACAAGGGCCAGAGGTGCTTTTCCACTTTTATATCGTTCCAGAAGCATCGCTGTTACAACTGCCATAGCGCTCACCGCCTTGTCCGGTCCGTTCTCAATGTCCGATTCTACAAAACTAAAATAAGCTCCCTCTGCATTTCTCAGCGCATATCCTTTTTCCGTAATGGTAAAAGACACAAGCTGAAGTCCGGGATTTTGGAAAATTTCTTTCATTCTCTCCCACTGTCCCTCATCAGAAGACTGTGCTTTGATGGCTTCTGTGAGAGAACCCAGCACTTTGCGGTCTGTTGTTCCATCGCCGTGAAGCGTCACACTCAAAGCCAGGTTGTCAAACGGATCGTAAATCTTATCCACCACATCGTAGTCAAATGTTTCAACGCATGTGATCCCCCGGTCCATCAGGCCTTCCTCAAGCAGTTGGTCCGCAATTCCTCCGATAAAAATACGGAAAATATTTCCGATTCCCATGTGTACCCATACCGGATCTCGTCTGGTCGCCTCGGCAACTGCTGCAGCATCATAGGACGGCAGGGTAATTCCTGCCTTCTCCCACGACTGACGGTCTTTTAACCCTTCCAATGTCAATTTCATAGCCTCTTCTCCTTCTTCCTTTTGTCTATCATACCGTTTCTTAATGGTATTATAAATCCATACCATTCAAGAGTCAATACACTTCCGCCATTCAACCACTCTCCTGTGCCTTTGGATACTGCCCTTACTGCAGAGAACAGGTCATTTCATGCCACTGTTCTCCTCCCCAGGAGGAATCAGAAATCCCTTCATCATGAAACCCGAATTTTTTATACATTTCCACCTTATCCGGCAAACACGTCAGCAGCAGAAGACGGCGTCCCTCCGCTTGCCGAAGCTGCCGGTACCGGCGCACCAATTCCCGCGCCAGCCCTTGCCTCCGGTATTCCGGCCGCACATCCAGGCCCAGCAGCATCACATGGAGGCCCTTCGGGTCGTACAGCTCCGCATCCGTAAAAAATTCGTCCCGAAACGTCTCCTCCTGGGTGGACAGGCCGTTGAGAAACCCTGCCAGCTTTCCGGTGCGCGTATCCTCTGCCACCAAAAACAGCTCCGGCGCCTTGGCCACCCGCCTCCGCATCATCTCCGGGGTGCAGGCCTCGTTGGGCGGAAAACAAATTTGTTCTATCTCCGCTGCCTGCTCCGCCTCCTCCCGGCGGATGGGGCGGAATAAAAAATGATCCATAAATTTTCCTCCGCGGTATCCTTTTCCTTCTCTGGTATCTTTTTG
>CASECT010000048.1 GCA_949286525.1 uncultured Eubacteriales bacterium | reverse complement strand
GCTGTGGGCCGCCTGGAGCAGGAGGGCGGAGCGGACCGTTTCGTCTACGGCTTCGAGGAAAGCTGCGGCTATATGATTGGAAGCTACGTCCGGGACAAGGACGCCATCGGCGCGGCCATGATCCTCTGCGAGCTGGCCGACGCCTGCAAGGCGGAAGGAAAGACCCTCTGGGATTACCTGGAGGACCTGTACCAGACCTATGGCCGCTATGAGACGGGACTGAAGACCTATCAGTTCAGCGGCGAAGAGGCCAGCCTCCGCATGAAGCGCATCCGCGAGGGCTTAAAGAGCCCGGAGGGAATGAAATTCGCCGGCTCGAAGGTGGTCCGCTATAAGGACTATCTGGACGGCGCGGATGGAATTCCGGCCTCGGATGTGCTGGCGCTCTGGATGGAGGATGGCTCCCGGGCGCAGATCCGGCCCTCCGGAACGGAGCCGAAGATCAAGGTGTATACGGAGAGAGTGACGGAGTAAAGGAACAGGATAAAGTGACGGGGCAGGCTGCATGCGGCAGCCCTGCTCTGCGCGGAACAGTGAAACCGGTTACAAAAATTGTTCTTCTAAAAAGAACAGAAAATATAAAGGAGGAAGTAAGATGAAGATTATCATGGGAGCGGATCCGGCGGGATTCGAGCTGAAGAATGCGATTAAGGAAGCCCTGCTGAAGCGTGGGTATGACGTCACGGATGTGGATCCGGATACGCCGGTTCTGTTTCAGGACGCGGCTGTGGCAGTAGCACGCGGGGTCCAGAGTAAGGAATATGACAGGGGAATCGCGATCTGCGGCACCGGCATGGGCGTCAGCATTATCTGCAACAAGCACCGGGGCGTGTATGCGGCCCTCTGCGAGAGCCTCTACCAGGCTCGCCGCGCCAAGACGGTGAACAACACGAACGTGCTCTGCATGGGCGGTTTCATCATCGGAAATGAGATGGGAACCGAGATGGCCCTGGCGTGGCTGGAAGCAGAGCATCTGAAGGGGCTCGATCCCGAGATGGCGGTGCGCGTGGCGAAGGAGTACGACGAGCTGGTAGAGTTTGAGAAGACCGTATATCCGGAAAATTAGAGGAGACAGGCCAAACACGCTGGAAGCCCGAAAGCGGCAGTCTAAAAGAGGAGATTCTGCAAATTGAGTGATATCATTTGCGGAATCTCCTCTTTTTTTGAAATTATTTTTACACTATCATTTTTTTCGACAAGTAACCGCTTTCTTTTCCTGCCTGATTTTTGGAAAAAATGGAAATCGAGAAAGGGAAAAAGAAAATTTGAAATTATACATTTTGCACAAAAATCAAAAGGATTATACAGCAGATCTTACAAAACGAATATTTGTGAGCGGAATTCGTTGACAGAAAGAAATAAATATGCCATAATACAGAAAAATGAAACCGGTTACAAACCTACGGAGGGACAGGAGGTGGCGAGGCGTGCAGAAAGAGTTTACGATTAACGACATCGCGAAAGAGGCGCGCGTTTCCAAGGCTACCGTATCCAGAGTGCTGAATGACTCGGCCTCCGTAAAGCCGGAGACTAAGGCGAGAGTGCTGAAGGTGATGGCAGACTGGCATTTCACTCCCTCTACCGTGGCGAGAAATCTTTCCCGGCAGAGCTCCAATACAATCGGAATCATCGTACCAGATATAGACAATCCGTTTTTCGGGGAGATTTTCCGGGGAGTCGCGGAGATAGCGGACGCCGGAAATTACACGCTGATCTGCTGCAATTCCGACGACAACCTGGAGAAGGACCAGAAGGCGCTGACGATGCTGAAGGGACACCGGATCCGCGGACTTCTCTACACGCCGGCTGTGGACTATACCACAAAGGAGCAGCAGGCGGAGATTAACAAGCTGCTGCAGGAACTCAATGCGCCGGTGGTGATTATGGACAGGCGCTCTGGCAGCCTGAGCGGTTATGACGGAGTCTTTTTCGACGATGAAAAGGGGATCTATGAGGCGGCTATGTATCTGATTGGAAAGGGCCACCGGAAGATAGCCCTGCTGAACGCGACGATGGACCGGGTCCTAGCCCGTACCCGCTATAAGGGCTATGAAAGGGCGCTGAAGGAAGCAGGGATTCCGCTGGAGCGCCGCTATATCTTCGAGGGCGACTACCACATGACGCGGGCCTATCAGCTGGCGAAGGAGATGCTGGCCATGGAGGACCGGCCCACAGCCGTCATCACATGCAACAACCGCACCAGCCTGGGCTTCCTGAAGGCGCTTTACGAAAGGCATGAAAGCCTGCCGAAGGATATGGCCTGTATCGGCCTGGATCGCATCGAGACTCTCGATATTATAGACAGTAAATTTAATTATATAGAGCGGGACGCGAAAATGATGGGGCGGGAGGCCATACGGCTCCTGAATGAACGGATCGCCTGCCCCGATCAGTGCGTAAAGCATATCATTCTGAACCCGGCGCTTCGGATACGGGAGCTGTAAATCAGAAGACAGAATCAAAAGCAGTATGCCAGAGGAGCCGCCCGGCGGACAGGCCGGCGGGCGGCAGAATGCAGAGAAAGGAAGGCAAAAGCTATGGGAGACAGATTTAAAGAGTTATCAGGGATGGCGTTAAAGGAGCTGGAAGAGGTGTTCGCCAGAATGGACGATTCCAGCGTCCGCGAGCTTCTGGAAAAGATTAAGAAGACAGACCGCATTTTCCTGCTCGGCGCAGG
>CASECT010000047.1 GCA_949286525.1 uncultured Eubacteriales bacterium | reverse complement strand
TCCAGGTTGGAAAAGCTGCTGTGATCAATGGATACGTCGCCCACATTTGCCCGGATGGACACGTTGCCGAGAGCGCAGTTTTCCAGATCAAAGTCCCCCACATTTGCGGTAAGATCCAGATTTTGAATGGAGAGCTGAGAGAAATTGATATCGCCCACGTTGACGTCTCCTGTGATGGAACCAAACAGGGTGTCCGCCGGAACGGTCAGTCTTACATGACAGCTGTTGTTGCTTCCGCGCCACAGGTTGGAGCCGGACTGGGAGAGGGTAAGCACGCCGTCCTTGATTTCATAGGAGGGAACGACTTTACGCTGCTGACAGCTCCAGGAGATCTGATAGGTCTCCCCGGGAGAGATGGTCAGATCCATGACGGCGGCGTCGATGGAAATCCCGGAGAAGGAATCCAGATCCGTGGCATCCAGCCGGGTGGTGGTGCAGCCGTTGGAGTTTGCGGCGCCGGCGGAGACGCTGCCCCCGGAGACGTCAACGTCATTATCCGCATCTGCTTCCCAATCCCAGTCCCAGGCCTGAAACAGGTTGGAAACCAGATCCAGACCGAAGCCTACGATATGGACGGTGCTCCCGACAATGATGCAGATAACGGTTACAACAGTCAATATAGTTAAGTATACATTTCTCTTCATAATCTCACGCGCCTTTCTTTATTGCTGTTTCCCAAGAAGATTTTTAATCAGAGAGTGAATGATAGCGGCGATAATCCAGATGATCCAGGTAATGCCCCAGTCGAAGGACAGGAAACTCCAGATCAGGTAAATGCAGGTCACGGTAGGCCAGTACACGGACATGATGGCGGCCACGGTTTTATCTTCATACTGTACGTTTTCATCCTGGGAAGTGGTATAGCTTCCTCCCACGGTACCTCTTTGGTTGAGATTTAACAGATCGTTGTAGCTGCTCATTTTTGCGGAGGCGTATACCAGCATGAATACGCCTACGGCTACGAAGATCAGGAAGAAGGCGCCGGAAATATTTTCCAGAAAATAGTTGCCGGAAAATTCGCTGATCCAGTCCAGAATGATGGGTGGTACAAAGCTTAAGATGCACAGGATAACGCCAAGGGTCAGCATCAGGGCGTAGGTGGTCTTAAAGGCTTCCTTCTGCTGATGCACAAACTGTGTGGTGGCGTAATTGGTGCGGCAGGATTCTCTTTTCAGATAATTCCAGTGGCTGCTCAGCGTGCCGGAGTAGATAAACAGGCCCACCGCGATGGCCACCATAACGAAGAGCAGAATAACGCCGATCAGGCCGAAAGCCGGAAAGCTGTTGGGGGATATGTCGTCCGCCGCGCTGCAGAAGATGGTGCCGCAGGGAGAGATGATACACAGAAGCACGCCCAGGGCAATCATGTAGGCGTGGCGGGATTTCTCCTTCAGAAACCGCTCCGCCTCATCCATGGACAGCTGCCGTTCCGTCGGCATATCTCCCTGGTTCATAAAGCCGCCGATACCCAGGTCGTCCGCCAGCTCATCCAAATTGCCGAACTCGGAGATGACGATGCCGATGGCTTCATTTTCGGATCGGCCATTCTCCTTCAATTCTGTGTATTTGTCCTCCATCATCTGCCACAGTTCGCTCTTGGCTCGCTGCACCTGAGGCGTATTGGGAAGATTTAAAAACATGGTTTCCAGATAACTTCTAAGTGTTTCCATTCGGATACTCCTCTCTCAAGATGAATTTTGAGACCACTTCCCTGGTCAGGTTCCACTCTTCGCACTTTGTGTGATAGTATGCTCTGCCGGCGTCGGTAATGCGGTAGTAAGTCCGCCGCTTGCCGGTGGCGTTGTTGTCATCGTAGAAGGATTCGATGTATCCGTTTTTCTCCATCCGGGTAAAGGCGGAGTAGAGAGTGGTTTCCTTGATCACATATTTCTCTTCGGAAATGGTCCGGATCTGCTTGGAAATTTCATAGCCATAGGAGGGGCCCTTCATTAAAAGACACAGGATGATCGTGTCGTTGTACCCTCGTATGACGTCGCTGCTGATGCTGATCATATCATAGATCGCTCTCCTTTCTGCACAGCCCCGACTGTCGTTGCTTCGCCTGGCGTTGCTATGTCTGGCGTAGTATATCTGTCGTAGTAACCATATCATGGATACAGGGATATGTCAATAGACAGATTCAAAATATTAAATAATCATAAAATAACGATAAACTCTATTGCGGGAAAGAGGAAAGATGGCTAAACTAATAGGTATGCGAGAAGGTCGTTTGGGGAGCTTACAGCATATATTGAAATATGAATAGTAAGGGAGAAAAGGAAGGATTATGATTTACAATACGATATTGGATGCCATGGGGCATACCCCCATCATCCGTTTGAACAGAATGAATAAACCCGGAAACGCTCAGGTGCTGGTCAAATTTGAGGGCTTGAATGTGGGCGGTTCCATAAAGAGCCGCACGGCTTACAATATGATCCTGGCTGCAGAGAAGAAGGGGCTGATCCGCAAGGATACGATTATTGTGGAGCCCACCAGCGGCAATCAGGGCATCGGACTGGCGCTGGTCGGCGCGGTGCGCGGGTACAGGACAATTATTATTATGCCGGATTCTGTCAGTGAGGAGCGGCGGAAGCTGGTGCGCCACTACGGGGCCGAAGTGCGCCTGATCCATGATGCAGGCAATATTGGAGAATGTATTGAAGAGTGTCTTCAGGCAGCCTTGCGGATGGCTGAGGAGGATCCGAGGGTCTATGTGCCCCAGCAGTTTGAAAATCCGGCCAATCCCATGGTTCACCGTCACCATACGGGGCTGGAGATTCTGGAGCAGGTTGCGGGGCCTATTGACGGGTTCTGCTCAGGTATCGGTACCGGCGGTACGATTACCGGTATCGGCGAAGTGCTCAAGGCCCAGAACCCTGATATGACGATCTGGGCGGTGGAGCCGGAACACGCCGCGATTCTCTCCGGAGGTTCCATCGGCACGCATCTGCAGATGGGGATTGGCGACGGCGTGATCCCCGGGATTTTGAATCAGAAGATTTACGATGACATATATATTGTAACGGACGAGGAAGCTATTCGGACCGCGAAGGACCTGGCTTCCAAGGAGGGAATCATGTGTGGGATTTCCAGCGGTACCAATGTGGCTGCGGCCTTGAAGCTGGCGGAGAAGCTGGGCGAGGGCAGGACGGTGGTAACGGTGCTGCCGGATACGGCGGAGCGCTATTTTTCCACACCGCTGTTTGACGAATAGAGAAAAGATAAAGGGGGAAAAGAAGATATGGAGCGATATGGATGCGCGGCGGAGTCCGTGAGAGAAGAACAGACCATTATCCGGGAAAATGTCAGGATCAGTGTGCTTTCCGGGCGGATTCTGCGTCTGGAACGGCAGGAGAGCGGCTTGTTTGAGGACCGCCCCTCTCAGAAGATTGCCTGCCGCCGTTTTGCGTCCCCGGAATTCCACTGGATAACAGAGGGGAATCGCTGCACCATTACTACAGAAGAGACGATTTTTCAGGTTGATCTGGCCACGCTGCGTGTCCGGATCAAATTTATGCATGAGGGAAAACGGGATTGGGTGGACAGCCGCCGGGTTACTCCTATCGGCGGAACTTACCGTACCCTGGATAATGCCCTGGGAGATCGGCAGCTTTTCGGTATTGAGAACGGCAGGAAGATTTTCATGCGCAAGATTGTTCTGCGGGACAGTATTTTTTCCAGGGAGGGTGTGACGGAGATCGATGATTCTGCTTCCTATTTGCTGAACGAAGACGGATCCTTGAGCCCGAGAAAAGAGGGGACGGTGGACCGTTATGTGCTGGCTTTCGGGAAAGAATATCTGGGCGGGCTGAAGGAGTTTTATCATCTGACCGGCTTTACGCCCCGGCTGCCCAAGTATGCGCTTGGCAACTGGTGGTCGAGGTACTACGCTTACCGGCAGGAGGAATACATTGCGCTGATGGACAAATTTGCCGAAAAGGGGATTCCCCTTACGGTGGCTACCATCGATATGGACTGGCACCTGGTGGACGATGTGCCAAAGGATGCGGGAACGAGTATGAAGTGGGTCAGTCCGGGGTGGACAGGATACACCTTCAACCGGAAGCTGTTTCCCGACTATCCTCAGTTTTTCCGGGATCTGAAGCACCGCGGGCTGGCGATTACCATGAATCTTCATCCCCATGACGGCATACGTTATTTTGAGGATCAGTATGAGGACATGGCAAGGGCCAACGGGGTCGATCCGGCCACGAAGCAGCCGGTTGCCTTCGACTTTACGGATTTGAATTTCGTGAAGAGCTATTTTGATCTGGTGCTTCATCCCTACGAGGAACAGGGGGTGGATTTCTGGTGGATTGACTGGCAGCAGGGGGATACCTCCCGGCTGGCGGGGCTGGATCCGCTGTGGCTGTTGAATCACTACCATACGCTGGACGCAGGAAGAGATGGCAGGACACCGCTGATTCTGTCACGGTATTCCGGTGTGGGTGCCCATCGTTATCCTCTGGGATTTTCCGGGGACACCATCGTGACCTGGTCCAGCCTGCGCTATCAACCCTATTTTACGGCGGCGGCCTCCAATGCGGGATACACCTGGTGGTCCCATGATATTGGCGGCCACATGGGCAGCAAGGGAGATCCCGAACTCTACACCCGCTGGCTGCAGTACGGCGTGTTCTCGCCCATCAACCGCCTTCATTCCACCAGAGACAAGTGGAGTAAGGAACCCTGGCTCTACGGAGAGCGGGCGGAGAAGATCGTCACAAAATTTCTGCGTCTGCGTCACAGGCTTCTCCCCTATCTGTACACGGCGAATGTGCGCACCGCCGAGGAGGGTATCCCGTTGGTTATGCCCATGTATTACCGGGATGACTGTCCTGAGGCATATACGTATAAAGACCAGTATTATTTCGGGGAAAATGTGATTGTTGCCCCGGTGTTGTCGAAGGGAAAGAAGGACGGCAGGGCTCAGGTAAAATGCTGGCTTCCCGAAGGGAGATGGACCGATTTCTTCACGGGAAAAGTTTTTGCCGGAGGCAGGGAGTATGCGCTGACCTGCCCGTTGGAGCGGATACCGGTCTTTGTCCGTTCCGGCGCGGTCATTCCGATGCTTCCCGAGAATGTGGGCAACCGCACGGATTTCACATTCCTGGAAGCCCGGGTTTACGCGGGAGACGGGAGATACTGTCTGCGGGATGAGAGAGGAAAGATAGACTTTACGGTAACTATGCGAAAAAAGAAGGCGGATATTACGCTTCGGGCGTCGGAAGATGCTGCCGTTCGGGAGGTGATCCTGAATCTGATTGGTGCGCAGCCCGGAGAGATCCTTGCAGAGGGAGTCAGAGTGAGCGTCAGAGTGTGAGACACTGCCGGGAAAGGGAAGTTTGGATATGTGGAGTAAGGAAAATATGAGACAGCTCAGGAATCTGATTCTGTTTGCGGCATTGGTAGTCCTGTGTGTGATGTACAGCGGCCAGATCATCCGATGGATCCTGCTTGGAATTGATATTCTGCAGCCTTTCGCTGTGGGTGGCATGATTGCTTTTGTCTTGAACCTCCCCATGAAATTCGCGGAAGAACGGCTGCTGGGCAGATGGAGAGGAAAGACGGCGGATAAGCTGCGGCGTCCCGTCAGTCTGCTGATCAGCATGGTGTTTGTGGCAGTGCTGCTCGTCATTGTCATGATGGCAGTCGTACCTCAGCTGGGGCGGACCATCAACGACCTGGGACAGAAGATACCGGAGTTTTTCAATCAGGTTCCGGCCTGGCTGGAGGACTTAAGCCGCCAGTATCCTCAGTTGAGGCAATATCTCGGTCCCCTGGTGGATTCGGAGGCTTCGCTGGAACAGTCCTGGGCCTCGCTGGATCAGCTTCTTGCCGGGCTTGCTCAGTTCATGAAAGAGGGAGGCGCCTCGGTTATTACGACCACGATCGGTGTGGCCAGCGGGATCATCGGTACTTTCGTAAAGGGAATCATTTCTTTTATATTCGCGCTGTATATCCTCGCGGCCAAGGAGAAACTGGCCGATCAGGGAAAGCGTATTTTGCGCGCTTTCGCGCCGGAGCGGATTGAGAAGGGCGTTTTGTATCTGTGCAGCCTTCTCTATCGGAATTTCAGCCATTTTATTACCGGACAGTGCCTGGAGGCAGTGATCCTCGGAACCATATTTGTGGTAACGATGAGCATCCTGCAGATGCCTTACGCGGTTATGATCGGCGTACTTATCGCCTTCACAGCCCTGATTCCGGTAGTGGGAGCATTTATCGGCTGTATTGTCGGGGCTTTTCTGATTCTGGTAGACACGCCGGAAATGGCGTTTTGGTTTGTGGTGCTGTTTCTTGTGATTCAGCAGATAGAGGGCAATCTGATTTACCCGAGGGTAGTGGGAGAGTCCGTCGGGCTGCCTGCTATCTGGGTCCTGGCGGCGGTGTCCGTGGGCGGCAGCCTGTTTGGGTTTGCCGGAATGCTGCTCTTTATACCGCTGGTATCTACCGGCTACATGCTGCTGAGAGACGAGGTCAACGCCCGCAACCGACGGGACGGGGAAGCGGAAAAGTCCTGCGGTACGTCTCCTGCCGCAGATGCGGCAGAGGGCTCTAAAGGGAAGGAACCGGAGACTGCCGGAAGTCGGCGGAAAAACGGGGAGGAGAAAGGGGAAACACAAAATCCTTCGCGGCAGGAATACGCAGAGCCAGAAAGAGAGTAGAGTGGGGTCATGGAAGAGAGAGCAAGTGGAAAGAGAAGCAGCACATGGCTGAAAATTGCCGGTTTTGTTGTGGACAAGAGAAAATTCATCTTTGTGCTGTTCCTGATAGCGACGGTGTACAGCGTTTTTTCCATCAATAAGGTAACGGTTAATCAGGATATTACCGCATACCTTCCGGATGACAGCGATACCCGCCGGGGCTATGATGCCATGAACAGCGAGTTTACCACACCGGGTACGGCGCAGGTAATGATTTCAAATATTACCTTTGAGGAGGCCCAGAGCCTGGCCAACAGGATCGCCAAAATCGAGGGCGTCACGTCCGTTACTTTTGATGACAGCGAGGCATGTTACAAGGGATCCAATGCCCTTCTTACGGTAACCACCGAGGGAGGAAGTGAGGATGAAAGCAGCATTGCCGCCAAAAATGAGATCAAAGATCTGTTGGACGGTTACGATGCCTACATAGCTTCCGAGATCGGCTACAGTTCGGAAATGCAGGATATGCTGACAGAGGAGATGACCGGTATTCTGATCTGGGCTGTGATTGTGGTTATTCTTGTTATGTTGATCTCCACCAAGGCTTATATGCTGATTCCGGTGCTGTTTCTGACTTTTGGCGTGGCGGTGCTGCTCAATATGGGAACCAATTACTGGTTCGGAGAGGTTTCCTTTATCACAAATGCTGTGGCTGTAGTGCTGCAGCTGGCTCTGTCCATCGATTACGCGATCATTCTCTCGGATCGGTTTATGGAGGAACACGAGCATATGGATGCGGAAAAGGCCATCAAGGTAGCGCTCTCCAAGGCAATCCCGGAGATCAGTTCCTCGTCTCTGACCACTGTGTCCGGTATGGTCGCAATGATGTTCATGCAGTTCAAGCTGGGATACGATATGGGGATTGTACTGGTCAAGGCTATTATTTTCAGTCTGATCGCCGTATTCTTTTTCATGCCCGGTGTTCTTCTTACATTTTCCAAACAGATTGACCGGACCCATCACAGGAGTCTGGTGCCTGAGATCAATGTCGTCGGAAAATTTGCGGTAAAGACGAAGAAAATCATTCCGCCGCTGTTTCTTGTAGTGTTTGTCCTTTCCTTCTTCGGCACCTATAACTGTCCCTATCTCTATGACACGAACTCGGTGGAGGGCAGCAAAAAAAGTGAATCCACGATTGCCCGGGAGCATATTGAGGAAGTTTTCGGGGCGACAAACCAGCTGGTTGTCATTGTGCCTAAGGGAGATTACGATACCCAGAAAAAGGTGTTGGAGCAGATTTCCGCGGTGGACGGTGTGTCCAGCGCTCTGGGACTGGCAAACCAGGAAATCATGGAAGGGACGACGCTGACCGATGAGATGACGCCCCGGCAATTCTCGGAACTGACCGGTGTGGATCTGGAGATCATTGAGGCTTTGTATGGATTTTACGCCTATGACCACGAGGAGTATGGTCCGTTAGTTACAGACATCGAAAATTACGGTGTTCCCATGATTGACATGTTCTTTTTCCTGTATGATCAGTATGAAGAGGGATATGTGACATTGGACGACGACATGTCGGAGATGCTGACCACGCTCCATGACACACTGGACGGCGCCAGAACGCAGCTGGAGGGAGAAAACTATGTGCGCTTTATTTTGACACTGGATCTGCCTATTGAGGGGGAGGAGACCTTCGATACCCTGGATGAGATCCGCTCTGTCGCAGCCGCTTACTATGGCGAAGACAATGTATATATGGTAGGAAACTCCACAAACGCCAAGGATCTGTCGGAGTCTTTCGCCACCGACAACGTGATCATCAGTGTGCTGACCGCGGCCTTTGTGCTGCTGGTGCTGCTGTTTACCTTCCAGTCCTGGGGACTGCCGCTGCTGTTGGTGCTGACCATTCAGGGAAGTATCTGGATCAGTTTCTCGATCCCGACGCTGATGAATCAGGGCGTGTATTTCATAGGATACCTGATCGTGTCCGCTATACAGATGGGCGCGACCATCGATTACGCCATTGTTATCGCCAACCGCTATATGCAGCTTCGGGATGAGATGGCGCCGGAGAAAGCGATACGGCTTGCGTTGAATCAGTCCTTCCCGACCGTGTTTACCTCTGGGACCATTATGATCGCCGCCGGATTCCTTGTCGGTTACATGACATCGGATGTGACGATCTCTGTTTTCGGAATTGCCATCGGCCGCGGGGCGACGATCTCGGTGCTTCTGGTGCTGTTGGTGCTGCCCCAGATTCTGCTCTTCGGCGATAAATTTATTGACAAATCGGTCCTTCACATGAAGCCCCCCGCTTTTATCGCCCGGCGGATAAAGAACAGGGATGGAGAGATGAGTTTGGCAACCGGGACAGTTTCCGATACGGAAGAAGAGCGGAAGAAGGACAGAAAGAAAAAACGCAAGAAGGATTCCGGTAAAGAGAAAGAGAAAAAGAAAAAACAGAAAAAGAGCGAAGGAGGTGCGGATGATGAGAAGTAGAAAAGAAAGATGGTTTCGTGGAATTCTCAGCCTGTCTATGGCAGCGGTTCTTCTGCTGTCTTCCGCGCCTGTCTCCGCGCTGGCGGAGGAAGCGTCAAACGACGGGAACGTTATTGAAGTCAGCTGTGAACAGGATCTTCTGGATCTGGCCGCAAATTGTAAACTCAACAGCTACAGTCTGGGTAAGACGGTGGAACTGACGGCAGATATTCAGGTCTACAGCCCCAATTTTAACGGGATTCCCTTTTTTAACGGGACATTTCACGGGAACGGCCATACGATATCCGGTATTTCCATCAGCGGTAAGGGTTCCAATCAGGGGTTTTTCCGTTATCTTGGCAACCAGGCGCTGGTCAGTGATTTAAACATTTCCGGCGCGGTAACGCCTTCCGGTACGCAGGAAAATATTGGGGGAATCGTGGGGGCCAATTACGGTACCATCAGCGGATGCTCTTTCGTGGGAAGTGTCAGCGGGGAGACCAATGTGGGCGGTATCGCCGGCGCCAACAAGAGTACCGGGAAAATTGTGAATTCCACATCCCGGGCAGTGGTAATGGCGGTTTCTCAGACCGGCGGTATCGCGGGGAACAACGAGGGATTGATCGCGGACAGCAGCAATGAGAGCAGTGTGAATGTGGATGCGCTGGAACCTTCCCTGGATCTGGGCGGCATTGACCTGGGAACGCTGAATCTGGCCCAAACGATTATTAACCGTACCAATATGGGCGGCATCGCGGGGAGTTCCGGCGGTATCATTTCGGGATGTCAGAATCTGGGGACCATCGGATACGAGCACTCCGGCTATAATGTGGGCGGTATTGCCGGACAGCAGAACGGTATCGTGACAAACTGCGAGAACCGGGGAACTGTTTACGGCCGCAAGGATGTGGGCGGTATTGCCGGACAGGCGCAGCCCTATCTGGAGTGGGAATATTTCAAGAGCCGCCTCTCTTCCGCAAAAGATCAGGTCCAGCAGATGAATCAGACGCTGGAGAGTCTCTCGCCGATCATGGAGGAGACTACCGACGGCATGATGGGCTATGCCCAGATCCTGATCGATCAGTACCATGGCCTGATGGATGGGATGGCGGATGATATGGATGCTCTGAAAGCGGCGGTGCAGTCGGATACGGACAGTCTGCAGGGGGTGTCGGATCAGATAACAGCGGCTTTGGATACCATTCAGGATATTCTCTTTTCTTACAATGCGGATTCTTTGCCGGATATTACCAGCCAGGAGGAGCTGGAGGCGTTTTTGAATCAGCTGGAGACAGATTTCCAGACCATGGAGGATCAGTTTGACGTTATTTTGGATCAGACGGACAGCCTGGAGGGTACCTTTGACGCCACCGGCGAATCGGCGGAGGCTTTTGTGGACCATCTCTCCGAACAATTACACGATACTTCCAGGGTGGAGAACATCGAAGCCATGCTGAATATGCTCGATGAGAATATGCAGAAAATTACGGACGTGATGGGTCAGACATCCCAGCAGGTGGAAGATCTGATCAATTCTGTGGATCAGGCGCTGCAGTCAGATCTGGATCAACTGGATAACAGCGGCGATCTTCTGCAGGATGTTACCTCCATGAAATCTGCGGAGGACACGGACGGCGTGATTACCTCCTGCACAAACTATGGCGCTGTGAAGGCGGATCTCAATGCCGGAGGTATCGCGGGATCCATGAATGTGGATTATGAGGACGATCAGGAGACGGATCCGGACATGAGCTCTCTCAATATTGTCACGAGAATCAACGCCAGCAGCGTGGTGGTTTACAGTGTCAATTACGGTAAGGTTGAGGTAAAGAATAACAATGGAGGCGGTATTGTCGGCCTTCAGGAGCTGGGACTGGTATACGGATGTGAGTCTTACGGGAATATTTCTTCCGACTCCGGTTCCTATCTGGGCGGCATTGCCGGGGACAGTATGGCGGCCATTCAGAATTCCTATACCAGAAGCCAGGTGGAGGGCGCCGATTATCTGGGCGGCATTGCCGGAAGCGGCTCGACTTTGACAGGCAATGTGGCCATGGTCAATCTTCAGTCTGATGGAGAGGGCGTGGGTTCTGTGGCCGGTGTGGTTACGGATGACGGCGGATCGGTGGAGAGCAATTACTTCGTGGGCGATGATTACGGAGCGATTGACGATATCAGTTATTCAGGGGCCGCAGAACCCATCAGTTATGAGACGTTGATGGGACAGTCGGATATCCCCGCGGGATTTTCCCAGATAACCGTTACGTTTGCCTCCGAGGATGGGGAGACTTTGTCAGAAGTCAATGTTCCCTACGGCGGAAGCCTGACGGAGGAGGATTACCCGGAGGTAACGGCGGATGAAGGGTGCTATATATCCTGGGAATGTCCAAAGACACTGGATGTCATTACGGAAAATCTGGTGGTTACGGCCACGAATGTGCCCTGGACCAAGAGTGTCGCAGGCAATATTCGCAGCGAGGACGGCAAGGACCTGTTCCTGGCGGTGGGAGAATTCTACGATCACACCCGCCTGTATCTTACAGAGACGGATGGGCCGGAGAATCTGCCTGCAGACAGCGAACTGCTTTACGCTTACAGCTGGTATCTGACCAGTGAGCAGGAGAAGGAGCAGGATGTGCTGGAAGGACATTTCTATACGAAAGGCATGCCGGACAACGCGGTGTTATATCTGCTGCAGGACGGTCAGTGGGTAAGGACGGAAGCTGAGACGGACGGCTCTTACCTGGTCAGCGATATCTCTTACGGTCAGGCCTTTGCGGTGGTGCTGCTGCCGGAGAGCGAAGTTTCGCCCTATGTGATTGCCGGTATTGTCGGCGCGGTGGCGGCAGTTCTCCTGCTGATTTTCATTATTGTCAGAAGAAGGAAGCGAAGGGCATTGGGCGGACAGCCGGATTCTGCAGATGAGAAAAACGAATAGATAAATATGTATAAATAAAAGGGAAATTGCGCCAAATAAAGGCAGAGATGAGATTGCTTATTTGAGAGAGAAAGGATATGGCAGTTTATGAAGCTTTGCTTTTTTGACACAAAACCCTATGACCGGGAGTTCTTTGACCGGGAAAATGAGAAGCACGGGTATGAGATCATCTATCACGAGGAGAAACTGAACCCCTCCACGGCGGTTATTGCCGGAGGATGCGACGCCGCCTGCGCTTTTGTCAACGACGATATCGGTACGGAGACAATCAGGAATTTGGCACAGGCGGGCATTACAGTGCTTGCCATGCGATGCGCCGGTTATAACAATATTGACCTGAAGGAAGCGGCCGGAAAAATCAGGGTGCTGCGCGTGCCTGCGTATTCGCCCTATGCGGTGGCGGAACATGCCATGGGGCTGCTCTTAACCCTGAATCGGAGGATTCACAGAGCATACATCCGCACGAGGGATTTCAATTTCAGTCTGAACGGTTTGACAGGAATGGATCTCCACGGGAAAACC
>CASECT010000046.1 GCA_949286525.1 uncultured Eubacteriales bacterium | reverse complement strand
CTTCTGGAACTGGTGGAGGCGGTCAGTCGAGTGCCCGGCATTGACAGGATCCGCCTGGGTTCTCTGGAACCTCAGATTGTTACGGAGGAATTTGTTTTGCGTCTGTCCACGCTGCCGAAAGTGTGTCCCCATTTTCATCTCTCCCTCCAGAGTGGCTGCGACGCGACACTGAAGAGAATGAACCGGAAATACGATACGGCGGCTTACGAGGAGAGCTGCGGACTGCTGCGGAAATATTTTTCCCACCCGGCCATTACCACCGATGTGATCGCGGGGTTCCCGGGCGAGACCGAGGAGGAGTTTGGCGCGACAAAAGAGTTTCTGGAGAAGATTCACTTTTATGAGATGCATGTCTTCAAGTATTCCAGACGAAAGGGGACCGTGGCGGATCGGATGCCGGATCAGGTGGACGAGACGGTAAAGACAAAGCGGAGCGCTGATCTTCTGGCGTTGGCGGAGACAATGTCCGAGGAGTTCCGGGCTTTCTATGTGGGAAAACAGGTGGAAATTCTCCTGGAAGAGTCCTGCTTTATTGACGGCGAGCGCTACATGACCGGTTTTACCAGAGAGTATGTGAAAGTGGCTGTAAAGACAGAGGAAGACTTGAGCGGCAGCCTGGTCACAGGGGAGATTGCGGGCTTCCTGACAGTAGATTTGCTATTATCAGTTGAATTTTCAAAATAGTTATATTAGAATAAAGGTAACAATGCTTCGATAACAAAAGAGCAGTTAGGTGCGTGAATAAGATGCAGAATTTAAGCAGTACACAGTATTTCAAGGTTGGAAAAGAGAAACAGGTTGGCGTGGACGAGGTACTTGCCAAGGTTTATGAAGCGCTGGCGGAGAAGGGCTACAATCCCGTCAATCAGATCGTGGGCTATATTATGTCGGGAGACCCTACCTTTATTACCAGCCACAAAAATGCCAGAAGTCTGATTATGAAAGTGGAGCGGGATGAATTGGTGGAGGAACTTCTCAAGGAGTATATTTCTGCCAAGTCCTGGAAAAAATAATGAGTGAGAACCGCAGAATATTAGGATTGGATTTCGGATCCAAGACGGTGGGGGTTGCGGTAAGCGACCCTTTGCTTCTGACTGCCCAGGGACTGGAGATTGTTCGAAGAGAGAAGCCCGGAAAGCTTCGCCGGACGCTGTCCAGAATCGAAGAGATTGTAAAAGAATATGATGTGGACCGGATTGTCCTGGGATATCCCAAGAATATGAACAACACGGAGGGAGAGCGCTGTCAGCGTACAAAGGAATTCGCAAAATTGCTTAAGCAGCGGTTGGATCTTCCGGTGGAACTGTGGGATGAACGGCTGACGACGGTGGCGGCGGACGCTGTGATGCGCGAGACCGGCGTGCGCCGTGAAGAGCGTAAAGAGTATGTGGACGAAATTGCGGCCATGCTGATTCTTCAGGGGTATCTGGATCATCTGCATCAGGTATAAAGGGAAAAAATATGGAAAAAATCAAATTGACAACGACGGAACCGGCAGAGGAGCTGGAAGTTTATGTGCTGGAGGAGACGATGATCAATCAGCAGAAGTACCTGTTGGTAACAGAGAAGGAGACCGGAGACTGCGAGGCCTTTATTCTGAAACTGACAGGGGAGGAGCAGGAGGATTACACCTATGTCCCGGTGGAGGACGAGGTGGAGTTTTCCGCTGTGCTGAAAGTTTTTGAGGAACTCCTGGAAGACACGGACTTTGAGCTGTAGGCGGTAATGTCTGCGGAAAAAGAAAACAGGAGGAAATTTTGAAGAAGAAAAATGACGAAAAATTAAAGATTATACCGCTGGGAGGACTGGAACAGATCGGAATGAATATTACGGCCTTTGAATGCCAGGACAGTATTGTGCTGGTGGACTGCGGCCTTGCCTTCCCGGAGGACGATATGCTGGGAGTGGATCTGGTTATTCCCGACGTGACCTATCTGCTGGAAAACGCCGACAAGGTCAAGGGGCTGTGTATTACCCACGGACATGAGGATCATATCGGGGCAATCCCCTATATCCTCAAACAGATCAATATGCCTATTTATGCCACCAAGCTGACCAACGGTCTGATTGAGAATAAGCTGAAGGAGCACGGTATGCTTCGGACGGTAAAACGCAAAGTGGTAAAATACGGCCAGAGCATCAATTTGGGGTGCTTCCGGATTGAGTTTATCAAGACCAATCACAGCATTCAGGACGCTGCGGCGTTGGCGCTCTTTTCGCCGGCGGGAATCGTGGTGCACACCGGAGATTTTAAGGTGGATTACACGCCGGTGTTCGGCGATGCCATCGATCTGCAGCGGTTTGGAGAGATTGGAAAGAAGGGCGTGCTGGCGCTTCTCTGCGAGAGCACCAATGCGGAAAGAAGCGGCTTTACCCCGTCGGAAAAGACGGTGGGCAGAGTGTTTGACAATCTCTTTTCCGAGTACAGTGATACCAGAATCATTATAGCGACCTTTGCTTCCAATGTGGACCGGGTGCAGCAGATCATCAACTCCGCTCATAAATACGGCAGAAAAGTTGTGGTGGAGGGACGCAGCATGGTCAATGTTATCGCCACGGCTTCCGAACTGGGATATCTGAACATACCGGAGAATACTCTGATCGAGGTGGATCAGCTGAAGAATTATCCGGATGAGCAGACGGTGCTGATTACCACCGGAAGCCAGGGAGAATCCATGGCGGCTCTGTCGCGTATGGCGAACGGTACACACCGGAAGATTTCCATCAAGCCGAGAGATACGATAATCTTCAGTTCCCATCCGATTCCCGGAAATGAGAAAGCGGTGTCAAATGTCATCAATGAGCTGTCCATGAAGGGGGCCAATGTAGTTATGCAGGATACCCATGTGTCCGGTCATGCCTGCGAGGAGGAGATCAAGCTGATCTATTCGCTGGTGCGCCCGAAATACACTGTACCAATTCACGGAGAGTACAAGCACCGCAAAGCGCAGGCCAGAATCGCCGAGAAGATGGGGATTGAGAAAGATCACATTTTCATGCTTTCCTCGGGCGATGTGCTGGAGGTAAGCGAGGACAGTGCCAAAGTAACCGGAAAAGTGCACACCGGAGCTATTATGGTGGATGGTCTGGGCGTTGGCGATGTGGGAAATATCGTTTTGAGAGACCGTCAGCATCTGGCGGAGGATGGAATTATTATTGTGGTTCTCACACTGCAGTCAGGAACCGGGCAGGTTCTTGCGGGACCGGATATCGTTTCCAGGGGCTTTGTCTATGTGCGCGGATCGGAGGATCTGATGGAGAGCGCCCGTGCGGTGCTGATCGATACTATGGATCGCTGTATGGACAAAAATATTACGGACTGGACAAAGATCAAGAACGAGATCAAGGACTCATTGGGCGATTTCGTCTGGAAGGAGACCCAGCGGCGCCCCATGATCATGCCGATTATTATGGAAGTGTAGCATGATTGGCGACGAGCGGCTTGAGACTTTTTTGAACAGCATGGATCCGGAACTTCCGGAAGAACTCTTTTTGCTGGAACAGAGAGCCCTGGCGGATCATGTGCCCATCATCCGGCGGGGAACCAGAAGCTTTCTCCGATGGCTTCTCGCTGAGAGAAGACCCGGGCGGATTCTGGAGATTGGAACCGCTGTGGGCTTTTCCGCGTTGTTTATGGCCTGGTGTTCTCCCGCGCCTGTCCGTATTGTGACGGTGGAGCAGAATGCGCGAAGAATCGCGGAGGCCAGAAAGAATTTTGCGGCGGCCGGCCGGCAAGAGCAGATTACCCTGCTGGAGGGGGATGCCGCAGAAATTTTACCGGAACTTACCGGTCCTTTTGATATGATTTTTATGGATGCGGCCAAGGGACAGTACCCCTCATTGCTTCCCCAGGCCAAGCGGCTGCTGGCTGAAGGGGGCATTCTGATTACAGACAATGTACTGCAGGAAGGGGATATCCTGGAGTCCAGGTTCGCGGTAAGACGCAGGGATCGTACCATTCATAAGCGGATGCGGGAATACTTGTATACCCTTGCCCACGATGAAGAACTGGTCTGCACGGTGCTGCCGGTGGGAGACGGTCTTGCGGTCTGTACAGCCAAAGGGAAGGATGGATAGCATGAGAAAAGTGGAATTGCTGGTCCCGGCCAGCAGCCTGGAAGTCTTGAAAGTGGCGGTTATCTTTGGCGCGGATGCGGTGTATATCGGAGGGGAAGCCTTTGGCCTGCGGGCAAAGGCGAAAAATTTTTCTCCGGAGCAGATGAGGGAGGGTATCGCGTTTGCTCATCAGCGAGGCGTGAAGGTCTATGTGACGGCAAATATTTTCGCACACAACCGGGATCTTTCCGGAGTGCGGGAATATTTTGCGCAGTTGAAGGATATGGCGCCGGATGCGCCGGACGCTCTGATTATTTCTGACCCCGGTGTGTTTATGATCGCAAGGGAAGTGTGCCCGGGTATGGAGATACATATCAGTACCCAGGCTAACAATACCAATTACGAGACCTATCGATTCTGGTACGGACAGGGAGCCAGACGGGTGGTCAGCGCCAGGGAACTTTCCCTGGAGGAAATCCGACAGATCCGTGAGTATATACCGGAGGAGATGGAGATCGAGACTTTTATTCACGGTTCCATGTGCATGGCCTATTCCGGGAGATGTCTTCTGAGCAATTTCCTCACAGGTCAGGACGCTAACCAGGGAGCCTGTACCCATCCCTGCCGCTGGAAATACGCGGTGGTGGAGGAGACCAGACCGGGAGAATATTTTCCGGTTTATGAAAATGAGAGAGGGACGTTTCTGTTTAACTCAAAGGATCTGTGCATGATTGAGCACATCCCGGAACTTTTGTCCGCCGGGATTGACAGTTTTAAGATAGAGGGGAGAATGAAGACGGCGCTCTATGTGGCTACGGTGGCAAGAACCTACCGGAAAGCCATCGATGACTGTCTGCAGTCAGAGGAGTTGTACCGCAGAAATATGCCCTGGTATCGGGAGCAGATCGCGGGGTGTACTTACCGGCAGTTCTCCACCGGATTTTTCTTCGGCAAACCTTCCGCTGAGGCTCAGACTTACGGAGAGAGCACATATATCCGCGGATATACATATCTGGGGATTGTGGGATCCCGGGATGAGAGAGGGTTGTATGAGACGGAGCAGAGAAACAAGTTTTCCGTGGGAGAGCGGATTGAAGTGATGAAACCTTCGGGAGAGAATGTTCCGGTTACAGTGCAAAGGATCGTAAACGACGCGGGGGAGGAGATGGAGGCGGCGCCCCATCCGAAACAGAGGCTGTGGATCGATCTGGGCTGTGAGCTGGACGCATTTGATATATTAAGAAGAAAAGAGGAGGAATAGATCATGGCAAAGGAGAGATACGTAGCGTATGTCGGAACCTACACCCATGAGAACAGCGTGGGGATACATGTGTACGACATCGACATGGAGAAGGGAAATTTGACGGAACGCAGTGTGGCGCCCATAAACAATCCCTCCAACGTGGTGGTGGCTCACAGCGGGAAGTTTCTGTATTCGATCGAGGACGAAGGCGTCTCTGCTTTCTCCATTGATGAAAACGGGGATTTGACAAAGATCAATCGGGAATGGATCGGCGGAATGCGCGCCTGTTATGTTTCCATTGACAGCCAGGATCGGTATCTGTTTCTTGCCGGGTTTCATGACGGCAGGGTAACGATGATGAACGTCAATGAAGACGGCAGCGTCGGCAGCATCGCGGACGGGATTTTTCATCAGGGCATCGGAAAGAGTTCGGTGGAAAAACGGCTGGACCCGCGGGTTACCTGCACGGAACTGACGCCGGATGAAAAGTATCTGTGCGCGGTGGATTGGGGGCTCCACCAGATCAAGATCTATGAGGTGGACTATGAGCGGGGAAAACTGATCCTCAACGACATTCTCCGCTGTCCCTTCAATTCCTGTCCCAGGAGAATCCGTTTTTCAAAGGATGGACGGTTCGCCTATGTGCTGGAGGAGGCCAACAATGTTCTGGCTGCTTACACTTACGCGCTGAAGGAGGATGGCCCGGAATTCGAGAAATTTCAGGAGCTCTGCGTGCTGCAGACCCATGATGCCATTGCGTCAAGCTCCGCGCTGGAGTTTGACTATGCCGGCAAATATCTTTATGCTTCCATCGACGGTCTCAATGAGGTGGCCTGCATTAAGGTCAATGAGGACGGCACGGTAGAACTGGAGAGCAACACGAGAATCAGCGGCGATTATCCCAAGAGCATTGCCATCCTGCCGGATGATACGACGCTGGTATCTCTGAATCACGATTCCAACGAAATCCGCACTTTCAGCGTGGATCATGAAAAGAAATGCTGCCTGATGAAGAATCCGCCCATCAAGGTGGATAAACCCAACAGCATACGGATTCACAAGTTGATCTGAGTGCAACAGAAGAGACAGACAGGAGGAGTATATGGCCGGATCGTCATTTGGAAACAATTTTCGCATAGCGACCTGGGGCGAGTCCCACGGGAAGGGACTGGGCGTTGTGGTGGACGGCTGCCCTGCCGGGGTGGCGCTGACAGAGGAGGATATCCAGAAGTATATGAACCGCAGAAAACCCGGACAGTCAAAATATACGACGGCCAGGCGGGAGGGGGATACGGTGGAGATTCTTTCCGGCGTGTTTGAGGGCGTTACCACAGGGACGCCGATCTCTCTGATGGTGCGCAACCAGGACCAGAGATCCGGAGACTATTCCAACATTGCGGAGATTTTCCGGCCGGGACACGCGGATTTCAGCTACCGGGAGAAATACGGTATCCGGGATTACCGGGGCGGCGGACGTTCCTCCGGCAGGGAGACCATCGGCCGTGTGGCGGCTGGGGCTGTGGCGGCGAAGGCGCTGGGAGAGCTGGGAATTACCTTTACCACCTTTACCAGAAGTATCGGACCGGTGGAAGCTGCGTCGGCAAATGTGGAGGAAATCTTTGAAAATGCTCTTTATATGCCGGATAACAGTGCTGCGGCGGAGGCGGCGGCTTATCTGGAGGAGTGTATGAAACATAAGGACTCTGCAGGAGGCGTCGTCGAGTGCTGGATTGACGGCGTACCCGCAGGGATCGGAGATCCGGTGTTCGACAAACTGGACGCCCGCCTGGCCGGCGCCGTCTTTTCCATTGGCGCTGTCAAGGGCTTTGAGATCGGAGAAGGATTTGCTGCGGCAAAGAGCAACGGCAGCAGAAATAATGATCCCTTCGTCGTGAGAGACGGTCGGGTGGCCAAGGAAACCAACCATGCGGGAGGTATTCTGGGCGGTATCAGCGACGGCAGCCGGATCATTTTCCGGGCGGCCGTCAAGCCGACGCCATCCATCAGTCAGCCTCAGCATACGGTGGATATTTATGGGCAGGAGCGGGAGATTGAAATTCACGGGAGGCACGATCCGGTCATTGTACCCCGGGCGGTGGTAGTGGTGGAGAGCATGGCTGCTATCACGATATTGGACGGTGTGCTGACGGATCTGGGATGCCGGATGGAGGATCTGCGCCGAAAGTATGTCGGATGCTGAGGAGAGCTTTCGCAGGGGATATGGGGCGGTTGTACACCGACGCTAATATCGGTCCGGAATATAAAAAGGAGATATCACAGGAATGGGATATGAGATACTGAAGACGGAGGGGCGGGCCAAGAGAGCCCGCTTTACTTCGGTTCACGGCGTGGTGGAAACGCCTGTTTTTATGAATGTGGGAACGGTGGGCGCTATCAAGGGAGCGGTTTCCACCGATGATCTCCATGAGATCGGGACACAGATTGAGCTGTCCAACACGTATCATCTGCACGTGCGCACCGGGGACGAGCTGATCAAAGAGCTGGGCGGACTGCACCGGTTCATGGTCTGGGATCGGCCGATTCTGACGGACTCCGGAGGATTCCAGGTGTTTTCCCTGGCGGGACTGAGGCGGATCCGGGAGGAGGGGGTAACCTTTCACTCCCATATCGACGGTAGAAAAATTTTCATGGGTCCGGAGGAGAGTATACAGATTCAGTCCAATCTGGGATCCACCATTGCCATGGCTTTTGACGAGTGTCCCAGCAGCGTGGCGGAGCGCAGCTATGTGGAGGATTCCGTCGCACGGACTACCCGCTGGCTGGCGCGGTGTAAGGCGAAGATACGGGAACTGAACGGCAGGGAGGATACCGTCAATCCTCATCAGCTGCTGTTCGCCATCAATCAGGGAGCGATCTTTGAGGACATCCGAAAGGATCACGCGAAGCGGATCACGGAGATGGATCTGGACGGCTATGCCATCGGTGGTCTGGCGGTGGGGGAGACTCACGAGCAGATGTATCATATTCTGGACGAGACCGTTCCCTGTCTGCCGAAGGACAAGCCCACCTATCTGATGGGAGTGGGGACACCGGCGAATATTCTCGAGGGTGTGGAGCGGGGCGTGGATTTCTTCGACTGCGTTTACCCCAGCCGTAACGGCCGCCACGGCCATGTCTATACCCGCTATGGCAAGCTGAATCTTTTCAATCGGAAGTTCGAGAGAGATATGCGCCCTATCGAGGAGGAGTGTCAGTGTCCTGCCTGCCGGACTTATTCCAGGGCCTATATCCGTCATTTGCTGAAGGCGAAGGAGATGCTGGGTATGCGCCTTTGCGTGCTGCACAACCTGTATTTCTACAATCATCTGATGGAGGGTATCCGGGATGCGCTGGATGCGGGCAGGTTTGCCGCTTTCAAGCGGGAGATGCTGGACTCTATGGCAGCCGGAGAAGAGGCGGCAGGAAACGTGGAGTAAGCCATTCACAGTCATCCCACTCGCATTCGCACCCGTCGCCTCTTCGAGGCTTCAGTCCCGCTCCTTACGGAGCTAAGGCTGCTCATGTGGGTGGGGTAACTGCTCCGCAGCCCTGAATCGGCTGTGAATAGTAATAATGCGGAAAAAGATTGTTAAAAAGGCTTGCATGGGACAGGTATTTTATGTAAAATAAGAAAAGATGCTGTCGGACAAAGCTGTCCAGCGGCAAACGTATATTTTAGGAGGAATATAACATGTTAGGAGCAGTTGCGGCACAGTCGGGCGGTTCGATCATGATGATCGTGTGGATCGTTGTATTGTTTGCTTTTATGTACTTTTTCATGATCCGTCCCCAGCAGAAGGAGACGAAGAAGAAGAATGCCATGATGTCATCTCTGGCAGTGGGAGATACCATCATGACTACCAGCGGATTTTACGGTGTCATTATCGACATTCAGGAGGATACCGTAATTGTTGAGTTCGGCAGCAACAGAAATTGTCGTATCCCGATGCAGAAAGCTGCGATTCAGGCGGTAGAGAAACCCGAGGACGCAGTGGAGAGCAAGAAGGAGAAAGAGAAAGAAAATAAAAAAGACGGAAAATAGGGGATTGACATTTTCCGGAAAAAGTCATATGATAATTTCAATTTTAATGGCAAAGGCGCCACAGAGAAGATATATCTGTGGTGCCTTTGCCTTTTTTGTTACAAAGAAAGGTGATTGTGTCATGTGTTCAATAATGGGTCTTTCAAAACGACATATTTCCATGGAGGAGTTTGAGGAGTATTTTGCGGCGACCACTTCCAGAGGACCGGATATGTGCAGAGTAATCGAGGTTGGGGACTGTGTTCTGGGATTTCAGAGACTGGCCATCATGGGACTGACGGAGAGCGGCATGCAGCCCTTTGAGAGAAACGGAAACTATGTGATCTGTAACGGCGAACTGTATGGATTCCGCAGGGAGAAGGAGGATCTGGAGCGAGAGGGATATACTTTTGTCAGTGACAGTGACTGCGAAATCATTCTTCCCATGTATGAGAAGTACGGACTGGATCTGTTCGGGCGTCTGGACGCGGAATTTGCCTGTATCATCTACGACAGCGCAAGAGGCGATCTGGTGGCGGCCCGAGATCCCATCGGAATCCGCCCGCTGCACTACGGATATGACAGCAAGGGATCCATCGTCTTTGCCAGCGAGGCCAAAAACCTGGTCGGTCTGTGCGACAAGATCATGCCCTTCCCGCCGGGACATTATTATGCGGATGGAAAGTTTGTCTGCTACCGGGATCTGGCGGCACGTCAGGAGTATGTGAAGGATGATCTGGAGACGGTATGCAGAAAAATTCATGACAAGCTGGTGGCCGGAGTGGAGAAGCGTCTGGACGCGGACGCGCCTCTGGGATTTCTCTTAAGCGGCGGGCTGGACAGTTCCCTGGTGTGCGCAATTTCCAGCAAAATTCTGAAAAAACCGATCCGTACCTTCGCCATCGGCATGAGCGAGGACGCCATCGATCTGAAGTACGCCCGGGAGGTGGCGGAGTACCTGCACAGCGATCATCAGGAAGTCATCATCAACAAGGATATTGTTCTGGACAGTCTGGAGCGCGTGATCAGCATCCTGGGAACCTACGATATTACCACCATCCGCGCCAGCGTGGGCATGTATCTGGTCTGCAAGGCCATCCACGAGCAGACAGATATCCGGGTGCTTCTGACGGGAGAGATCTCCGACGAGCTCTTCGGATACAAATATACGGACTTCGCCCCGAACGCGGAAGAGTTTCAGCAGGAAGCGGAAAAGCGGCTGCGTGAGCTGCATATGTACGATGTGCTGCGGGCGGACCGCTGTATCTCGGTAAACTCCATGGAGGCCCGGGTGCCCTTCGGGGATCTGGATTTTGTTTCCTATGTAATGAGCGTGAATCCGGAACTGAAGATGAACCGATACAACAAGGGAAAATATCTGCTGCGTCATGCCTTTGAGGAGGGAGATTACCTTCCCCACGACATTCTCTTTCGGGAGAAGGCGGCGTTCTCCGACGCGGTTGGCCATTCCATGGTGGATTACATCAAGGAATACGCCGAGGGGCTTTACACGGATCAGGAGTTTGAGGAGAAGGCGGCGAAATATACCTGCGCGAAGCCCTTTACCAAGGAGTCTCTCCTGTATCGGGAGCTCTTTGAAAAATATTATCCCGGCCAGGCAGAAATGATCAAAGATTTCTGGATGCCCAACAGGAACTGGGAGAACTGCGATGTTGACGACCCGTCGGCCAGAGTTCTGAAGAACTACGGCCAGAGCGGTTGTTGATATAGGAAAAAGTCCCCGGAAATTTCCGGGGCGGGAAAAAAGGAGGAAAAGATGATGACAATGAAGGTACCGGAACTGTTTGGCAGTATGGTCTTCAATGATGAAGTAATGAAGGAACGCCTGCCGAAGGATATCTACAAGGCGCTGCACAAGACCATGGACGAGGGGCTGCATTTGCAGCTGGATCTGGCAAATGTGGTGGCGGCCGCCATGAAGGACTGGGCGGTGGAGAAGGGGGCAACCCATTACACCCACTGGTTCCAGCCGATGACGGGCGTTACAGCGGAAAAACATGACAGTTTCATTTCCCCTGAGCCCGGCGGAAAGGTTATTATGGAATTTTCCGGGAAAGAACTGGTAAAGGGCGAGCCGGACGCTTCCAGTTTCCCCTCCGGCGGCCTGCGCGCCACCTTTGAGGCCAGAGGCTACACGGCATGGGATCCCACAGCTTACGCTTTTATCAAGGATGATACCCTGTGTATCCCCACAGCTTTCTGTTCCTACAGCGGGGAAGCGCTGGATAAGAAAACGCCGCTGCTGCGTTCCATGCAGGCTCTGGATAAACAGGCCATGCGCGTGCTGCGCTTGTTCGGAAACGAGGATGTGAAACGGGTCAACACTACTGTGGGACCGGAGCAGGAATATTTCCTGATCGACGAGAAGATGTATGAGAAACGCCCGGATCTGATCTACACAGGCAGAACTCTCTTTGGCGCGAAACCGCCAAAGGGGCAGGAGCTGGAGGATCACTATTTCGGAACCATCAATCCGAGGGTTTCTGCCTATATGAAGGATCTGGACGAGGAGCTCTGGAAACTGGGCGTCTACGCCAAGACCAAGCACAATGAGGTGGCGCCTGCCCAGCACGAGTTGGCACCGGTATTTACCACTACGAATATTGCGACCGATCACAACCAGCTTACCATGGAGATGATGAAGACCGTGGCAAAGAGGCACGGAATGACCTGCCTGCTTCACGAGAAGCCCTTTGAAGGTATCAACGGATCCGGTAAACACAACAACTGGTCCATCTCCACCGACACCGGCGTCAACCTGCTGGAGCCGGGGGCGACACCCTCCCAGAACGCTCAGTTCCTGCTGTTTATGACGGCGGTTATCAAGGCGGTGGACGATTATCAGGAGCTGCTGCGCGTATCTGTGGCCAGCGCCGGAAACGATCATCGTCTGGGAGCCAATGAGGCGCCGCCTGCGATCATCTCCATTTTCCTGGGAGACGAGATGACGGAGGTTCTGGAGTCCATCGAGAAGGGACTGGATTACCACGATAAGGAGAAGACTCTGATGTCCATCGGAGCGATTGTCCTGCCCCATATTCCCAAGGATACCACCGACCGGAACCGGACATCGCCCTTCGCCTTTACCGGAAACAAATTCGAGTTCCGTTCCCTGGGTTCCGCAGCTTCCATTTCCGGACCAAATGTGGTACTCAATACGATTGTGGCGGAAAGTCTGCGCCAGTTTGCGGATGAACTGGAGGGCGTGGAGGACTTTGATCAGGCGCTGACAGAACTTCTGCGCCGGGAGATCAAGGCCCATAAGCGGATCATCTTCAACGGAAACGGCTACGGCGAGGAGTGGATCGAGGAGGCAAAGCGCCGCGGTCTGTCCAACCTGAGCTCCACTGTGGACGCGCTGCCGGTATTCGTGTCGAAGAAATCTGTCGATCTGTTTACTGCAAACGGAGTCTACACCGAGTCCGAGATGATGGCTCGCTACGATATCCTGCTGGAGAATTACTACAAGACTCTGAATATCGAGGCGCTGACCATGATTTCCATGGTAAAGAATGATATCATGGGGGCTGCCTGCAGCTATCAGCGTTCCCTGGCTGAAACCATCAGTGCCAAGAAGGCGGCGCTTACCTCCATCAGCAGCGAGACAGAGGAGGCGATGCTGGTAAAGGCGTCCGATCTGACCTCCGCTCTGGCTTCGAGCCTGAAAAAGCTGGAGGAAGATGTGGAAAAAGAGAGCGTTTATGCGGATGTCTACGATCTGGCGAAGTACAATCGCGATGTGATCTTCGAGGATATGGGTAAGCTGCGTGAGGTTGTGGATGAGCTCGAGACCCTCGTGCCCGGAAGGATCTGGCCTTATCCTACCTACGGAGAAATCCTCTACAGTGTGCGTTAGAAAGCCGGAAAAGAAAAAAAGATTACGAGGGAAAAGATTACAGAAAATTTGTGGAGAGGCGTGCCGGAAGAAATTCCGGACGCCTTTTTTGCGCTATGCTCTCTAACGGATTACGATTCTTGGCTACCCACTCCGCCCATATGCGCACTCGCCGCCGCTGCCGGGCAAAAAGTCCTTGACGGGGCGCGTCAAAAGAATCTATAATATTGCTGCGGGGAGCCGCGTTCTTTTTATCTTTGAGATTCCGTAAATATCCCATTTTTTTATTGACTTTTACAGCACAGTAATTTATTATAATACATATGGAGCGAACGTGCGTTCGAAAATGGAGGAAAATATGGCACAGGAAGAAAAACTGAAAGCATTGGATGCTGCGATTTCGCAGATAGAGAGACAGTATGGCAAGGGATCGGTTATGAAGCTGGGAGATACTTCCGGCCAGATGAAGGTGGAGACAGTTCCCACCGGTTCCATCAGCCTGGATATCGCTTTGGGACAGGGCGGTCTTCCAAAGGGCAGAATTATTGAAATCTACGGACCGGAGTCCAGCGGTAAGACCACAGTGGCGCTCCACGCGGTTGCCGAGGTGCAGAAGGCCGGCGGGATTGCCGGTTTTATCGACGCGGAGCATGCGCTGGATCCGGTGTACGCGAGGAATATCGGCGTTGACATCGACAATCTGTACATTTCTCAGCCAGATAATGGAGAGCAGGCGATGGAGATTACGGAGACTATGGTGCGCTCCGGGGCGATTGATATCGTGATTGTGGACTCTGTGGCGGCGCTGGTGCCCAAGGCGGAGATTGACGGAGATATGGGCGATTCTCATGTGGGCCTGCAGGCCCGGCTGATGTCTCAGGCTTTGCGAAAACTGACGGCGGCCATCAGCAAGTCCAACTGTATCGTCATCTTCATCAACCAGCTCCGTGAGAAGATCGGTGTGATGTTTGGCAATCCTGAGACTACTACCGGTGGCCGCGCGTTGAAATTTTACGCTTCTGTCCGCATGGATGTGCGTCGGATCGAGGCTATCAAGCAGGGGGGGGAAGTGGTCGGCAACCGTACCAGGATCAAGGTGGTAAAAAATAAGATCGCGCCGCCTTTTAAGGAGGCAGAGTTTGACATCATGTTCGGCAAGGGTATTTCCAAAGAGGGAGATATTCTTGATAACGCGGCAAATCTCGGCATTGTCAATAAGTCGGGCGCCTGGTATGCTTACGAGGGCGAGAAGATCGGTCAGGGACGTGAGAATGCCAAACAGTTTCTGAGAGAGCATCCGGAGATCTGTCAGGAGATTGAGACGAAGGTACGGGCGCACTATGAGATGGATGGCCCGGCAGAGGCGGCTGAGCCTGCGGCGGCATCCGCTGAGGAGAAAGTGTCCAAGGTGTCCAAGGGAAAAGAGAAATAGAGCGATGATGATTACAGCGTTGATATCGGAAACGAAAGGACGTTACAGGGTCTGCCTCCAGGGAGAGGCAGACCTTGTGCTCTATGGAAAGGAACTGAAGCAATTTGGCATAGCGGAGGGAGCAGAGCTTTTACCGGAACAGTACCAGCGGATTCTCACAGAAGTACTGACCCCGAGAGCCAGAAAGAGGGCGATGCATATTTTAGAAAAGATGGATCAGACCACGGCTCAGCTTCGGGAGAAACTGCAGAGGGCTCATTATCCTCAGCAGGTGGTGGAGGATGCCATTGCCTATGTGGCTTCCTTCCACTATATTGATGATGAACGGTATGTCAGAAACTTTATACGGGCGTATCAGCACAGCCGAAGCCGGCTGCGCATCAGCAGAGATCTTCAGGGGAAGGGGATTGACCGGGATCTGATCGACCGATGTCTGGAGGAAGATTATGATGTTTCCGAGACGGATCAGATTCGGGAACTTTTGCGGAAAAAGGGCTATCGCGAGGGAGAACGGGATAGGAAACAGCAGGAGAAGATGTACCGTTTTCTGATGCAGAGAGGGTATCGGTCGGAGGATATCCGCAGGACGCTCTGGCAGGAAGAGGTCTGAGGTTTACCCTTGACAGATTTGGGCGAAAAGGATAAAATTTATATGTTGTAGTTTATGACAGAATTTCATCTTTTTATGTTATATTTACAATAAAAACTTAATAAAGGAGGTGCTCCTGTGCTACAGATCGTTATCGCAGTGATTGTGACGTTGATCGTTGCTGTTCCGGTAACAATGGCTATAGCGAACGCGTACCATAAGAAGGTGTCTGACCAGAAGGTGGGTAATGCGGAAGACCGTGCGCGGGCCATTATTGATGAAGCGGTAAAAAACGCGGAGACCAAGAAGAGGGAGGCTTTGTTGGAAGCTAAGGAGGAATCCTTGCGGACAAAGAATGATCTCGAAAAGGAAATCCGTGAGCGCAGAGCAGAAATTCAGCGAAACGAACACCGTATTATGCAGAAGGAAGAGAATCTGGACAAGAAGTTGGAAGCGGTGGAGAAAAAAGAAGCTGGATTTGCTGCAAGGGAAGAGGAGATCAATAAGCAGAGGGCTGAAGTTGCGAAGCTGAACCAGCAGAGGGTGCAGGAACTGGAGAGAATTTCTGGTTTGACCTCCGAACAAGCAAAAGATTTTCTTTTGAAAACTGTTGAAGAAGATGTGAAACTGGATGCTGCGAAACTGGTCAAGGAATCCGTTGCTCAGGCAAAGGAAGAGGCGAATAAGAAAGCGCGGGACATTGTTGTGACCGCGATTCAGAAATGCGCCGCAGATCATGTGGCGGAGACTACAATCTCTGTCGTGCAGCTTCCGAATGACGAGATGAAAGGGCGTATTATCGGCCGGGAAGGTCGGAATATCCGCACGTTGGAAACGCTGACAGGTGTGGAACTGATTATTGATGATACGCCGGAGGCGGTCATTCTTTCCGCCTTTGATCCGGTGCGCCGGGAGATTGCCCGTATTGCGTTGGAGAAGCTGATCGTCGATGGAAGAATCCACCCGGCCAGAATCGAGGAGATGGTGGAAAAGGCCCAGAAAGAAGTGGAGACGCTGATTCGGGAAGAAGGAGAGGCGGCTACTCTGGAAGTGGGTGTCCACGGTATTCATCCGGAGCTTGTAAAGCTGTTGGGACGGATGCGTTATCGCACCAGTTACGGACAGAATGCCCTGAAGCATTCTATAGAGGTCGCGCAGCTTGCGGGGCTTCTGGCTGCGGAAGTGGGCGTGGATGTGCGGATGGCAAAAAGGGCCGGTTTGCTGCATGATATTGGCAAGGCGGTAGATCACGATATGGAGGGATCTCATATCCAGCTGGGAGCCAGTCTGTGCAGGAAGTACAAGGAGTCGGCGGTTGTTGTCAACGCCGTGGAGGCTCATCATGGGGATGTGGAACCGGAATCTCTGATTGCGTGTATTGTCCAGGCCGCTGATACGATCAGCGCCGCGAGACCGGGTGCAAGGCGTGAGACTTTGGAAGCGTATTCCAACAGATTAAAACAGTTAGAAGATATCACAAACAGTTTCAAAGGTGTAGAAAAATCTTTTGCCGTTCAGGCAGGCAGAGAGATTCGAGTAATGGTAGTTCCTGATCAAGTCAACGATGCCGAAATGGTGTTGCTGGCGAGAGATATTTCCAAACAGATTGAATCTGAACTGGAATATCCGGGCCAGATCAAGGTCAATGTGATACGCGAGTCGCGTGTTACGGATTATGCGAAGTAAAGAAAAAACGGGACAGACGGGAAATCCGGCTGTCCTTTTTATTACACAAAGAGGAGGAGAAAAACAGGATGGATCATGTGGAAGTGAAGAAGAGAACTCTGGTGCACAGAGGCTCGATTGTGGATGTTTATCAGGATGAGGTGCAGCTGCCGGATGGCGGCACGGAGTTGTGGGATTATGTGGAACATCGTAAAGGAGCTGCCGCGGTTGTGCCGGTGCTGCCGGACGGGCGGATTCTGATGGTAACTCAGTACCGTCCGGCGTTGGGGCGCATGACGCTGGAGATACCGGCGGGTTCCCGGGACAGTATAGAGGAGGATACGTCAGTTTGTGCGGCAAGAGAGCTGGAGGAGGAGACCGGATATAGAGCCGGATGTTTGGAGAGACTGCTATCTCTGCGTACGACAGTAGCCTTTTGCAATGAAATGATCGATGTGTATCTGGCCAGGGAACTGACGAAAGGACATCAGCATCTGGACGAGGCGGAAAGCATCGAGATAGGAGCTTACGAGCTCACTGATCTGATGGATCGGATTTTTGCCGGAAAGATCCAGGACGGAAAGACAGTATCGGGGATTCTGGCTTACTATGCGAAGAGCCGGGAGGAACAGCGGGCGGAATAAATTTCCATTTTTTTCATAGACTGTAGAAAGGACCTGAGAGGGACGAGTTTATGAAGAGAAGATACGCTAGAAAATATCACAGTCCGGGTAAAAGTCATTTGACGCGACAGAGGCGTGCTCTGGGGGATGCGGTAAAGAAGCATCCGCTCTACATGTTCTTTCTCGCGTCTTTTTTTCTCGGCGTGTGGTGCATGAATCTTTGGAGGGGACAGCAAACGTCGTTAGTCATCGCGTTGCAGCAGTTTTTTCAATGGGACGGGAGTGGAATAGGGGCAGCTCCGGCGGATCTTTTTGTATTTCTTTTGAAGGAACGGGGGATACTTTTTCTTGTTTTGCTTTTTTTTGGCATGGGAAAGTATGGTAAGATTTTTCATGGCCTTTTTGTCACATATGCGGGTTTTGCGGCAGGGGTAATTTTCGCTTCCTTTCTGCTGGTCTTCGGCGCGATGGGGACGGTTCTGTTTGCCTGTTCTTTCTTTCCCCAGGTACTTTTCTATCTCCCGGTCTACTTCTTTCTGTTGAAAGCTTCGGAGGCCTGGGGGCGTCTGAAGGAACACGGAGCAGGAGGATTTTCCGGAAGAGAAAAAGCTGTTCTGCTTTCTGCCCTTGTTTTTCTCCTGCTTCTGGCACTTCTTGGCGTTCTTTCGGAGGCTTATGTCAACCCTATAATTCTTGAAAAAGTCAGTGAAATTGTATTAAATTAAAGAAAAACAGAATAAATATAATACAAAATTTACTATAAAATAATAAATTATCAAATTATCAGAAAATTGGAAAGAAAAAGTACTTTACAAACAGATGAAGCAGTTGTATAGTTGAGCTATGCCATTCGCAAGAGAGTGCGACGAGACAGACGAAAGGAAAAAAAGATGAACAGAGAAGAAAAGAACATGGGACTGTACCGTTCCGAATTTGAGCATGACAACTGCGGTATCGGCGCTGTTGTCAGCATGAAAGGGGTAAAGACACACCAGACCGTGTCCGATGCGCTCAAGATTGTAGAGAATCTGGAGCATCGCGCCGGGAAGGATGCCGAGGGAAAGACCGGCGACGGTGTGGGGATTCTTCTTCAGATTTCCCATCGCTTTTTCACGAAGGCAGCTTCTAATCTTGGTATTGATTTGGGAGAGGAGCGCGCCTACGGCGTCGGTATGTTTTTCTTCCCCCAGGATGAGCTGCGGCGTAACCAGTCGAAGAAGATGTTTGAGATCATTGTGGAAAAGGAGGGAATGGAATTCCTGGGATGGAGAACTGTTCCCACCAGACCGGAAGTGCTGGGGAAAAAGGCAGTGGACTGTATGCCCCATATTATGCAGGCCTTTGTGAAGAAGCCGGAGGATGTGGGAAAGGGGCTGTCCTTTGACCGGAAACTCTATGTGGCCCGTCGGGTTTTTGAGCAGACCTGTGAGGATACCTATGTGGTTTCCTTGTCCAGCAGAACGATCGTCTACAAGGGAATGTTTCTTGTGGGACAGCTGCGGACTTTCTTTGAGGATCTGCAGGATGCGGACTACGAGTCGGCTATCGCCATCGTCCATTCCAGATTCTCTACTAATACGAATCCGAGCTGGGAACGTGCACACCCCAACCGTTTTATCGTACATAACGGAGAGATCAACACGATCAAGGGTAATGCGGACCGTATGCTTGCCCGGGAGGAGACCATGTACTCCGAGTTTCTGGAGGAGGAGATGTCCAAGATTACGCCGGTGGTCAACGCCGCGGGTTCTGACTCCGCCATGCTGGACAATACGCTGGAGTTTTTTGTGATGAACGGCATGCCGCTTCCCCTGGCTGTCATGATTACCATTCCGGAGCCCTGGATTAACAACAAGGCCATGGATCAGAACCGGAAAGATTTCTATCAGTACTATGCAACTATGATGGAACCCTGGGACGGCCCGGCGTCGATTCTGTTTTCCGATGGAGAGATTATGGGGGCAGTGCTGGACCGCAATGGTCTGCGTCCCTCCAGATATTATGTGACCAACGACGATTATCTGATTCTCTCCTCCGAGGTGGGGGTGCTTCCCATCGAGGAGAGCCGTATCAAATCCAAGGATCGCATCAAGCCCGGCAAGATGCTTCTGGTGGATACGGTAGAGGGAAGGCTCATCGACGATGAGAAGTTGAAAAATTACTATGCCACAAGACAGCCCTACGGCGAATGGCTGGATAAGAATCTGATTTCCCTGCACGATCTGAAAATTCCCAATGAGAGGGTGCCGATGCACGCCAAAGAGGAGCGCCAGAGACTGCAGAAGGCTTTCGGCTATACCTATGAGGATCTGAAGACATCCATCCTGCCCATGGCCTTAAACGGCGGGGAGCAGATTGGAGCCATGGGAATCGATACGCCTCTGGCGGTTCTCTCCAAGCAGCATCAGCCGCTGTTCAACTATTTCAAGCAGCTGTTTGCCCAGGTAACGAATCCACCCATCGATTCCATCCGTGAGGAAGTGGTTACCTCCACGACCATCTATCTCGGCAAGGCCGGAAATGTGCTGGAGGAGAATGAGGACAACTGCAAAGCTCTGCGCATTAATCATCCGATCCTGACCAACACGGATCTGATGAAGATTAAAAATATGAAGGTGGACGGCTTCAAGGTGGAGGTCATTCCGATCATTTATTACAAGAACACCTCTCTGGAGAAGGCCATCGATCATCTGTATGTGGAGGCGGACCGGGTATTCCGGGAGGGCGCCAACATCATCATCCTCTCCGACCGGGGCGTGGATGAAAATCATGTGGCTATCCCGTCGCTGCTGGCGGTTTCCGCTCTGCAGCAGTATCTGGTGCAGACCAAGAAGCGTACCTCTCTCTCTGTGATTCTGGAGAGCGGGGAGCCCAGGGATGTACACCATTTCGCGACGCTGCTGGGATACGGCGCTTCCGCCATCAATCCCTACTTGGCTCAGGAGAGCATTCAGGAGCTGATCGATCTGCACATGCTGGACAAGGATTACTACGCGGCGGTGGAAGATTACAATAACGCGATCCTGAGCGGAATCATCAAGATCGCGTCCAAGATGGGAATTTCCACCATCCAGTCCTACCAGGGCGCAAAGATCTTCGAGGCGCTGGGCATCAGCTCCAGTGTGATTGACAAATATTTTGCCGGCACGGTCAGCCGTGTGGGCGGCATTGACCTGAAGGATATCCAGGAGGATGTGGAGATGCTCCACACGAAAGCCTTTGATCCCCTGGAGTTGGGGATGGATACCACTCTGGACAGCAAGGGCGCTCACAAGATGCGCAGCGGCCAGGAGGAGCACCTTTACAATCCTCAGACCATCCATCTGCTGCAGCTGTCCACCAGGACCGGAGATTACAATACCTTCAAAGAGTACAGTGCCCTGATCAACGATGAAGAGTCCATCAAAAACTTACGGGGACTGATGGACTTCAAATATCCGAAGAAAGGAATCGATATTGATCAGGTGGAGAGCGTGGACTCCATTGTCCGCCGGTTTAAGACCGGCGCCATGAGCTACGGCTCCATTTCCAAGGAAGCCCACGAGACCATGGCCATTGCCATGAATATGCTTCACGGCAAGTCCAACAGTGGGGAGGGCGGCGAGGAGGAAGAGCGTCTTACTGTCGGCAAGGACGGCCTCAATCGCTGCTCCGCCATCAAGCAGGTAGCTTCCGGACGTTTTGGCGTGACCAGCCGCTATCTGGTCAGCGCCCAGGAGATTCAGATTAAGATGGCCCAGGGGGCGAAACCCGGAGAGGGTGGACATCTGCCCGGAAAGAAAGTGTACCCATGGATCGCCAAAACCAGGCTGTCCACGCCGGGCGTGTCCCTGATTTCGCCGCCGCCGCACCATGATATTTACTCCATCGAGGATCTGGCGGAGTTGATCTATGATCTGAAGAACGCTAACCGGGATGCGAGAATTTCGGTAAAACTGGTTTCCGAGGCGGGCGTCGGAACGGTGGCTTCCGGCGTGGCGAAAGCCGGCGCCCAGGTTATCCTGATTTCCGGTTATGACGGCGGCACAGGCGCGGCGCCCAGGAGTTCCATTCACAACGCGGGCCTGCCCTGGGAGTTGGGGTTGGCGGAGGCCCATCAGACGCTGACCATGAACGGTCTGCGCGGAAAAGTTATTATCGAGACGGACGGAAAACTGATGACGGGGCGTGATGTGGCCATCGCTGCTATGCTCGGGGCCGAGGAGTTCGGATTCGCGACAGCGCCCCTGGTAACCATGGGCTGTGTGATGATGCGTGTCTGCAACCTGGACACCTGCCCGGTGGGCGTCGCTACACAGAACCCGGACCTTCGGAAGCGCTTTACCGGAAAACCGGAGTATGTGGTCAACTTCATGCGCTTTATCGCCCAGGAACTGCGGGAATATATGGCGCGTCTGGGCATTCGTACGGTAGATGAGCTGGTGGGAAGAACCGATCTGCTTCAGGTAAAGGAATCTGTGAGAGAGGGAAGAAGCGGTAAGGTGGATCTTGGCGCCATCCTGAACAATCCCTATGCGGGAGGAAAAGTCAAGATTTCCTATGATAAAAAGGATGTTTATGATTTCCAGCTCCAAAATACGGTAGATGAGAAGATTCTCTCAAAACATTTTGCCGATGCACTGGAAAAGGGAGCGAGAAAGAGTATTGAGATCGATGTGACCAATACGGACCGGGCGGTGGGAACGCTGTTCGGCGCGCAGATCACGAGAAAATACGGAGAGCATTTGGCAGAGGATACCTTTACCGTCAAATGCAACGGTTCCGGCGGACAGAGTTTCGGCGCGTTCATTCCCCAGGGGCTTACGCTGGAGCTGGTGGGCGACAGCAATGATTACTTCGGGAAGGGCCTTTCCGGTGGAAAGCTGATTGTCTATCCGCCGACGGGAGCAGCCTATCCTGAGGATGAGAACATCATCATCGGAAACGTGGCCCTCTACGGGGCAACCAGCGGCAAGGCTTTCATCAACGGTGTCGCCGGGGAGCGATTCTGCGTCCGCAATTCCGGAGCGACCGCGGTGGTGGAAGGCTGCGGCGATCACGGATGTGAATATATGACCGGCGGACGGGTAGTAGTTCTCGGCGGAACAGGAAAGAATTTCGCGGCCGGCATGAGCGGCGGTATCGCCTATGTGCTGGATGAGGACGCCACATTGTACCGTAAAGTCAACAAGACCATGGTGTCTCTGGAACCTGTGACCGACAAATACGATGTGCTGGAGCTGAAGGAAATCATCGCGGAGCACGTCGCCTATACAAACTCCAAAAAGGGCAAGAAGATTTTTGATCACTTCAGCGAGTACCTTCCGAAATTCAAGAAGATTGTACCGCACGACTATAAGAAGATGATGATGACGATTGTCCAGATGGAAGAAAAAGGACTGAGCAGCGAGCAGGCACAGATTGAGGCCTTTAATGCTCTGACCAGGTAGGACAGAAAGGAGATACCGATGGGAAAACCAACAGGATTTTTGGAGTACGAGAGAAAAGACGCGGCTGCCGTTGCGCCGCTGGAGAGAATAAAGAATTTTGACGAGTTTCACACCCCTCTGACCAGGGAGGAACAGCAGAGGCAGGGCGCCCGCTGCATGGACTGCGGCGTTCCCTTCTGCCAGTTCGGCATGAACATCAAGGGAATGACCTCCGGGTGTCCCCTGAACAATCTGGTGCCCGAGTGGAATGATCTGGTGTATCACGGCAACTGGAAGCAGGCGTATCTGCGGCTGCATAAGACCAGCAATTTTCCGGAGTTTACCTGCCGGGTGTGCCCGGCCCTCTGCGAGAAGGCCTGCACCTGCGGCCTGAACGGGGAACCGGTTTCAACCAAGGCCAACGAGATGGCTATCATCGAATACGCATACGCCAACGGTCTGGCGGGCCCCAAACCGCCGAAGACCAGAACCGGCAAAAAGGTGGCAGTCATCGGATCCGGCCCGGCGGGACTGGCTGCGGCGGATCAGCTGAATATGCGTGGCCATCTGGTAACGGTGTTTGAGCGGCACGACCGAATCGGAGGCCTGCTGCGGTACGGCATCCCCAACATGAAGCTGGAGAAGCAGATCATCGACCGGAAACTTGCGGTTATGGAGGCGGAAGGCGTTACCTTCGTGACAAACGCCGATATCGGAAAGGATGCCAAGAGCAAAAAGCTGCTGGAGGGATTTGACGCGGTGGTTCTGGCCTGCGGCGCTTCCCATCCCAGGGATATCCAGGCACCGGGAAGAGACGCGGCGGGGATTTACTTCGCGGTGGACTTTCTTACTTCCACCACGAAGAGCCTTCTGGACAACGGTCTGAAGGAGGGAACCTTCATCTCCGCCAAGGGCAAGGACGTGATCGTCATCGGCGGCGGCGATACCGGAAACGACTGTGTGGGCACCTGCATCCGCCACGGTTGCAAGTCCATCACGCAGCTGGAGATGATGCCGAAGGCTCCCGATGAGAGGGCGGAGAACAATCCCTGGCCTCAGTGGCCCCTGGTCTGCAAGACCGATTACGGCCAGGAGGAGGCCATCGCGGTGTTCGGTCATGATCCGAGAATCTACACTACGACGGTCAGGGAGTTCATCAAGGACAAGAAGGGAAATCTGACCAAGGTGGTACTGACATCCCTGGAGTCTCAGGTGGATGAGAAGACCGGAAGACGGATGATGGTTCCCGTGGAGGGAAGCGAGAAGGAAGTGCCCTGCCAGCTGGTGCTGATCGCTGCGGGCTTCCTGGGAAGCGAGAAGTATGTCACGGACGCTTTCGGCGTCGAGGTGGACGGACGCACCAATGTGGCGACAAAAGAGGGAAGTTTCATGACCTCAAAGCCAGGCATCTTTGTGGCCGGCGATATGCACACCGGACAGTCTCTGGTGGTCAAGGCCATGCGCCAGGGCCGGGACTGCGCCCGGGATGTGGACGAGTTCCTGATGGGATACTCAAACCTGTAAGAGGAATGAAAGCGGGGAAAAGCGGGTAAGATGTAAAAATTTCTTGCCCGCTTGTTTTCTTCGCGAAAGTTTTTTCATGTAAAGTCATGGTAATCCTTCTTTTATTTGATTTTTGATGATATCGTATCAAATCAAAGTGTTTTCATCTATCGCTTTGAGAATGCATTTTGTCAACTTCAGGTTGCGGTCTCGTTTGTATGCCCCAAAACGGTTCATTATTTGGACAAAAACTATTTATGGGGAATTTTTTCCAGGCGGTTTGGAAGGATTTTCGGCGGGACTATTGATCCAATTATTTTTCCTTTATCTATAAAAAAGAGAGAACTAGAAGAGGTGTATTTAGATAGAAAAAACATTGTCGATGCAGACTGCAGCGCTACATATTCACTGGCAAAAAACCCCCTCTTTCCGGACTGTAGAAATCGCCGGCACTAAGCGAAAGCGTGTCCGAAAGAGGGGGTTTTTGCCGGCTTATTTATTCATCTCCGCAATGGTCAGGATCAGACGTTCGCTGTCCGCCCAGCCGAGGCAGGGATCCGTGATGGACTTGCCGTAGGTCTGGTGGTCGGAGATGGGCTGGCAGCCCTCCTCGATGTAGCTCTCGATCATGACGCCTTTGACCAGTTTTTTGATCTCCGGGGAGAACTGGCGGCTGGCCATGACTTCCCGGACAATGCGGATCTGCTGTTTGAACTGTTTGTTGGAGTTGGAGTGGTTGGCGTCCACGACGCAGGCGGGATTGACCAGATCCATCTCATGGTACATCCGTGACAGTCTCATCAGGTCTTCGTAGTGGTAGTTCTGTACACTGTTGCCGTGCTTGCTGACAGCGCCCCGCAGGATCGTGTGGGCCAGGGGATTTCCGGTGGTCAGCACCTCGTAGCCGGCAAAGGTAAAGTGGTGGGGATGCTGAGCCGCGTACACGGAGTTGAGCATCACGGAGAAATCGCCGCTGGTGGGATTTTTCATGCCGGAAGCCACGTCGAAACCGCTGACAGTCAGCCGGTGGTGCTGATCTTCCACAGAGCGGGCGCCGATGGCCACATAGGAGAGAAGATCTTCCACATAACCCCAGTTCTCCGGGTAGAGCATCTCGTCAGCGCAGGTAAAACCGCTCTCCTCGATGGCCCGGATGTGCATCTTACGCATGGCGATCAGACCCTCCACCATATCCGGGGCTTTTGTGGGATCCGGCTGGGAGGCGATGCCCTTGTAGCCGGAACCGGTGGTGCGGGGCTTGGTGGTGTAGATTCTCGGGACAATGTAAACCCGGTCGGCCACCTTTTCCTGAACGGCAGTCAGACGATTCACATAGTCGCACACCGCGTCCTCGTTGTCCGCGGAGCAGGGTCCGATGATGACGAGAAAACGGTCGTCCTTTCCGGTAATAATGTCGCTGATGACAGTGTCCCGCTCTTTTTTCAACTTCTGATATTTTTCGGGGAGGGGAAGTTCTCTTTTGACCTCCTCGGGAGTGGGCATCTGTTTTAAATATTTGAAACTCATTTCTGTTGATCCTCCTGTGTAAAGTACATTTCTTTTATTTTTTCTGTGGGCATCTTTTTCCCGGTCCAAAGGAAGAAGGACTGGGCGCCCTGGTAGAGCAGCATGTATTTCCCGTTAAAGTAAGGACAGCCAACCTCCGCGGCGTCCGCAAGAAGCGGCGTCATAGCCGGGTAGTAGATGATGTCCGATACGATCAGATCCGGCCGCAGAAATTCCTTCGGAACCAGCGAGAAGGGTTGGACGTCCATCCCCACATTGGTGGCGTTGACCAGAAGGTCGCTGGAGGCGATGGCCTTTTGCAGAAGATCCCGGTCGGCAAGATCGCAGAGTGTCACACGGCAGGATGTGTTCTTTGAAATTTTTTCCGCGAAGTTACCGGTTTCGGCGAAGGTGGCGTTTTTCCGCTTGAACAGGAAAATTTCCTTCACACCGTCCAGAGCCGCCTGAGTACAGATGGATGTTGCCGCGCCGCCTGCTCCCAGCAGCACCATGCGCCCGCCGTCGATGGAAAATCCCGCGTCTTTCAGGGAATCCATGTAGCCGACGCCGTCGGTGGTGTGACCGATCAGCCGCCCGCCGTCGCTGACAACGGTGTTGACCGAGTGGGAGAGGACTGACGCCTCCGAGAGCTCGTCCAGATGGGGGATGATGGCGGCCTTCAAGGGCATGGTAAGATTCCAGCCCAGACAGTTCATGGCCTTAAGGCCATTTACCGTCTCTTCCAGACGATCCTCCGTGACGTCGAAGGCCAGATATACATAGTCCAGATCCAGCAGATCGAAGGCTGCGCTGTGCATGGCCGGGGAAATGCTGTGACTGACCGGATGGCCCAACAGACAGGCGAAGCCGGTGCTGCCGGAAATCGGATGATTCATAGCAAAGATCCTTTCTATATATAATGTAAATTCGCTACGTCCTATCATATAAGAAAATAAAAAATGTGTCAAACACTTGCGGGGGATTTGCGGGTGGATTATACTGTGGTAAGAAATTTTCCGAGAGGTTTCCGGGAGAATATGTCCCGGGGACGGCGTACAGGGCAACAAAAAGATCCGTGCCAGGGAAGCCGCGGAAGAATAGGAGAGCACATACATGAGATGTATCATTGAGAGAAAAGGGCAGAAAATCAATGGGGGCAGGCCGATCGTCTGTGTGCCGGTCATGGCGGAGAGGGAAGAGGAGATCCTGCGTCAGGCGAAGGCGTTTATCGGGCGGGGCGCCAAAATGCTGGAGTGGCGGCTGGATTTTTTTGAGGGAATCCGCGAAGCGGAACGAATCCGAAAGGTTTTGAAAACTCTGGAGCCGCTCTGTGAAAAAACACTGCTCTTAACCACTGTTCGCACCCGGCATCAGGGCGGGAACGCGCTTCTGACAGAGCAGGAGCTGATCCGCACCTATGAACTCCTGGCTGAGAGCGGGATTGTGGATCTGGTGGATGTGGAATTTTTCGAGCTGTCCCAGCCGGCGAAGGTCATCCGGCAGATACAGCAGCAGGATGTTTTGGTAGTTACCTCCCATCACGATTTCGGGGAGACGCCGGATTACGGCGTGATGATGGCGCTGCTGGAACAGATGGAGCGGGGCGGCGCGGATCTGGTAAAACTGGCGGTTATGCCACAAGCGGTATCGGACGTGCTGGAACTGCTCAGGGTAACCGTCGATTTTTCTGAAGAGCATGAGGAGACGCCGATTATCTCCATGTCCATGGGGCATCTTGGGCTTGTCAGCCGGGCGGTGGGAGAGATTTTCGGCTCCTGCGTGACCTTCGCGGCCATGGAGGGCAGCAGCGCTCCCGGCCAGCCTGTGGCGGAGGAACTGGAAAAGGTTTTGGATTTCTTCGGAGAGGGGCGTTAGAGATGGAAACATGCGTTTATCTGGTGGGATTCATGGGCGTCGGCAAGTCGACGGTGGCAAAGGAGCTGAGCGGCCGCCTGCATCTGCCTGTGGTGGATACCGACGAGGCGATTGTGAAGGGGGAAGGCAGATCAATCCCGGAGATTTTTGAGCGGGAGGGGGAGGAAAGCTTCCGAAGAAAGGAGACGGAGATGCTGCTGGAGCTGTCGGAGAGCGGGGCGAAGATCATCTCCTGCGGTGGGGGCATCGCCATGCGAAAGGAAAACCGGGACATCATGGCGAGACACGGCGTCACGATCCTTCTGGAAGCTTCCCCGGAGACAATTCTGAAGCGGGTAAAGAAAGACGACAACCGTCCTCTGCTTGAGGGAAAGAAAAATGTGTCAGACATTGCCGCCATGATGGAGGCGAGACGTCCTGCCTACGAGGCGGCGGCGAATCTGCATGTTTCGGTGGACGGGCGCACACCTGCAGAGATCGCGGAGGAGATTGCAGGGTATGTTCCGCCAGTTCTCTGATCAGTCTTTTGTATACAGCATGTTCCTTGCGGTATCCATCAGTGTCTCCACATCCCCGGGATTGTGGAGACCGATGAGATGCGCCATTACAAAAATGAAAACTATATTTTGTATATCTCGCTTGAAAAAGGACAATATATAGTTTATAATGACATTCCACCGTCTTTGCTTCCTCTGCGAAGGCAACAGAGACGGCAAGCAGAGTCGGCGTGCGAAGTGGAGTGCTCCCTTTACACCGACGTTAAGGCAGGAAAGGAGAAGCATATGGAAAGAGAGATCAATCATCGGAAAGCGGCGATCATCGGCTGCGGATTTGTGGGATCCGCCTCCGCCTTCTGTCTCATGCAAAGCGGGCTGTTTTCGGAGCTGGTGCTGCTGGACGCCGACAGGGAGAAGGCGGAAGGGGAGGCGCTGGATGTGGCCCATGGAATCCCATTTGCGCGTCCAATGAAAATTTATGCCGGAGATTATGACGATATCGTCGATGCGGCGGTCATCATCGTTACTGCCGGGGCAAACCAGAAGCCCGGGGAGACGAGACTGGATCTGGTGCAGAAAAATGTCGGAATTTTCCGCAGTATCGTTCCGGAGATTGCGAAACGGAATTTCGCCGGGATTCTGCTCATCGTGTCGAATCCGGTGGACATCCTTACCTACACGGCCATGAAACTCAGCGGCCTGCCGGAGCATCGCGTGATCGGATCCGGGACAGTGCTGGATACCGCCCGGTTCAAATATCAGTTGGGAGAGCACCTTCAGGTGGATCCGAGGAGTATTCACGCATTTATTATAGGAGAACATGGGGACAGTGAGATTGCCGCCTGGAGCAGTGCCAATGTTTCCGGTATTCCCATTCATGACATCTGTGAGATGCGGGGATTTTACAATCATGAGGATGCCATGAAGGAGATCGCTGAGACGGTAAAAAACAGCGCCTATGAGATCATCGCCAAGAAGAAGGCTACCTATTACGGGATTGCCATGTCGGTAAAGAGAATCTGCGAGGCGATTGTGCGGAATGAGAAGTCGATTCTTCCGGTTTCAACGATGCTTCACGGACAATATGGGATAGAGGATGTGGTTTTGAGTATGCCGGCCATCGTGGGAAGCGACGGGGTGGAGACTACGGTGCCCATCGATCTGGACCGGGAGGAGCAGGAGAAACTGAAGGAATCTGCCCGGGCGCTGAAGGAGATTGCGGGAAAACTGGATTTCGCCTCTGAGAGGCTCCCGTTTCGCTCCTTGCGGAGCTAAGACTGCTTATGTGGGTGGAGTGACTGCTTCGCAGCTTTGGAAGTTCATTTTTGCCTGCAAAAAAAGTTGACATCGGGAAATGCTTCTGATAATATAGATGGGTCGATAGATTTTGTAGGCGTAGCGTAGCTGGATAACGCATCGGACTCCGACTCCGAAGATCGCTGGTTCGAATCCAGTCGTCTACACGAAAAAAGCAGGATTTTTTAATCCTGCTTTTCAAACCTAAAGGACCTGTTTCAAAACGGAGGCAGACGTATGAACAGCTTAAATCTGAAAGATCGACTTTCGATGATTTTTGACCGCGATAGATGGACCTTATGGATGAAGAAATATTATCGTTATGTGCTGGCTGTGTTGATTCTTGCTGCAATGGCGTTGATCCTTTCCCGATGTACGGAAGGCACTTCCGCGGATGAAAATCCCATGTCAGGCGTTTATCAGGAGTTTTCCGAGGACTCCAACGAGGAGCTGAATACGCTGATTCAGCAGTATTATAAGGATTACGCAGAGGGAAATGTGGAGGATCTCCAGACCATCGCCACACCGATTTCCGACGCGGAGAAGAGCTACATTCAGTTTTTCAGCCAGTATGTGGAGGAATACCAGAATCTGAAGGTGTATTCCAAACGGGGAGCGGACGATTCGTCCTATTTGGTGTCCGTATATCTGCATATGAAGTTCAATGACATTGAGACCACGGCGGCCGGACTGGATTTCTTCTATGTGCAGACTAACGAAGAGGGCAAGCTCTATATTAACAATATTTACAGCTCTTTCAATCAGGCCAACGGCGAGTATGAACTGGATGACAATATTGCGTCGCTGATAGCGGCCTTTGAACAGCAATCGGATGTGACGGCGCTCCAGGACGAGGTGCAGCAGGAATGCAATGAAGCCATGGTGGAGGATGAATCGCTGAATACCTTTGTCAATGTGACTCTGCAGGACGCTATTACCAAGTGGGCAACGGATTATCGGGCCCAGGTGGCGGCTGAGGAAGCGGCGGCGGCTCAGGCAGCGGCGGAACAACAGGCGGCCGAGGAGGCGGCGGCGGCTCAGGCAGCGGCGGAACAGCAGGCAGCAGCGGAAGCGGCGGCGGCCCAGGCAGCGGCGGAACAGCAGGCAGCAGCGGAAGCGGCGGCGGCCCAGGCAGCGGCAGAGCAGCAGGCGGCGCAACAACAGCAGCAACAGCAACAGCAGCAGGCCACGGGTCTTGCGGCTGGACAGCAGATTCGGCTTATTGAATCCACCAATATCCGGACGTCCATGAGTGAGACGGCGCCGAGACTGGCTTTGGCGTATGCCGGAGAGTATGTGACTGTGCAGATGAGTTATGCGGAGGGGTGGACGAGAGTTACCTACAATGGTCAGGAAGGATACGTCCGAACGGATATCCTACAGGCACAAGTACAATAAGATTTCCTTAACGGAGACTGCTTCAGTCTCCGTTATTTTCTAAAAAGAGGCAGACAGATGATGGAAGAGACTGGCGTTCGTCTGAACAAATTTCTGAGCGCCTCCGGGATCTGTTCCCGGCGGGAAGCAGACAGGGAGATTGCGGCCGGAAAGGTTTATGTGGATGGCAAGAGGGCAGTGGCCGGACAGAAGGTTTTGCCGGGACAGAAGGTTACCTTTCGGGGGAAACTCGTGGAGGAGAAGCCCCGGCCGGTACTTTTGATGGTCAACAAACCCAGGGGCGTTGTCTGCACAACGCAGAGGAGAGAACAGGATAATATTGTGGATTTTGTGCATTATTACCAGCGGGTCTATCCGGTGGGGAGATTGGACAGGGAGTCTCGCGGATTGATTCTCATGACGAATCAGGGAGAACTTGTCAATCGGATTCTCCGGGGAAGCGAACGGCATGAGAAGGAGTATCTGGTGCGGGTGGACCGGCCGGTTAGCTCTGATTTTCTCAGGAAAATGGCGGCGGGTCTATATCTGCCGGATCTGGACCGGACAACCAGACCCTGCAGGGTAAGAAAGACAGGAAGAGATTCTTTTGATATTATTCTGACCCAGGGATGGAACCGCCAGATTCGGAGAATGTGCGCTGTCTGCGGATATCATGTGGAGGATCTGAAGAGAATAAGAATCATGAATCTTCTGTTGGGCGAACTGCCGGAGGGAGCGTACCGGGAGGTTACGGAGACGGAGTTTGCCGGGCTGATGAGGGAATTGGAAAAGACAGGAGGCGGCGGGACAGTATGAGTTCGGAGAAACAGATGCAAAAGGATGCGGTCAATCCGGAGGAGGAGATCCGCAGCCTGAGAGAACAGATAGAATATCACAGCGATCGCTATTACAATATGGACGCGCCGGAGATTTCCGATTATGAGTATGATATGATGATGCGCCGGCTGCGGGAACTGGAGCAGGCCTATCCCCGGTTTGCGGACGATTCCTCCCCCACCAGGAAGGTGGGCGGTAAGGCAAAGCGGGAAGCCGGGGTACTGGTGCGCCACAATGTGCCCATGCTGAGCCTTCAGGATGTCTTTTCCAGGGAAGAAGTCGTAGCTTTTGTGGAGGAGATGCGGGAGAAACTGGATCATCCCGAGTTCGTGGTGGAGTACAAGATTGACGGGCTTTCCATGAGCCTGCGCTATGAACAGGGACACCTTGCGCTGGCGGAGACCCGGGGAGACGGGATCAATTTCGGCGAAGATGTCACAGCAAACGCCCGGGAGATCGACGATGTGGTGGAGGAACTTACCGACGCCCCGGAATATCTGGAGATTCGCGGGGAGGTATACATGACCGAGGAGGCCTTCGACCGTGTCAACGCCACCCAGGAACTTCTCGGGAAAAAGACCTTTGCCAATCCCAGAAACTGCGCTGCTGGAACACTGCGGCAGCTGGACAGCGATATTGTACGTCAGCGTCAGCTCTCTATGTTCATCTTTAATCTGCAGCAGGTCAGGGGCAGGGATTTTTCCACCCATACACAAGCCTATGAATATATGAAGTCCCAGGGGATCCGCGTGATTGAGGATTATCGGGTGTGTACCACGGCCGAGGAGGTGTGGGATGCCATCTGTGCCATCGGGGAGAAGCGGGGAGATCTGGGATACGACATTGACGGAGCAGTGGTAAAGATCAACGATTTTGCCCAGAGGCAGATGCTGGGAGCCACTTCCAAGGTGCCCCGCTGGGCAGTGGCTTACAAGTATCCGCCGGAGGAGAAGGAGACGAGGATTCTGGACATCGAATTGTCGGTGGGCAGAACCGGCCGGATTACCCCGACGGCGGTGTTTGAGCCGGTCCGCCTCTGCGGGACGACGGTTTCGAGAGCGACCCTCCACAATCAGGATTTTATCAACGATCTGGACATCGGCATAGGCGACACGGTACTGGTCTACAAATCCGGAGAGATCATTCCGAAAATTCGCGCGGTGGTGCACAAAAAGCGGCCGGCGGGTACAACGACTTTTGTGATACCTGATGTGTGTCCGGTGTGCGGAGCGCCTGCCCAGCGTGAGAAAAATACCGCGGACATCCGCTGCACATCCCCCACCTGTCCGGCACAGCTGGAACGCCATATCATCAATTTTGTGGGGCGGGACGCCATGGACATGAAGGGATTCGGCGCGGTCTACATTGAGGAACTGGTGCATCTGGGCTATCTGAAGGGAATCGCCGACATCTTCTCTCTGAAGGAACATCGCGAGGAGCTGATCGAGGCCGGCATCATCGGCAAGGAGAAGAACACGGACAAGCTTCTGGCGGTAATCGAGGAGGCGAAAACCAGGGACGCTGACCGGCTGCTGACCGGATTTGGAATCCCCAATGTGGGGAAGGCTGCGGCGAAGACACTTTTGAACCATTTCGGTTCCATAGACGCCCTGGAGCAGGCCGACATGGAACAGCTCCTGGCGGTGGAGGATATCGGAGAGATCAGCGCGAGGGCAATCATGGATTTCTTTGCCGATCCCGCCACAAAGGAGATGATTGTCCGCCTGAAGGAAGCGGGAGTCAATATGCAGATGCGCCGTCCGGAGGGGACAGACCGCATTCTCGAGGGGATGACTTTTGTGATTACCGGAACCCTTCCCAATATGAGCCGCAAAGAGGCCGCGGAGCTGATCGAGCGACATGGAGGAAAAGTGACGGGATCTGTTTCGAAAAAGACAGGGTACCTGGTGGCCGGAGAGAGTGCCGGCAGTAAACTGGACAAAGCGGGGGCTTTGGGCATACCGGTGCTGACGGAGGAAGAACTTCAGAAACTGATAGAGGAGAGAGAGGTAACAGAACATGCCGATTAAGACACAGAGCGACCTGCCTGCAAAGGCGATTCTGGAACACGAGAATATTTTTGTCATGGATGAGAACCGGGCAATCCATCAGGATATCCGTCCCATCGAAATCGGTATTCTGAATTTGATGCCCCTGAAGGAGGATACAGAGCTGCAGCTGCTGCGGTCCCTGTCCAACACCCCTCTGCAGGTGGATGTGACATTTCTTACGGTGGCCAGCCATGAGTCGAAAAACACATCCAAAAGCCACCTGAACAAATTTTATCAGCATTTTGACGAGATCAAAGACCAGTATCTGGACGGGCTCATTATCACGGGAGCTCCGGTGGAGCTGTACGAATATGAAGAGGTGGATTACTGGGAAGAACTCTGCGGGATTATGGAGTGGACCAAAACCCATGTGACATCCACTCTTCATCTGTGCTGGGGAGCTCAGGCGGGACTGTACTACCATTACGGAATTCCCAAGTATGTGCTGGAAAAGAAAAAATTCGGCGTTTTTGAGCATCATGTTCAGAATCGTAAGGTGCCGCTGGTGCGCGGGTTCGACGACTATTTCATGGCACCCCATTCCCGGCACACCGGAGTGAGAACCGAGGATATCGAGGCCTGCGAGGATCTGATGGTGCTGGCAAAGTCCGACGATGCGGGAGTGCTCCTTTGTATGTCCCGGGACGGCAGCAGGATTTACATGATGGGACATCCCGAGTATGACCGTGTTACCCTGGATACGGAATACAAACGGGACAAGGCGAAGGGGATGGATATTGAGCTCCCGGTCAACTACTATCCGGGAGACGACGAAACGAAAAAACCGCTGCTTCAGTGGAGAAGCCACGGCAATCTTCTCTATACCAACTGGCTGAATTACTATGTGTACCAGAAGACGCCTTATCGCTGGCCGGGGGATCTTCCCGGCGGACGGGTAAAAAAATAGGCTTTTCCTGGAAGGGTAATTCTGCTATAATAGCGGTATCATATTGTAGGAGGCAGGTACAATGGCAGAGGAGAGAAGAAGTTTTACGATAAAAGAAGACGAGAACGGCGGGGTACACATTACCGACGAGGTTCTGGCAGGCATTGCCGGACTGGCGGCTGCTGAGGTGGAGGGGGTAGATTCCCTTTCCGGAAATCTCACATCGGACATCATCAGCAAGGTGGGAATCAACAAGCTTTCAAAGGGTGTCCGTACTTTCGCGGAGGAGGACGGCACTGTGAGCGTGCGTCTTTCCCTGAACATGAAATACGGATACGAGATTCCGAAGGTGTGTGAAGCGGTGCAGGAGAAGGTCAAGACGACGGTGGAGAATATGACGGGACTTTCCGTGACAGGTGTGGATATCCGCATCGCCGCGGTAAATGTGTCAAACCAGTAATTTTTTCTTCTGTTTCCCTGTAATTTGGAGTATAATAAAGGGTGTCTGTATAGACATCCTTTTTTTACCATGCGAAATCATTGTCTCCGGGCAGATGGCCCGTGGGACATGGCAGAGATCGGTCTGCCGGAAAGGACGGAACATGACGAGAAGACAAATCAGAGAAGAGATTTTCAAACTGATCTTTCAGATAGAGTTTCACGATACAGAAGAGCTGCCCCAGCAGCTGCGTCTCTCACTGGAGGAGGAGACGGATCTGGGAGAGCAGCAGGTGTATGTGGAGGATAAATGCCGGGATCTGATGGACAAGGTGCAGGAGATTGACGCCTGCATCAACGAGAATGTGACCGGCTGGAAAACCAGCCGTATGTCCAAGGTGGATCTGTCCATTATCCGGCTGGCGGTTTACGAGATCCGATATGAGAAAATTGACCCCGCCATCGCCATCAACGAGGCGGTGGAGATCGCGAAAAAATACAGCGGAGAACAGGCGGCGTCCTTTGTCAACGGCGTTCTGGCCAGGATTGCATGAAACAGAATATCTATTCTGTCAGCCAGGTCAACGCCTATGTGAGTCGGATGTTCGAGGAGGATTTTCTTCTGAAAAAGATCCTGATTCAGGGCGAAGTCTCCAACTGCAAATATCATTCCTCCGGCCATATTTATTTTACCTTAAAGGATGAGAAAGCAGCCATACCTGCCGTCATGTTCGCGGGAAACCGCCGGCAGGGCCTGAAATTTTCCATGAAAAACGGCGATCAGGTCATCGTCGCCGGGTCGGTGGAAGTTTACGAGCGGGAGGGAAAATACCAGATTTATGCCAGACAGATTACCCTGGATGGAGCCGGGGATCTGTATCTGGAATTTGAACGGATCAAGGCCAGACTGGAGGAGATGGGCATGTTTGCCCCGGAGTACAAAAAGCCTATTCCCAGATATGCCTCCAGAATTGGCATCGTGACTTCTCCTACCGGAGCGGCGGTAAGAGATATTATTCAGATCGCCAGGCGCAGGAACCCTTATGTGGAACTGATCCTCTATCCGGCTCTTGTGCAGGGAGAAGGGGCTGTGGTCAGTGTGATCTCCGGTATTCGGGCCCTGGATGCCATGGGTCTGGATGTTCTGATTGTGGGAAGAGGCGGTGGATCCATCGAGGAACTATGGGCCTTCAACGAGGAGGAAGTGGCTAGAGAGATTTTTGCCTGCGATACGCCGGTCATATCGGCGGTGGGCCATGAGACGGATTTTACCATCGCGGACTTTGTGGCTGATCTGCGGGCGGCTACGCCATCGGAAGCAGCTGAGCGCGCGGTATTTGATTTTCAGCAGTTTTTGCTGGACCTGGACAGCGCCGGGGCTCGCATGAAGAGCGCTATGTTTTACTGTGTCAGGGATGCCAAAAGGCGGGAGGAGCATCTGCGGCAGCAGATGCGGGCCTACAGCCCCACCAGTCGTATCAACGAAAAATTGAATCGCTGCGGCGTGCTGGAACAGCGGCTTGAGGACCGGATGCAGGCGGCGATAAAAGATAAGAGAAACCAGATGGGGCTTCTGGCGGGACGGCTGGAGGGCGTTTCCCCGGCAAAGAAACTCAGCCAGGGGTATGCCTGTGTGACGGATGAGGAAGGAAGACGCGTCTTTGATGACAGCAGCCTGCAGGCGGGAGATCTGCTGCGGATCTATTTCAGAAAAGGCGGCGTGAAAGCGGAAGTGAAGGAGAGAATCGAGGGACTGACCTATGGAAGAGAAGAATGAGAAACCGATGACTGCGGATCATACAACAACAGATCAGACATCAGAGGATCTGACAGCAATGGATCAGGCGGCAATGGATCAGATGACAGTGGAAGAGGGCTTTGAGAAAATCGAGGAGATCCTCCGGAAGATGGAATCCAGAGATATTCCGTTGGAGGAGTCCTTTGGGCTGTATGAGGAAGGGATGAAGCTGCTGAAATTCTGCAACGAGAGGATTTCAAGGGTGGAGAAAAAAGTAATGAAGCTGGACGAGGACGGTCAGCTGAAACCGCTGGATGAGGAGTGAGCTATGAATCTGAAGGAAGAGATCAATCGAAAAGCGCAGGAAATTGACAAAATCCTGGAGCAGTATCTGCCCCGGGAGGAGGGCTATCAGGCAACCATCTTTGAGGCGATGAATTACAGTGTCCGGGCGGGAGGCAAGCGCCTGCGCCCTATGCTGATGCAGGAGACCTACCGCCTGTTCGGGGGCGAGGGGACGCTGGTGGAACCCTTTATGGCGGCCATCGAGATGATCCATACCTATTCGCTGGTACACGACGATCTGCCGGCCATGGACAATGACATGCTGCGCCGGGGCAAACCCACCACCCACGCGGTGTACGGGGAGGCCATGGGAATTCTGGCGGGGGACGCTCTTCAGAATTATGCTTTTGAGACGGCCCTGACGGCCTTTGATCTGGAGCCGGGCAATCCCGGGATCCCGAGGGCGCTGAAACTTCTGACCGGCAAGTCCGGTGTTTACGGTATGCTGGGCGGCCAGGTTGTGGACGTGGAGTCCGAGCAGATGGAGGATATCTCCCGGGAGCGGCTGGATTTCATCTATGAGCTCAAAACCGGGGCATTGATCGAAGCTTCCATGATGATCGGGGCGGTGCTGGCAGGCGCCTCAGAGGAGGAGACGGCGGCTGTGGAGAACATTGCCGGGAAAGTGGGGCTGGCGTTCCAGATCCAGGATGACATTCTGGATGTGGCCGGAGATGAGGCGGTGCTTGGCAAGCCGGTGGGGAGTGACGAGAAGAATCAGAAGGCCACCTATGTGGTTTTCGAGGGATTGGAGAAGTCCCGGGAGGATGTGCAGAGGCTTTCCGAGGAAGCGATTGAACAGCTGAAAAATCTTCCGGGCGACAGCCGGTTTTTGGAGGGGCTTTTGGGCTGGCTGATTCATCGGGACAGATAGGGGAAGATACTATGGTATTGGATAAGATACAACAGTGGAATGATATAAAGAAACTGACACCGGAAGAACTGCAGACACTCCGCAGAGAGATACGGCGCTTCTTGATCGAAAAACTTTCGGTTACAGGGGGGCATCTGGCATCCAATCTGGGTGTTGTGGAGCTGACTATGGCGCTCCATTTGGTCTGTGATTTTCCCCAGGACAAGCTGATCTGGGATGTGGGGCATCAGTCCTACACCCATAAGATTCTAACGGGCCGAAAAGACGGCTTTGATACGCTGCGCACTTACGGCGGGATGAGCGGATTTCCAAAACGCGCAGAGAGTCCCTGTGATTCCTTTGATACCGGCCACAGTTCTACGTCTATTTCAGCGGGGCTTGGGTACGCCTGGGCCAGGGAACTGTCCGGGGAGGATTATCATGTGATTTCAGTCATCGGCGACGGAGCCCTCACGGGAGGGATGGCTTATGAAGCGATGAATAATGCGTCCCGGCTGAAAAAGAATTTTATCATTGTGCTGAACGATAACAACATGTCCATTTCGGAGAATGTGGGAGGATTGTCCCGGGCATTGTCCAAATTGCGCACCAGCGACAACTATACCGGACTGAAGGAGGGGGTTACCCAGTCGCTGGAGCGTATTCCGGTATATGGACAGCGGATTGTGGACAATATCCGAAAAACCAAGAGCGGCATCAAGCAGCTGGTCATTCCCGGCATGATTTTCGAGGACATGGGAATTATGTATCTGGGACCTGTGGACGGCCATGACATCGGAGCGCTGGTTCGCGTACTGCGGGAGGCCATGCAGGTGCAGGGACCGGTGCTGGTCCATGTGATGACGAAGAAGGGATACGGCTATCCGCCGGCGGAGCGGCATCCGGCCCGGTTTCATGGGACGGCGCCTTTTGAGATCAAAAGCGGCCTGCCGGTCAAAAACGGGAAACCTACTTATACGGATATTTTTTCTACTGTTATGCGGAAAATGGGAGACCGGGAGGAGAAGGTGGTGGCGGTCACGGCCGCCATGGAGACGGGAACCGGTCTGAAGCGTTTTCACAATATGTTTCCGGAGCGTTTTTTCGACGTGGGTATCGCAGAGGAACACGCGGTTACCTTTGCGGCGGCTCTGGCGGCAGGAGGGAGACGCCCGGTGGTGGCGGTCTACTCCTCCTTCCTGCAGCGGGCGTACGATCAGGTATTGCACGATGTCTGTATTCAGAAACTGCCGGTGGTCTTTTCCATTGACCGGGCGGGACTGGTGGGAAGCGACGGGGAGACCCATCAGGGCGTGTTTGACATTTCCTACCTGTCCACCATACCCAACATGACGATTATGGCACCGAAAAATAAGTGGGAACTTTCGGATATGCTGAAGTTCGCTGTTCACTTTGACGGCCCCATCGCCATGCGCTATCCCAAGGGAGAGGCTTGGACAGGCTTGGAAGAGTACAGAGATTCCATCTCCCTGGGGCGCTGTGAGGTTATTGCGGAGGGTAAGGATGTTCTGCTCTTTGCTCTGGGAAGTATGGTGGCCGAAGCGGTGGAAGTCAGAAAAATACTGAAAGAGCAGGGAATCTCCGCGGGACTGGTCAACGCCAGATTCGCGAAACCCTTTGACATGGAATATCTGAAAGCTGCCGCTGACCGGTATGGCTGTATTGTCACGCTGGAGGAGAACGTGGAGATCGGAGGCCTGGGCGAGCAGGTTACCGGTTATCTGTCGGACCTGGGATATGGAGGAAAGATCCTTCGGATTGCCATCCCGGATGCCTTTGTTCCCCAGGGAAGCATTGATATTCTCAAGAGAAAACTCGGAATAGACGCGGAATCCATCGCCGGGCGCATTGCCGGGATATGGCAGGATATACAGGGAGACAGAGTATGAAAGAGAGACTGGATGTGCTGCTGGTACAGCGGGGGCTGGCGCCCTCCAGAGAGAAAGCGAAGACCATGATTATGGAAGGAAATGTATTCGTGGATCAGCAGCGGGAGGACAAAGCCGGAAGCTTTTTTGACGTGGAGGCGAAGATTGAGGTTCGGGGAAATACCCTTCGGTATGTGAGCCGGGGCGGTCTGAAGCTGGAGAAGGCCATGGAGGCCTTCGGCCTGAATCTCGCCGGATGCGTCTGCATGGATATCGGAGCTTCCACCGGAGGTTTTACGGACTGTATGCTGCAAAATGGCGCGATAAAGGTGTACGCGGTGGATGTGGGATACGGGCAGTTTGCCTGGAAGCTGCGGCAGGATCCCCGGGTGGTCTGTATGGAGAAGACGAATATCCGGTATGTGACGCCGGATCAGATCGGCGAACCGCTGGATTTTGCCTCTGTGGATGTGTCCTTTATTTCCCTGACAAAGGTTTTAGAGCCGGCGAAGGCTCTGCTGAAGGATGGGGCTGAGATGGTATGCCTGATCAAGCCTCAGTTTGAGGCGGGAAAGGATAAAGTGGGAAAGAAGGGGGTCGTTCGGGAGCAGAGCACGCACCGGGAAGTGATCGGGAAGGTTATCGATTACGCCAGGGGACTGGACTTTCGGGTGCTGCATCTTACCTATTCTCCGGTCAAGGGCCCCGAGGGGAATATAGAGTATCTCGTGCATCTTGCCAACGACAAATTACCGGAAAGTGAGGAGACGGCGGACGTGGCGGCTGTGGTAAGCGCAGCACACGAGGCGCTGGATAAGTAGTGTGAAGCATTTTTTTATTATTTCCAGAAATGAAGATGAGAGCCGCAGGGAACTGATTCGGCGTCTGACACAGTACATTCAGCGGAAAGGAGGCGTCTGCAGCTACGCCCACAACCCCGAGGATGGCCAGCCGGCGGAGATCGCGGTGCCGGAGGGAACCCAGTGTATTCTCACGGTGGGCGGCGACGGCACGCTGATACGGGCGGCTCAGAATACTTTCGGCAGCAATATTCCGCTGCTTGGCGTAAACTGCGGACATCTGGGGTATCTGTGTGAGCTGGACCGGGATAATGTATTTGACGCGGTGGACGATCTCTTTGCCGACCGTTATCAGGTGGAGGAGCGGATGATGCTTTCGGGCAGCATTGCCGGTCCGGGGGAAAGGAGCGCCGAAACCCAGGCCCTCAACGATGTAGTGCTCTCCTGCAGCGCCGGGCTTCAGATTATGCAGCTGACCGTCTATGTAAACGGAGAACATCTCTACTCTTACAACTGTGACGGTATGATTTTTTCCACCCCGACAGGTTCCACCGCCTACAATCTTTCTGCCAACGGTCCGATCGTGAATCCAAAGACAAATCTGATTCTACTTACGCCGATTAATCCCCATACTCTGAATTCAAGAAGCATTGTGTTGGATTCCTCCGATGAGGTTGTTGTGGAGATCACGCCCAGGAGGAAGGATATCATAGAGACGGCGGAGGTGCGTTTTGACGGCAGCCATAAGATGATGTTGCGGCCCGGGGAGCGGCTGACAGTGCGAAAGGCGAAGCAGAAGACCCGGATGATCCAGTTCAGCAACATCAGTTTTCTTGAGAGAATCAGGATCCGGATGAGAGAGAATTGATAGAAAGAAGGACAGTTTGATGAAAAGAGAGCGTCAGGAAAAAATATTGGAACTGATCTCGACCAGACAGATTGGGACACAGGAGGAGTTGACAGAGGAGCTGGAGCGGGCCGGATTTGTGGCTACTCAGGCGACGGTATCCCGAGATATCCGTGAGATGAAGCTGACAAAAGTGGCCATGTCCGACGGAAAACAGCGCTATGTGGCCTACCGGGAGACACCTCAGAATCTGTCGGAAAAATATATCCGGATTTTCCGGGACGGTTTCCTGTCTATGGATAACGCCCAGAATATCCTGGTCATCAAGACCGTGTCCGGCATGGCGATGGCCGTGGCAGCGGCGCTGGACCACATGGAATTTCAGGAGATTGTGGGGAGTATCGCCGGGGACGATACCATCATGTGCGCGGTGCGCAGTGTGGAGGATACGGTAAAAATCATGGAACGTCTCCGGAGAATGATTGCTGGGGACGATTGATACAGACTGCGGAAGAGGAGTTGCTATGTTAGAGAACCTGCATGTAAAAAACCTTGCCTTGATCGACGAGACAGAGATTGTCTTTGGTAAGGGGCTGAATATTTTGTCCGGAGAGACCGGAGCCGGGAAATCCATCCTGCTCGGGGCGCTGCATCTGGCCCTGGGCGGCAGGGTGGCAAAGGAGATGCTCCGGGATGAGTCCGAAGACGCAGTGGTGGAAGCGGTATTTTCCATCCGGGATGAGCGGCAGCGAAAACTGCTGGAGGAGATGGATCTTCCGGTCTATGAGGATGAGGTTATTCTCTCCCGACGTATTACCGAGACCCGGACGGTGGCCAGGATCAACGGGGAGACAGTTCCAGCCGCAAAGCTGAAGCAGGCGGGAACTGTGTTGCTGGATATTTACGGGCAGCAGGAGCATCAGTCTCTGACCCAGAAGAAAAAGCACATGGAGCTGCTGGACACTTACGGGAAGGCCGAGATCGATCCCATCAAGGAGCAGGTGCGGGCGGCGTTTACGGCGTACCGGGAGAAGAAAAAGGAGCTGGATGAGGCCGGAATGGACGACCGGGAGAGAGCTAGAGAACTGTCCTTTCTGGAACATGAGACAGAGGAGATCGAGGCCGCGGGACTGTCGGCGGGAGAGGATGAGGTTTTGGAGCGGGAGTATCGGCGACAGAGTAACGGAAAGAAGATTCTGGAAGCGGTAAGCGGAGCCTACCAGCAGACCGGGGGAATGGATGGAGCTTCCGATCAGATCGGCCGCGCGATCCGCGCTCTCTCGGGAGCGGAAAGCTATGATGAGCGGCTGGGAGGCTTTATGAGTATGCTGACGGATATCGACGGACTGTTGAACGACCTGAACCGGGAACTTTCCGAATATCAGGAGAGCGAGGCCTTCGACGAGAGATCTTTTGCCGAGACAGAGGCGCGGCTGGATGAGATCAACCGGCTGAAGGAGAAATATGGCAATACCATAGAGGAAATTCTTGTTGCCTGCGAGACAAAGAGACAGAGAATGGAACAGCTCTCCTCCTATGAAGATTATGTGGCAGATCTCAGGGCGGAGACGGAACGGCGGGAAGAGCAGCTTGGGGAAGCCTGCAGCCAGCTGTCTGATGTCAGAAAAAAGTATGCCTCCCGTCTGGTAAAGACGGTGGAGACTGCGCTGCGGGATCTGAATTTTCTGGATGTATCTTTTGATATGCAGTTTGAACAGACGGATCACTATACGTCAAACGGTACTGACGACGGGGAATTCATGATCAGCACCAATCCGGGCGAACCTTTAAAACCACTGAAGAGTATTGCTTCCGGTGGCGAGATGTCCCGTATTATGCTGGCGATGAAGACGGTACTGGCCGAGAACGATACCATCGATACGCTGATTTTTGATGAGATTGACAGCGGGATCAGTGGCCGGACGGCGCAGGCTGTCTCTGAGAAGCTTTCGGTGGTGGCCGGAGATCATCAGGTGGTTTGTATTACGCACCTTCCCCAGATCGCGGCTATGGCGGATCGGCATTTTCTCATTGAAAAGCAGGTGGAGAACGGCGCCACCGTATCCCGCATTTCCCGGCTTTCCAGGGAGGGAAGTATCCGGGAACTGGCACGTATGCTGGGCGGCACCGAGATTACCGAGAAAGTTCTGGAAAACGCGGAGGAGATGAAAAATTTAGCAGATCATAAGAAACAGAAATAAGAGTATTTTTTCCCGAAAGAACCATACTAAAAAAGAATCCTGCACTGCGGGATTCTTTTTTCAAATGTCGGGACCGCGATATCGGAATGCGGATTGGCGCGGTTTTGGCACCCGGTATGGGAAGGAGGAAAGATCTTGAGAAATCGTCTGGTCAGAAATCGAAGAAAACTGTTCGCCGCTGCTGCTACGGCATACCTCTTCTTTGCGGCAGGGCTGTTGTATGCGTATATTCCCGATGAGATTACTGTGACAGGCAGTGGAGAGGAAACGGAACTGGATATTCCGGCTACACTGAAGCCGGTAAAGGGATCCGGGAATATGGAAGTATCCAGTGAAGTGCAGGCTTCCGGTGCAAGACAGACCTATCAGTGTAGACTGCTTGGCCTGATACCCCTCAAGAAGGTGGAAGTGGTGCAGGCTGAAGAACAGAGCCTTTACGCAGTGGGAATGCCGGTGGGAATTTATATGAAGATGAATCATGTCCTGGTGGTGGGAACGAAGGAGCTGTCTAACCTGGAGGGAGTCCGGTCTGAGCCGGGAAAAAACATAGTGCAGCCGGGCGATTATATATTGAGCATCAATGATACAGAGATTACCTCTAAAGAACAGATCGGCGAGCTGGTTCAGGAGAGCGGCGGCGAGAAGGTAAAGCTGCTGCTGCAGCGGGACGGGGAGACCATCGAGGCTGCGGTACAGCCGGTGGAAGTTTCCAGCGGACTCTATCAGCTGGGGATCTGGGTAAAGGATGATCTGGCCGGTGTCGGTACTATGACCTATTTTGATGAAAACGGTTCCTTCGGAGCGCTGGGACATGGAATCAGCGATTCGGATACCGGTCAGATGCTGGCCATGGGACAGGGATATCTGTACCACACCACCGTGTTGGAAATATCCAAAAGCGCAGTGGGCGAGCCGGGAGAGGTAACGGGAGCCATATCCTACGGGCTGAAAAATCAGATCGGAGTCATCGAGCGCAATTTGGATGTGGGAGTCTATGGAATGCTGAACATCCCTTCTTCTCAACGATGGTATTACCGGGAATATCCGGTGGGATACAAGCAGGAGATTGAGAAGGATGAGGCGGTCATTCTCTTCGCCGTGGACGGGGAAGTGCGTGCTTATCATATCGCTATCGACCAGATTGATTATCACGCGAAGGAGAAGAACAAATCCTTTGTCTTTCATGTGGATGATCCGAAGCTGATGGAGGCCACCGGCGGGATTGTTCAGGGAATGAGCGGTGCGCCAATTATTCAGAACGGAAAAATCATCGGCGCGGTAACCCACGTCTTCGTCAACGATCCTTCCAGAGGTTATGGAATTTTTATCGAAGACATGCTTCAGCATTGAGACATGCAGCAGGAAGAGGGGATGGCCGTCAGAAGAAAAGCTCGCTTTTCGGCTGACGGCCATCCCCTCTTCCTGATATATGGCGAAAGCCATACACCGAGATGAAGCGAAGCGGAATCGAGGTGCAGCATGTCTCAAAGGAAGTGACAGGCGAAACGAAGATGAAGCGAAGCGGAATCGAGGTGCAGCATGTCTCAAAGGAAGTGACAGGCGAAACGAAGATGAAGCGAAGCGGAATCGAGGTGCAGCATGTCTCAAATGTTCTGTCTTTTCGACAGCTGTCGAGCATTTTCTCGCATAATTTACATTAGAATAGGCAAAAGAAAGCCCGACAAGAAAAAATCAGTTTTTCTATGTCGCAAGTTGCGTCCTTGCGGCATTGCCGAAGGGGAGAAAAAGTGATTCAATTGTGCAAGGTTTCAAAATCTGATGGAAAATGTTTCGAGGAGGGAGATATGGAAAAACTCAAGGTAGCGATTGCGGATGACAACGATATGATGCTGAAAATGCTGGATGACATTGTGGAGTCGGATGAGGATCTGAACGTGATCGGGACGGCAAAGGATGGAGAGGAGGCCTACGAGCTGATCAGGGATAAACAGCCGGATGTGGTACTTCTGGATGTTATCATGCCGAAGGTGGATGGCCTCGGTGTGCTGCACCGTGTCAGGGAGGATAATGCCATCAAGAAGACACCATGCTTTATCATGGTAAGCGCGGCGGGCGGGGAGCAGGTAACGGAGGATGCTTTTGCGCTGGGCGCGGATTATTATATCATGAAGCCCTTTGACAGGAATGCGGTTATCAGCTATATCAAACGCACCGGTATGGGACGAGCGGACAGAGAAAAAAAGGGCCAGACGCTGGAGAAAGAAATCCCCTATGAACTGGCCCTGGAGGCGGATGTTACCAATATGATTCATGAGATCGGCGTTCCCGCCCACATTAAGGGATATCAGTATCTTCGAGATGCCATCATCATGTCGGTGCTGGACATGGATATGCTCAATTCTATAACCAAGGTACTTTACCCTACTATTGCCAAAAAGTACAATACGACAACCAGTCGAGTGGAGCGGGCGATCCGCCATGCCATCGAAGTGGCTTGGAGCAGAGGAAAGATGGATACGATTGATGAATTGTTCGGATATACCATCAATCATGGGAAGGGAAAACCTACCAATTCAGAATTTATCGCTTTGATTACAGATAAAATCAGATTGGATCATAAGCTGCGGTAGAACTGCGCGGCAGGATGTATGCATACATAGGAAAGGTCAGCAGAGTAGTTTCCTGTCCTTCAGAGAGTAGCGGTAGATATGGTCGGAGAGAATTTCTTCCCGGGAGACATGGTCCCGATTTACCTGAAGGATCATTTGGTTTAATTCTTCTACGGAGAAATCTTCGGAGACAGGCATGAGCAGGACTTCGTGGACGCTGCTCGGGAGGATATAAAGATCGCAGCCGCGGGCCGTGGCAAAGGTTTCCAGAACTCCGTCATAGAGCATGCAGCCGGCGCCGTAGAGTTGCAGACGATTGGTCAGGACATACAGGGGACAGCGCTCCTTTGGATTGTCGGCAAACAGGTCTTTTGCTGTTTCAGAGGGGAGAAGCTTCCGCAACATTTCTTCCATGGGAAGCAGTTCCTGTCCCAGAAGCCGCGGAGTATTTTCTCTGGCCAGCTCCGTTAGATCCCGGACTGTCATATTCCAGGCCTTGAGGTGTTCATGGCGAATCAGGGCGCTGCCCGTCATCGCATGGTTTCCACAGGGGAGCAGAAGGTAGAAGACGATGGCCAGATCCAGAAAGGGAATATGAGGCAGGGCTTCCAAAAGTTCCCGGTTCTGTTTCTGCTGAATCAGCCGGAAGACCACATAGGGCCGCAGACGGGAGGGATCCGTAAAGAAGGACGTATCCGGGCTGTGTCGGCCGATATCCCGGTAGAGGGAGAGAATCTCTTCTGCCAGAGAAGGCAGGGAACAGGTGGAAAGCCGCGGAAAATAGTCTTTTGGATAAATGGCCGGAGAGACGGAAAGGCCCGGAGCGGAAAAGGTAATGCAGTCCAGGCGCAGGCCGTTGGTCTTTAAGACCTGAGAAAGGTGCAGACGGGTATCCTCGGGCAGTTCTTTTTTCAGATAAGCAGTAAGTTCATTTAAAAATTCCTGATATGTCATGGATGCTCCGAATCCGACATCAGAGCGTAAAAAGATGTGAAAAAGAAAATATATAGATGCGGCAGACCCGCCGCGTGGAAATACTGTAACAGAAAAACCGGAGGAATGCAATCTGTTTTTTGCATTTCCCCGGTTTTTTGATAAAAGCTCCGAATCAGACTCGAACTGACGACCCCTTCATTACGAGTGAAGTGCTCTACCAACTGAGCTATCGAAGCAACACTAAGATTATATAAAAAAACATTTGGTTTGGCAATCCTTTTTTTAAAAAAAGTTGTGTAAATCTTCGATTCTTGTTATAATGTGAAAAACAACGTAAGGGTTAAAGGAGTTTATCATGAGAGAGACAAAGCAGATTGCCATAAATAGAGAGTCGCTGCATCGGCATATTCCCATGATCGGGTTGATTATCTTTGCCATTCTGGCGGCTGCCATGATTTTGGTAAGTTATTTTGCGCTGGGGATTCCGCTGGTGCCGGTGTGCACTCTGGTTATTCTGGAGGCGGTGCTCTGCGTGTGCCTGAACCGGATCCCCATATGGATTCATGGGCTTGTTGTGGCTGTTCAGATCGCGGCAGGCTTTTTCCTCGAAAGAGGCCAACTGATGATCTGCATGGCGGTGGTATATGTGGCGGCAGTAGTGCTTCTGTATCTCTGGACCAGAGAAGAGGCATAGGCGGCAGCGGCTATGAACGCAATAAATTATCAAAAGGTGCTCGAGGAGACCCTTGCGGGACTGCAGCGGGACGGGCGTGTGCCCTCTCTGCTGCTGCATAGTTGCTGCGCACCCTGCAGCAGCTATGTTCTGGAGTATCTGTCCGATTTTTTCAGGATAACAGTCTTTTATTACAATCCCAACATTGACCCGGAAGAGGAATATCGCAAGCGGGTGGAGGAGCAGAAGGAACTGATCCGGCGCTTCCCTGCCAGATATCCCATTGACTTTCTGGAGGGCAGCTTTGAGAGGGACCGCTATTATGAAAGTGTGCGGGGACTGGAGCGGGAGCCTGAGGGCGGAGCCAGATGCGAGGTGTGTTTCCGGCTGCGGCTGGAAGAGACGGCAAAATTTGCGGCAGAACGGAAGATGAATTATTTTACTACAACCCTCTCCATCAGCCCGTTAAAGAACGCCGGACTGCTGAACGCCATCGGCGGGGAATTGGCAGAGCGCTACCAGGTGCCCTATCTTTTTTCTGATTTCAAGAAGCGGGGCGGATATCAGAGATCGGTGGAACTGTCAAGAGCGTATGATCTGTACCGGCAGGACTACTGCGGCTGCGTTTTCTCCAGAAGAGAGCGGGAGAGAAGCAAGGAAATTATGAAATGAAGTGACGAAGGAGGACAGACAGATGGCTCAATTGTGGGGCGGAAGATTTACCAAGGAGACGGACCGGCAGGTATATGCCTTTAACGCGTCCATCGGCTTTGACCAGAAACTTCTCAGGGAAGATCTGGAGGGGAGCCGCGCCCATGTGAAGATGCTGGCAAAGCAGGGAATTATATCAGACAGCGACCGGGATGCTATTCTCTCGGGGCTTGACAGTATCGAGACGGATGTGAGGGAGGGAAAACTTCCCATCACGGAGGAATATGAGGATGTGCACAGTTTTGTGGAGGCGAACTTGATCGAGCGGATAGGAGATCCGGGAAAGAAGCTGCACACCGGCAGAAGCAGAAACGACCAGGTGGCTCTGGATATGCGTCTCTATACGAGAACTCAGGTACAGCAGACCAACGAACTGTTAAAGCATCTGCTGGAGACAATTCTTACGGTCATGGAGCAGAATGCGGAGACGATCATGCCGGGCTTTACCCATTTACAGAAGGCTCAGCCCATTACCCTGGCTCATCATATGGGAGCGTATTTTGAGATGTTTAAGCGGGATCGGCAGCGTCTGTCCGATATTTACGAGCGGATGAACTATTGTCCCCTGGGATCCGGGGCGCTGGCGGGAACCACTTATCCGCTGGACCGGGAGTACACGGCGGAACTTCTGGGCTTTTACGGTCCGACCTTAAACAGCATGGACGGGGTCAGCGACCGGGATTATCTGCTGGAATATCTGGCGGCGCTCTCCACCATCATGATGCATCTGAGCCGCTTCTGCGAGGAGATTATCCTCTGGAACTCCAACGAGTACCAGTTCGTGGAGATTGACGACGCCTACAGTACCGGGAGCAGCATCATGCCCCAGAAGAAGAACCCCGACATCGCGGAGCTGGTGCGGGGAAAGACCGGCAGGGTGTACGGGGCGCTGACGGCTCTGCTTACCACTATGAAAGGTATTCCGCTGGCCTATAATAAAGATATGCAGGAGGACAAGGAGCTGTCCTTCGACGCCATGGAGACGGTGCAGAACTGCATCAGCCTCTTTGACGGTATGCTTGCCACCATGACTTTCCGGAAGGATGTCATGGAAAAGAGCGCCCGACATGGCTTTACCAACGCCACCGACGCGGCGGACTATCTGGTAGGCAAGGGGGTTCCTTTCCGGGATGCCCACGGGATCGTCGGTCAGGTGGTGCTTCGCTGCATCGAGAAAGGATGCGCTATCGACGATCTGTCCCTGGAGGAGCTGCAGGAGATCTGTCCCGCCTTTGACGAGGATATCTATGACGCCATCTCCATGGACACCTGCGTGAACAAACGTCTGACTGTTGGAGCTCCGGGCAAGGAAGCTATGGAAAAGGTTATCACGATCTATCGGGACTATCTGTCTGGAAGTGATGAAAAATAAAATATTTGGAAGAGAGGAAAGAGACATGAGTGAGAAACTGAAGGTAGGTATCTTAGGAGGAACCGGTATGGTAGGACAGAGATTTATCTCTCTGCTGGAAAACCATCCCTGGTTTGAGGTGACAACTATCGCCGCCAGCCCCAGGAGCGCCGGAAAGCGTTACGAGGACGCGGTGGGGGGACGCTGGAAGATGGATACGCCCATGCCGGAAGCTGTCAAGGATATTGTGGTAAAGAATGTAAACGAGGTGGAACATGTGGCATCCGAGGTGGATTTTGTGTTCTCCGCTGTAGATATGACGAAGGAGGAGATCAAGGCCATCGAGGAGGCCTACGCAAAGACCGAGACGCCGGTGGTTTCCAACAACAGTGCTCATCGCTGGACGCCGGATGTTCCCATGGTAGTGCCGGAGATTAATCCGGAGCATATGAGAGTCATCGACTTCCAGAAGAAGCGTTTGGGCACCACCAGAGGATTTGTGGCGGTAAAACCCAACTGCTCCATTCAGTCCTACGCGCCGGTGCTTACCGCCTGGAAGGAGTTTGAGCCCTACGAGGTGGTGGCGACCACTTACCAGGCGATCTCCGGAGCCGGCAAGACCTTTAAGGACTGGCCGGAAATGGAGGGGAATATTATCCCCTACATCGGCGGCGAGGAGGAAAAGAGCGAGAAGGAGCCCCTGCGGATCTGGGGACATATCGATGAGGAGAAGGGCGTGATTGTTCCGGCGGAGTCTCCCGTCATTACCTGTCAGTGTATCCGCGTGCCGGTGCTTAACGGCCACACTGCGGCTGTCTTTGTGAAATTCCGCAAGCAGCCAACGAAGGAGCAGCTGATCGATGCCCTTACCAACTATTCCGGCGAGCCCCAGAGACTGGGACTGCCCAGCGCTCCGAAGCAGTTCATCCGCTACATGGAGGAGGATGACCGGCCCCAGGTGCGTCTGGACGTGGATTATGAGAACGGTATGGGAATTAGCGTGGGACGTCTCCGCGAGGATACGGTCTACGACTGGAAATTCATCGGACTTTCCCACAACACAGTCCGCGGCGCGGCCGGCGGCGCGGTGCTCTGCGCAGAACTTCTGAAGGCTCAGGGATACATCACGAAGAAATAGAAGGATTTTTATGGGCAAAGCTTTATACATAGCAGAGAAGCCCAGTGTGGCGAGAGAGTTTGCGAAAGCGTTAAAAGAAAATATGAAAAATCATGACGGCTACACCGAGAGTGACCATGCCGTCGTGACCTGGTGTGTGGGGCATCTGGTAACCATGAGTTACCCGGAAGTCTACGATGAGAAGTACCGCCGCTGGCGGCTGGACACCCTGCCTTTTCTGCCAAAGGAGTTCAAATACGAGGTCATCGAGAGCTCCGCGAAGCAGTTCAAGATCGTGGCGGGGCTTCTGAACCGTCCTGATGTGGATGTAATCTATGTTTGCACCGACTCAGGGCGGGAGGGGGAGTATATCTACCGGCTGGTGGAGCAGATGGCGCGGGTAAAGGGAAAGGAACGCCGCCGGGTATGGATCGATTCCCAGACAGAGGAGGAGATCCTCCGGGGAATCCGGGAGGCGAAGGATCTGTCGGTTTACGATCATCTGGCGGACGCTGCCTACCTGCGCGCCAAGGAAGATTACCTGATGGGTATCAACTTTTCCCGGCTTCTTACGATTAAATACGGAAATACTATGGCGGGATTCCTCAACGAAAAATACAGCGTGATCTCCGTGGGCCGGGTTATGACCTGCGTGCTTGGCATGGTGGTGCGCCGGGAGCGGGAGATCCGGGACTTTGTCAAAACGCCCTTTTACCGGGTGGTGGGAAATGCCGGAATTTCGGGGGCTGCCGTGACCGTGGAGTGGAAGAGTGTCCACGGTTCCCGGTATGAAAATTCGCCACTTCTCTATAAGGAGAACGGGTTTAAGGAAAAAATTGACGCAGTGCACCTGATCGAGGAACTTCTGGAACTGCCGAGGGACACGGCGGCTTTTGAAAAGGTTCCCCAGAATGCCGGCGCGAAGGAGGCCTTCGGGGCGAAGGATCCCCAGAAGGAGAAGATGGAAGACCGGATTGCCTGTGACAGGGAGGGAACCATCACGAAGGCAGAGCGGAAGAAGGAGAAGAAAAATCCGCCCCTGCTCTACAATCTGGCGGAGCTTCAGAACGACTGCTCCCGGTTCTTTAAGATCAGTCCCGATGAGACTCTGGCGGTGGTTCAGGAACTCTATGAAAAAAAGTTGGTAACCTATCCGAGAACTGACGCGAGAGTGCTGTCCACCGCGGTGGCCAAGGAGATTCGAAAAAATATTTCCGGCCTTACGGGTATTCCCGGCGTCCGGCCCTTCGCGGAGGAGATCCTTGAAAAGGAGAACTACAAAAATATCGCGAAAACCCGCTATGTCAACGACAAGCAGATTACCGATCACTACGCGATCATCCCTACCGGACAGGGCCTCGGCGCGTTGAAGGGCATGAATTCCAGAGGAGTCCATGTGTATGAGACGATCGTCCGCCGGTTTCTGGCGATTTTTTATCCGCCGGCGGTATACGAGAAGATCAATCTGACGGTCTGCCTGACGGGAGAGTACCTTTTCGCCAGTGAGAAGTACTTAAAGGAACCGGGGTATCTGGAGGTTATGGAGTACTCCTTCCGAAAGAAGCGGCAGCAGGAAAACACCGTCGCTCAGGAGGAGTTTTCCCAGGAAGAGGAACAGGAGATCGGAACGGATACGGCGCAGATCCTGGCAAAGTGCAAAAAGGGCGATCCGGTTTTATTCCGTCATCTCGCTATCCGGGAAGGAGAGACATCCCCGCCGAAGCGCTACAATTCCGGTTCCATGATTCTGGCTATGGAAAACGCCGGGCAGCTCATCGAGGACGAGGAGCTGCGGTCTCAGATCAAGGGCAGCGGCATCGGTACGTCGGCGACCCGGGCTGAGATCCTGAAGAAACTGGTAAACAACAAATATCTGGCATTGAATAAGAAGACACAGGTCATTACCCCCACGCTGCGGGGAGAGATGATTTACGATATTGTGGACCAGTCCATCACATCTCTGCTGAACCCGGAACTGACAGCCAGCTGGGAGAAGGGATTGACTTATGTGGCGGAGGGAACCATTACTTCCGACGAGTATATGCAAAAGCTGGAGGATTTCATCCGAAGGCGCACTGACCGGGTGCTCTCCCTGCGCAACCAGTATGCGCTGGCGGACCGTTATCGGGCGGTGGAATCCTATTATCGAAAAAAGAAGAAGTGAGGAGACGGAAGATGGAAGCATGTAAAATCAGTCAGCTGTACGACCTGAATTACACCATTGCGCGCGGTTTGTTTGAAAACGCGGAATATCCATGGGAGGTGCTCCCGGTCATCGGAGAGTATATTCTGCGATTGGGTGCAAAGCTGGATCCGGAGAAATTTGACAGAATGGGCGAGGATGTCTGGGTGGCAAGGTCCGCGAAGGTGGCGCCTACAGCCTGCCTCAACGGGCCTCTGATCATCGACGAGGAGGCGGAAATCCGCCACTGCGCCTTTATCCGCGGGAAAGCCATCGTCGGGAAACACTGCGTGGTCGGCAATTCCACAGAGCTGAAAAATGTAGTGCTTTTCGACGGCGTTCAGGTGCCCCATTACAACTATGTGGGGGATTCGATCCTCGGACATAAATCCCATATGGGAGCCGGGAGCATTACCTCCAACGTAAAATCCGACAAGACGTTGGTGGAAGTGAAGAGCGGCGATGAAAAAATTGCCACCGGACTGAAAAAATTTGGCGCCATGCTGGGGGATTATGTGGAGGTGGGCTGCAACAGCGTGCTGAATCCCGGAACCGTTATCGGCGCACACACCAACGTGTACCCCGTATCCATGGTAAGGGGAGTGATCCCCGGGGATTGCATCTATAAAAACAAAAGCGAAATTGTAAAAAAGGAGGAGATGTAAATGTATTGTAAGAATTGTGGAGCAGAGTATCCGTCGCCGGATTCTGTTATGTGTGTCAAGTGTGGAGCTCCGAAGGGCGAGGGTAATCATTTCTGCTATAACTGCGGCCATCCGGTAGATCCCAACGCTGCCGTCTGCACTAACTGCGGCTGCAGCACATCGGCGATTCCGAGTCCCAACGCCAAGTCGAAAATTGCCGCGGGGCTTCTGGGAATTTTTTTGGGAGCTTTCGGCGTGCACAACTTTTATCTGGGCTATACTTCCAAGGCCGTGATTCAGCTGGTGCTTACGATTTTGGGCCTGATTCTTTCCTGCATCGGCATCGGCGCGCTTCTGGTTTGGGCTATCGGCATCTGGGGGCTGGTTGAAGGCATCATGATACTGGCGGGAAGTATTAAGACCGATGGGAACGGAAGGCCGCTGAAAGATTGATATTTTTTGGAAAAAAAGCCGAAAAAATCCCGGAAAAACCGTGAAAATTCACTTTACGAACCGCTGTAAATATGCGAAAATAGTCACGGTATGTTAATGTGAAGTTTTTAACATAACATTCTCTATGTATACGAAAGGAGTCTTAAAATGATCTACACAAAGGAAGTTGAAAACATGTGTCCGGTTGCCAAGGGCGCAAAACATGAACCGGCTCCCATTCCGGAAGAAGGAAAATGGGTGCATTCCAAAAAAATTGAAGATATCTCCGGCTTTACCCACGGTGTTGGCTGGTGTGCTCCCCAGCAGGGTGCCTGCAAGCTGACTCTGAATGTAAAAAACGGCGTGATCGAGGAAGCGCTGGTAGAGACCATCGGCTGCTCCGGTATGACCCATTCCGCAGCTATGGCGGCTGAGATTCTTCAGGGTAAGACCATTCTGGAGGCTCTGAACACGGACCTGGTATGCGACGCCATCAACACAGCCATGAGAGAGCTGTTCCTGCAGATCGTTTACGGCCGTACCCAGAGCGCGTTCTCTGATGACGGTCTGGCAGTAGGCGCCGGCCTGGAAGACCTGGGCAAGGGCCTCCGTTCTCAGGTGGGAACCATGTACGCTACCAAGGCAAAGGGCGTTCGCTATCTGGAGATGGCGGAAGGCTATGTTACCGGCATTGCGCTGGACGCAGACAACGAAGTGATCGGTTATCAGTTCGTTTCCCTCGGAAAGATGACAGACTTCATCAAGAAGGGCGATGATCCCAACACTGCATGGGAAAAGGCAAAAGGCGAGTACGGCCGTGTGGCTGACGCCGTTAAGATTATCGACCCGAGAGTAGAGTAATTGAAAGGAGACGAAAGAAATGGCTTTATTTGAATCATATGAAAGAAGAATTGACCAGATCAACGCCGCTCTGAACAAGTATGGCATCAGTTCCATCGAGGAGGCGGAGAAGATTACAAAGGATGCCGGTCTGGACGTTTACAATCAGATCAAGGGTATTCAGCCCATCTGCTTTGAGAATGCATGCTGGGCATATATCGTAGGCGCTGCAATCGCCATCAAGAAGGACTGCCGCAGAGCTGCGGACGCTGCGGCTGCCATCGGAGAGGGACTTCAGTCCTTCTGTATTCCGGGTTCTGTTGCGGACCACAGAAAAGTAGGTCTGGGACATGGAAACCTGGGCAAGATGCTTCTGGAGGAGGAGACCGAGTGCTTCTGTTTCCTGGCAGGTCATGAGTCCTTCGCTGCCGCTGAGGGCGCCATCGGTATCGCTGAGAAGGCGAACAAGGTTCGCCAGAAACCGCTGCGTGTTATCCTGAATGGTCTTGGAAAGGACGCTGCCCAGATCATCTCCCGTATCAACGGATTTACCTATGTGGAGACCAAGTTTGACTACAAGAAGAACGAACTGAACATTGTATACGAGAAACCTTACTCCACCGGACTTCGCTCCACTGTAAAGTGCTATGGAGCGGATGATGTGCAGGAGGGCGTTGCCATCATGCACTATGAGAACGTAGGCGTTTCCATTACCGGTAACTCCACCAACCCGACACGTTTCCAGCATCCGGTTGCAGGTACATACAAGAAAGAGTGTATCGAGCAGGGCAAGAAGTACTTCTCTGTTGCTTCCGGCGGCGGTACCGGACGTACGCTGCATCCCGATAACATGGCCGCAGGTCCGGCTTCCTACGGTATGACCGACACCATGGGAAGAATGCACTCCGACGCACAGTTCGCGGGATCTTCCTCTGTTCCGGCTCACGTTGAGATGATGGGCCTGATCGGCGCGGGAAATAACCCGATGGTAGGTATGACCGTAGCCGTAGCCGTTTCCGTAGAGGAAGCTGCAAAGGCTGGCAAGTTTTGACCGAAAGCCCCAGAGGCGTTCACAGAATAAGATCCGCACTGGCAACAGGCAAGGTAACTTGTTGCCAGTGCGTTTTTATGTCAGGGGTTATGTCACAGAAAAATAGAGAGTGCCAATTTGATAGTACTATGGTATACTTATCCTATGGAGAATGAAGGTAAGGGGGATGGCAATGGCGCTTTTCCGGAAGAAGAGGAACAGGGGGATCGAGAATAATCATTATCTGCTTTGGATACTGATTGCGGTGGAGTTTTTTATGTCTTTTTCTTTTATGGGATATGTGCATATTGAGCCGATATCTCTTGCTTTTGTCTATATTCCGGTTATGGTGGCAGGATGTGTTCTGGGCCCAAAGAATTCCACGATCGTGGGGGCTGTGTTTGGAATCGCCTCCATGTGGAAGGCCTCAGCCTTTTATGTGGCGGCAGGAGATGCGATCTTCTCTCCTGCAATGAGTGGAAAACCTTTTGAAAGCATTGTTTTAAGCGTCGGATCCAGAGCGCTTTTCGGTTTTGTCATAGGATTTTTATATCGGGCTGCCAGAAACGGACGGTATCCTCTTGCAGGGATCATTCTGGTCTCCTCTGTGGGCAGAACAATACACACTGTGCTTGTATACAGTTTTATGCAGCTGCTGTTTCCTGAAGCGGGATTTACGGTGGCGAATACATTGGATGATATCCGCAGATGGGATTTTATTCCCTTTATCGCGGTTGTCAATGTGATTGTTGTATCCTGTTACCTGTTTGCGCAATCTGGTCTTCTGAGGGGATTTCTGAAACGTATTGAGAATGTGGATCAGGTAAATGAAATCTCTCCGAAAAGCAGAGTGGGAATGACTGCCATGCTGGTTCTGGTTCTGCTGGCCTCTGTCAGCGTCGCGTTGTATTTTACCAATCGAATGGGAATTGTTTTTTCCAGCTATGGAATCAGTGTTACCGGAAGGCTTTCCTACGATGTTATGCATTTACAGATTCAATTCCTGTTTGGTATGATCTCATTAGCCCTGATCGTCATTATCTTTATTTTAATGTATCAGAAAAATTTCAATTACCGTTACTATGAGGCAAGACTGGATGGATTGACCGGCCTGATGGGCAGACAACAGTTTTTTCAAATCGGCCAGAAAATTCTGCGTGAGATGAAATTTGACCAGTTGGAAAAGGCGGGCTGCTTTATGATACTGGATGTGGACTATTTCAAGGAGATCAACGACAGATTCGGGCACCCAGAAGGGGACAGGGTGCTGAGAGAAGTGGCGGAGCGCTTGCGCGGGACAATAGGCGAAGCGGGCATTCTCGGCCGGCTGGGCGGCGATGAGTTTGTGGCGCTGATTCGAGTCCCTCTTACAAGAGATCAGGTAAAGACATATATGAACCGCCTGAGGACTGGAATCGAAACCATACAGATTGAGGAGCAGTCCGTGACTTGCAGTATCGGCGTGATTCCGCTGGAAGCCGGAATGAATATTGATGAACTGTACAGGAACGCGGATCATCTTCTCTATGAAGCGAAGAAAAAAGGTAAGAATCAGTTCGTGCTCGGATACCGGTACCGGGATGCGAAGAGCAGAGAAGATGATGAACAGAACATCAGATAGTTGCCGGGCCTGAAAATGTCAGGGATCCGTTCGGGAAAGTGGGAGTGTCAAAATTGCCTGAAAACCTCCATAGATGCTGTGGCCCACGGAGAGAGATCCGTTGTGGGAGGCCGCGATCTGCTTGACAATCAGAAGGCCCAGGCCATGCCGCTGTTGGGTGGTGTTGGTATCGCACATCATATAGTGGGGCGTGAAGCGGATCTTTTCCAGAGTTTCCTCACAGACGCCGCGGCCGTCGTCGGCGATACAGATTCTGCATTCCAGGGATGTGCGGTGGACGGAGACGAAAATGCGGCATCCGTCCTCGTTGTGGTTGATACAGTTGACGGCTGCCTGCCGGACCAGGGCGACGGCGTTTTCTTCCCTTTTTTTGAGGGGCTGCATATTGTATTCCAGTTTGGACGCAAGATTCAGATCGTTGATCAGATTTTTAATCCGGGAACTCTGCCGCAGAATGGCGGCAGCTTTTTTTTTGCGCACATACAGGAAGAGAGGCGTCGTTTTCCAGCTGACCGGCGTGGCCCATGGCCGTTGATGACCAGCACAGAAAAGCCAATACCTACGGAATTGGCGATCAGCTGATAATCTGACATCGGTTCCCATGCTGACCTTCTTCTGGATGCTCGCGGTCTGTATTGTGGCGCCCGTATTTTCCGTGGGCGCGGCGCTGGCCTCCATTGTCCCTTCCGTGCTGATGCTCAACACAAAATACTGGTTTCTGTATCCAATGTCTTATCCCTTCTACCTGATTATGGAGGAGCGGCGGTAAGTATCAAGGCGATAAAAGCTAAGGCAATAATCGGAGGAAATCAGAAGGTCCGTTGCCTGCCGCCGGCGGATATGGTAGAATGTCATCAGGTATTTCGGCGGCCCAAAAGGGCTGTCGAAAAATAGACGGGATGGAGGAGAGACGGATGAAACTGGTTTCATGGAACGTAAACGGCCTGCGGGCCTGCGTCAATAAAAATTTTATGGAGGAATTTCAGAAGCTGGACGCGGATTTTTTCTGTCTGCAGGAGACAAAGCTGCAGGAGGGGCAGATTGATCTGGAGCTGCCGGGATACGAGCAGTACTGGAATTACGCGAAGAGAAAGGGGTATTCCGGGACGGCAATTTTCACAAAGCACACGCCATTGTCGGTTGCCTATGGCATGGGTATCGAGGAACATGACCAGGAGGGGCGCGTGATTACCCTGGAATACGACCGCTTTTATCTTGTGACAGTCTACACACCCAACTCCCAGAATGAGTTGAAGCGTCTTTCCTACCGGATGGAGTGGGAGGACGCTTTCCGCGGTTATCTCGGAAAACTGGCGGAGAGGAAGGGAGTTATCGTGTGTGGAGATATGAATGTAGCCCACGAGGAGATCGATCTGAAAAATCCCAAGACCAACCGGAACAACGCCGGATTTACGGACCAGGAGCGGGAGAAGATGACGGAGCTTCTGGACAGCGGATTTATCGACAGTTTCCGAAATTTTTATCCCGACGCGGAGGGGATTTACAGCTGGTGGTCCTACAGGTTTAAGGCCAGGGAGAAGAATGCCGGGTGGCGGATTGATTATTTCCTGGTGTCGGATGAACTGAAGGAGCATATGGAGAGCGCGGCCATCCACACGGATATCTTTGGATCGGATCACTGTCCGGTGGAGCTTGTTATGGACGGACTGATGTAGGAAGGAGGGCGCACGACGATGGAGAGCACAATTTCGAGGGAGGAAGCACTGAAACTTCTGATGGAGTACAACAAGGAGTATTTTCACATCCTTCACGGGCTGACGGTGGAGTGGGTAATGCGTTATTTTGCCCGGGAAGACGGATATGAGAATGAGGAGGAATACTGGGGAATTGTGGGATTGCTTCACGATATTGATTTTGAGCAGTATCCGGATCAGCACTGCAAAAAGGCGCCGGAATTGCTGCGGCCGGCAGGAGTATCTGAGGAAATGATCGCCTCCATCTGCAGCCATGGCTATGGCCTCTGCAGCGACATCGAGCCGAAGCACTTTATGGAAAAAATCCTCTTCGCCTGTGACGAACTGACCGGGCTCGTCGGAGCCGCAGCGAAGATGCGCCCCTCAAAGAGCGTAATGGACATGGAGTTGAAGAGTCTGAAGAAAAAATATAAAGATAAGCGGTTCGCGGCGGGCTGTTCCAGGGATGTCATCGCCACAGGCGCCCAGCGCCTTGGCTGGGAACTGGATGTCCTTCTGGAGCGGACCATTCTCGCCATGCGCTCCTGTGAAGAGGGTGTTGCCCGGGAGATGGAAACACTTGCGGGGGAAGCGTGATGGAACATATGAGAAAGAGTATCGTGGAGACTGGTGTAAAAAATGCGGCGGAGGGCGAGATAGAGATCAGAACATATGATACTTTGCCTGAGGAGGCTGTCCGGATCCGGCGGGAAGTTTTTATGGAAGAACAGGGATTCGCAGAGGAGTTTGACGAGCTCGACGGACGGGCGAAACATCTGGTGCTTTATGCAAAGGGAGAGCCGGCGGGAACCTGCCGGGTCTTCTTTGATGAGGTGGATGGAAACTTTATGGTCGGGCGTGTGGCGGTAATGCGAAAGTTTCGCGGCCTGCATTACGGAGAGAAACTGGTGGGAGCGGCAGAGCAGAAAATCGTTGATATGGGAGGCAGTCGAGCGGCGCTCTTTGCCCAGGTCAGAGCCAGTGGATTTTATGGGAAATTGGGATATCAGAAAGTCGGCGATGAGATTCTGGAGGAGCGCTGCCCCCATATTCGGATGGAAAGGGACCTGGGGGTATGAGAGTTGCAGCTATCCGAACGGAGGATATCACGGTAAGGCAGTGGGAGCTTCTCTATCAACAGTTGAGTGAAACTCGGCGGCGGAGGGCGGATGGGATCCGGTCTTTGGAGCGACATCGGGAATCCATCGCTGCGGGAGCGCTTCTGGAAAGTCTGCTGCGGCAGCAGGGAGTGCCGGAGCCTTTCTCCTACCGTGCAAGTTCCCGGGGAAAGCCTTATCTGGACGGTAAGGGAGCAGAGACACGATTGGCGGTACATTTCTCCGTTACCCACACGAAAGGGCTGGCTGCTGTGGCCGTGGGAGAAATGCCGGTGGGAGTTGATGCGGAGCGGATCCGCCCTTATCCCGTGAAGGTAGCGGAGCGATATTTTCCTGCTGCGGAGAGAACGGATCTCGCACGGGGGGATGATGCCGCCTTCTACCGGGTATGGACCGGAAAAGAGGCACTGGCGAAGCTTATGGATATCCCCCTTCTTGAAGTTCTGCGGCAGCCGGAGGCAGAGACGGAGAATATCCGGCGGCATACCTGGCAGATAGAGGATTGGATCATTACTCTGTGCGAGGAAAAGGGAGAGATGTCCGGGGAGGAAGAAACTTGCATAGAACTGCTGACGGCGGGGGAACTTCTTCTTTGAGCCATGGGTTTTCCAGCGGGAAAATATGATTGACAACACCGGGGAATGTGCTAGAATTATTTGTAATGTGAGTTTATCAGACGACGGATCGTCCGATTCGGCCTACATATGACACAGAAGCGTTCTTGGAAAGGAAGAGATTTGCTTATGAGAAGACAGGTAATGTCAATTTTGGTGGAAAATACGCCAGGGCTTCTCAGCCATGTATCCGGGCTGTTCAGCCGCAGAGGCTACAATATTGACAGTTTTTCCGCAGGGGTTACCGCAGATCCGAGGTTTACCCGGATTACCATCGTGACCAGCGGAGACGAACTGATCTTAGAGCAGATTGAAAAACAGCTGGCCAAGCTGGAGGATGTGGTGGATATCAAGATTCTGCAGCCGGGGGCTTCTGTTACGAGAGAGCTGATGCTGGTAAAAATTTCGGCAAAGGATACGGACCGTCAGTCGGTGCTGTCGATTACCGAGATTTTCCATGGCAAGGTAGTAGACGTGACTCACGACTCCATGGTCATTGAGGTGACAGGCCATCAGGAGAAGCTGCAGTCCTTTTTGGATATGCTGGCAGACTACGAGATTCTGGAACTTGCGAGAACCGGTCTGACCGGCTTGACCAGAGGTTCCAAGGACGTGGTTATCATCGATTAATAAGGAGGAAAAAAAGATGTCACAGGAAGCAAGAATTTTTTATCAGGATGACTGTAATCTGTCTCTGCTGGATGGCAAAACCATCGCCGTTATCGGATACGGCAGTCAGGGACACGCACATGCGCTGAATGCCAAGGATTCCGGTTGCCATGTTATTATTGGTCTGTACGAGGGAAGTAAATCCTGGGCGAAGGCCGAGAAACAGGGATTTGAGGTTTATACAGCTGCAGAGGCGGCAAAGAAAGCTGATATCATCATGATTCTGATCAACGATGAGTTGCAGGCCGATATGTATAAGAAAGATATCGAGCCGAATCTGGAAGAGGGCAACATGCTGATGTTCGCTCACGGATTTAACATTCATTTCGGATGCATCAAACCTCCGAAATATGTGGACGTTACCATGATCGCTCCCAAGGCTCCTGGACATACCGTAAGAAGTGAGTATCAGGCCGGCAAGGGAACCCCCTGTCTGGTAGCTGTTGAGCAGGATTACACAGGCAAAGCGTTGGATATGGCTTTGGCATATGGCCTGGCAATCGGTGGAGCCAGGGCCGGTCTTTTGGAGACTACCTTCCGTACCGAGACAGAGACCGATCTTTTCGGCGAGCAGGCAGTGCTCTGCGGCGGTGTTTGCGCTCTGATGCAGGCTGGTTTTGAGACACTTTGTGAGGCAGGATACGACCCCAGAAACGCTTACTTCGAATGTATCCATGAGATGAAGCTGATCGTTGATCTGATTTATCAGTCCGGATTTGCCGGAATGAGATACTCCATCTCCAATACCGCTGAGTACGGGGATTACATTACCGGGCCGAAGATTGTTACCGAGGATACCAAGAAGGCTATGAAGCAGATTCTTTCCGATATCCAGGATGGCAGTTTCGCGAAGGAGTTCCTGCTTGACATGTCCCCGGCAGGACGCCAGGTACATTTCAAGGCCATGAGAAAGCTTGCGAGCGAGCATCCCTCTGAGAAGGTAGGCGAGGAGATCCGCAAGCTCTACAGCTGGAACAACGAAGAGGACAAGCTGATCAATAATTAATTCGGGGATTGACGAAAAATCGCGTCAGGGTTGACGAGGATAAAAACTCCCGGCGGCTCTGTGTATGTGTAGGGCATTCACAGATTCTCCGGGAGTTTTTCATTTTACGAAAGCCAAAAACAATTCCAGGGCCCTGTTCTGCAGATGGGGTTTTTTGTAGGCGAAGCCCACATGGCGCTTGTGAATGGGGATATCCAGGGCAATCTGGGTCAGAGCGCCGGAGGCCAGATCTTCTTTTACAAAATTTTTGATGACGCAGGCGACGCCGAGACCGATGCGTGCAAATTCAATCAGAAGATCCATATTGGAGATTTCGATATAGTCCTTGGGCTGTATGCGGTTTTCGTTCAGGTAATCGTCGATGTACTGCCGGGTCATATTGTTCTTGTTCAACAGCATCAGCGTTGCAGATTCCAGAATGGATTTTGTGGATGCATCCGGTAACATGAGACGGGAGATGCAGGCATCTGTTGCTACAAAGATATCTTCGATCTCATCCAGATCGTAGTAGGTTATATCCCGCAGATGCTCCGGCTTTCCCACCAGGCCGATATCGATGGCATCGGATTCCAGCAGCTCCAGCGTCTCATTGGTGGACTGACAGGAGATGCTGATGTGGATACCCGGATGAGCGTTGATGAAACCGGAAAGATAGGGCAGGAGCATGTACCTGCACAGGGTGGCGCTGACGCCGATGCGCAGGGAACCCGCGTCGGGGGAGGCCATGCGGGCAAGCTGATGTTCAGCGGCATCCAGAGAGAAGAAGGCTTTCTGTACATACTCCCACAGAAGTTTTCCCTCCGGCGTCAGGATCACGCCCTTGGAACTGCGGATAAAGAGCCGGACTTTCAAGGCCTCCTCCAGCTTTTTGATAGATTTGCTGAGGGCAGGCTGGCTGATAAAAAGCTGCTGCGCGGCCTTTGAGATACTGCCGCATCTTGCAACTTCATAAAAGTTGTGGTAATTTGACAGAAGATCGTTCATGATGGTCTCCTTTCATGAAAAACGAATGGTTCCGACAATGGATATAATGCAGAGTTATGGGAAATATGTTTATTATGTATTTCTATTATAACATGATCTGTGTTAGAATACTATCAGAAAAAAGAAGAGGAGGAAACGGGTCATGGGAATGACAATGACACAGAAAATACTGGCAGCCCACGCCGGACTTGCGTCGGTAACGGCCGGACAGCTGATCGAGGCGGATTTGGATCTGGTGCTGGGAAATGACATTACGTCTCCGGTTGCCATCCATGAGATTGAGAAAATGAAGGTGGACGGTGTGTTCCACAAGGATAAGATCGCGCTTGTGATGGATCATTTTGTCCCCAACAAGGATATCAAATCGGCGGAGAATTGCAAGTGCGTGCGGGAGTTCGCCTGCAGGAATGAGATTACCAATTATTTTGACGTGGGAGAGATGGGAATCGAGCATGCGCTTCTTCCGGAAAAGGGACTGACCGTGGCGGGGGACGCCATCATCGGAGCGGACTCTCACACCTGTACCTACGGTGCTCTCGGCGCTTTCTCCACAGGTGTCGGCAGCACGGACATGGCGGCAGGCATGGCCACCGGCAAGGCCTGGTTCAAGGTTCCTGCGGCTATTAAAATCAACATTGTGGGAAAACCGAAAAAGTATATCAGCGGTAAGGATGTGATTTTGCATCTGATCGGCACCATTGGCGTGGACGGCGCTCTGTACAAATCTCTGGAGTTTGTGGGGGAGGGGATTTCCTATCTGTCCATGGACGACCGTTTTACCATCGCGAATATGGCCATTGAGGCCGGCGCCAAGAACGGCATTTTTCCGGTAGATGATCTGACCAGAAAATACATGGAGGAGCACTCCGGCCGTCCCTATAAAGTATATGAGGCGGATGAGGATGCGGTATACGACGAGGAGTATACCATCGATCTTGGCACCTTGAAATCCACGGTGGCATTCCCCCATTTGCCCGAGAATACGAAGGTCATCGACGAGGTGGGCGATATTCCCATCGATCAGGTGGTTATCGGTTCCTGCACCAACGGAAGATTCGAAGATCTTGCCACTGCGGCAGAGATTTTAAAAGGCAGAAAGGTAAAGAAGGGCCTCCGGGTTATCGTGATCCCGGCTACCCAGCAGATTTACCTGGACGCTATGGAGGCCGGATTTATCCGCACCTTCATCGAGGCGGGGGCGGTGGTTTCCACACCTACCTGCGGTCCCTGTCTGGGAGGATACATGGGGATCCTGGCAGAGGGCGAGCGGTGCGTGTCCACCACGAACCGGAATTTTGTGGGACGTATGGGACATGTGGATTCCGAGATCTATCTGGCCAGTCCGGCGGTAGCTGCGGCCAGCGCCATCACGGGTAAGATTTCCGGACCGGAAGAAGTAATGTAGGAGGAAAAGATCATGAAAGCAGCATGTGGAAAGGTTTTTAAATTTGGCGACAATGTGGACACCGATGTGATCATTCCGGCGCGGTATCTGAATTCATCGGATCCGAAGGAGCTGGCGGAGCATTGTATGGAGGATATCGACGCGGATTTCGTGAGGAAAGTATCCCCCGGAGACCTGATCGTGGCCACGAAGAATTTCGGATGCGGTTCCTCCAGAGAGCACGCGCCGCTGGCCATCAAGGCGGCAGGGGTAAGCTGCGTGATCGCGGAGACTTTTGCCCGGATTTTTTACCGCAACGCCATCAATATCGGACTGCCCATCATTGAGTGCCCGGAGGCGGCGAAAGACATTGCTGACGGGGACGAAGTGGAAGTGGATTTCGACAGCGGTAAGATAACCAACAAGACCAGGGGAATTACCTACCAGGGACAGGCGTTTCCGCCCTTCATGCAGCAGATTATCGACTGCGGCGGCCTGGTAAACTATATCAACCAGAAATAAACACAGATGACGAGGAGAATTATGGAAATGATTTATGTAAGTACGCGGGACGGACAGGAGCGGGCTACCGCTTCTCAGGCAATTTTAAAGGGCCTGGCAAACGACGGCGGACTCTTTGTGCCTGAGCGCATTCCGGCGCTGAATGTGCCTCTGCCAAAGCTTGGCGAAATGACCTATCAGCAGACCGCTTACGAGGTTATGAAACTGTATCTGACAGACTTTTCGGAGGAGGAACTGAAGAGTTGTATTGCGAAGGCCTACGACGCCAAGTTTGACACGGAGGAGATCGCGCCTCTGGTAAAGAAGGATGACGCCTATTTCCTGGAACTATTCCACGGCGCGACCATTGCCTTCAAGGATATGGCTCTCTCCATCCTTCCCCATCTGATGATTACCTCGGCCAGAAAAAATCAGGTCAAAAACGAGATCGTCATTCTGACCGCCACATCCGGGGACACCGGAAAGGCAGCTCTGGCCGGTTTTGCCGGCGTGGAGGGCACAAAGATTGTTGTGTTCTATCCCAAGGATGGTGTCAGCGCCATTCAGGAGAGGCAGATGGTAACCCAGAAGGGAGACAATACCTGCGTGGTGGGCATCCACGGGAATTTCGACCAGGCCCAGACCGGTGTGAAGCAGATGTTCTCTGATCCGGCTCTGGCAAAGGAGATGGAGGCGGAGGGCTATCAGTTCTCCTCGGCAAACTCTATCAATATCGGCCGTCTGGTGCCCCAGATTGTTTATTATGTCTATGCTTATGGAAGATTGCTGAAGGCGGGGGAGATCGCCGAGGGAGAGACGATCAATGTGGTGGTTCCCACCGGCAATTTCGGAAATATTCTGGCAGCTTTCTACGCAAAGAATATGGGACTTCCCATCGGAAAACTGATCTGTGCCTCCAACGAGAACAAGGTGCTCTTTGACTTTTTCCGCACGGGCGTATATGACAGGAACAGGGAGTTCATCCTGACCAATTCTCCGTCGATGGATATTCTGATCTCCAGTAATCTGGAGCGTCTGATTTATCGTATTGCCGGAGAGAACGCCGACAGGAACGCGGCTCTCATGAAGGCTCTTGTGACGGAGGGAAGATATGAGATCACGCCTGGGATGAGAGAGCAGCTTGCGGACTTTTACGGTAATTACGCCTCCGAGGAGGAGACCGGGGAGGCCATCCGCGATCTCTACGAGAAGACCGGTTATGTGATGGACACCCACACGGCGGTAGCAAAGAGCGTCTACGAGAAATATCGCACGGAGACGGGCGACACAGCTACAAAGACCGTCATTGCCTCCACAGCCAGCCCCTTCAAATTTACCGGAAGCGTCATGAAGGCCATTGATCCCTCCTGTAAGGAGACCGATGATTTCGCTCTGGCTGACCGGCTGAGCGAGCTGGCGAAGATTTCGATCCCTCGGGCGGTGGAAGAGATCCGCAATGCCCCGGTGCGCCATGAGACAGTATGTGAAGTGGAGCAGATGCCGGATGTGGTAAGGGATTTTTTAAAGAAATGTTAACGAAAATTTAAAAAAATCTTCCTTCAATCTTTATGTTTTCACGGTATGATGGAGGCATAGGGTAAAAGGAGGATACATAATGAATATACGGGATCACAAGAATCTTGCGCTGTCCCTGCTGCGGACAGAAAGTGAAAAACGGCATATTTCCTGCCTCAGAAAGGCGGCGTTTCTTCTGGGCAATATGGAACCGGATATGAATCTGATCTCCTATTTCCGGGGATTTTTCGGACATACGAGGATGCGGGGGCACAATTACGAGAATGTCTGCGGATGTATGCGCAGATTGCTGCACCGGCTGATGAGTCATCCCTCGGACAGCCTGTGGCACAGTTTTACCTGCGGCGTGCTGATGCACTATGTGGCAGATTCTTTTACCTGGCCGCACAACGATGGATTTGAGGGAGATCTGAGGGATCATGTCGTTTATGAGAGCAGGATGCACGAACTGTGGAAACGCTGTGGCTGGGAGGGCGGTATGTACCGCGACGATGATTTCTTTCTGGAGCGCATTGTTGACCGCAATGCAGGCCAAAAGGAGCTGTACGATTATCTGACCTATATGCATGAGCGCTTTCTTTCGGAGAGAGAGACGATGACGGATGATCTTGTCTACATCGCTCATATGACAGCGGAGATGTGTTCTGTGTATTTTTATCAGAGCAGGGAAGTACCCGCGCCGGTTTTTCTTTCCAAGGAGGGAAGAGCGGCGGAGACTGGAAACAGAACGTATCCGGGAATGCTTTGAGTGAGAATAAAAAGTGGCGCTGCGAAAGGTGCACGTCCATACGGCATAGTCGAAAGGCTATGCCGTTCTGCTTTTT
>CASECT010000045.1 GCA_949286525.1 uncultured Eubacteriales bacterium | reverse complement strand
TGGTGTGCTTTTCTTATTCAGCGACAGACGGGACTCGAACCCGCGACTTCCTCCTTGGCAAGGAGGTGCTCTACCAACTGAGCCACTGTCGCACATCTATTGTGTCGTGTGTCGCGCATTTGTAACGACAAAATGTATCATACCTAAGAAGAAGGGATTTGTCAAGGAAAAAAGTATAATTTTTCGGATTTTTCATATATATTAGTAATCGCAGAAAATGGAGAGACACATTGAGTTCGAAAACAAAAATCATTGTACTGCACATGAAAGAATTGATTTACACGGCAATCTTCGCCGGACTGGGTGTTCTTCTGATCATCCTGCTGTGGTGGATGTTCTCTTCGGAGAACGGGACAAAGGAAGAGGCGAAGGAGACGCTCTATGTGCCCGGGGTCTATGCCTCCTCCATTCAGTTCAATGACAGCGCCTTTGAAGTGGAAGTGATCGTGGATGAAAATCATATCAACCACATCTCTTTCGTGAATCTGGAAGATTCTGTGGCGGCTATGTACCCCCTGATGGAGCCGGCGCTGGAGTCCATCAGCGCTCAGATTTACGAGAAGCAGTCGCTGGAAGATATCGCCTACGATGAAAATAATCAGTATACTACCGAGGTGCTGCTGTCTGCCATCGACGAGGCTCTGGATAAAGCCCGGGTAGAAAACCAGTGAAGAGGGCGGAGGATTATTCCTGTGTGGAATCCTCCGTCGTCTCCTGGGAGGACAGGTAGTCGGAAATGGCGGACAAGTCCACTTCGGTGGGATTTGCCGCGACATATTCCTGATATTTGCCGTAGCCGGAAAAACCGATCCAGACGATAAGCGCTACAGCGATCACGGCGCCTATGATCCCGCCGATGAGTTTTTCGCGTTTTCTTTTCTGCACCAGTTTCTTGCGGTTGTGTTTCTGTTCCTTTTTCAGATCTACTTTTGCCTGACTCATATATTCCGCTCCTTCATGGCTTGTTAAGTTCTGTTTATTATACCACGGAGAGAGGAAAAAAGGGAAGGGAAAATTGCGCGGATGGAAAGCGTTCTAGCCTTTGCGCGCCGGAGCCGCTTTCAGGCAATGCCCGAACCGCGTTCTTGCACACCGCCCGGAAGCTGTGATATGATATTCTCATAAAAAAGCGCGATACGGGAGGAACGGATGGAGGAAAGAGAGCTGCGAAGGGCGATTCAGGATAAGAAGATGAATTTTATCAGCGAGCGGGACGCGACGTCGTCCTACCGCAAGGAACAGAAACTGATGAATTTGCTGGCTGCGGGCAGGGCGGATGAGGTGGATTTGAGGGAGGAATTTCATTTCCTGCCGGAAAATATTTATGATGACGCGGTTATGACCTATAAGGGGGATGTAAAGCAAACGGAGTATCTGCTGGTCGCGGCCATTACGCTTTCCTGCCGGGCGGTCATTTCCGGCGGCGTGGATCCTTTTGAGGCGTACCGGATCAGCGATATTTACCTGCAGCAGCTGTCGGAATGTTCTGCCCAGCATGATATGCTCTGGGTCGTCGGGGAGGCGATGAAAGAGTTCAACGCGCTGTCTGCCGCCGCGCATCCGGCGGCGGACAGGGCTTCGCAGGATCTGGAGAACGCGAAGACATATATCTGCCGTCATTTGAAAGAAAAGCTGTCTATGAAGGATGTCTGTCACGCTGTGGGAATCAGCCCGGGGAATCTGTCTGAAAAATTCCGTAAGAGCGGGACGACCTTTCGCAAATACGTCCTGGAGGAGCGTCTGAAGAGCGCCGCTAACATGCTGGCTCAGACGCAGGAGCCGGTCAGCGTGATTTCCGATTATCTCGGTTTTTCATCGCCCAGCTATTTCGGAAACTGTTTTCTGAAAAGATATAACATGACACCTCTGGAATACCGCAAACGCCATAAATTTCACTGTAATTGACAGAACAGACAGGAAATTGATATAGCGCCGCCGTCTGAAAAAATATAATATCTTTATCTTAAAATCAGTAGGGAGGAAAGATTATGAGAGCAAAGAAAATGCTGAGCCTCGGTCTGGCGGCCGTGATGGGCGTGAGCGCCCTGGGGTTTGCCGGATGCGGCTCCGACGGCGGCGAGAGCGCCGATTCCACTTTTTCCTGGTGGGTTTATACGGATGACGGGGCAGGGACTTACTATGACACCCTGGAAGATAACCCGTCCGTGCAGTGGCTGAATCAGCAGTACTGGGATACGGAGAATCATACGCTGGGCACGGCGGATTCCGGCAGCGAGCTGCATTTTACATTCCAGACGCCGATCGCCGGCGCGGAACAGGATAACTTCAATACCATGATCAGTACCGGGGAGTATCCGGATCTTCTCGATATGTCCCTGATTGCAAACCCCATGGGATTTTATGACGACGGCGTGATCATGGAGATTACCGAGTATGTGGAGAAGTACATGCCGGACTATGTGGCTTATCTGGACGCGAATCCCACGATCAAGAGCCAGGTTTCCAGAACGGATGAGGACGGAAACGTGCATTATTACTATGTGGCGAATATTCTTGACGGGCCGGAGCTTCCCTGGGGCGGCTTTGTCTACCGCAGGGACTGGGTGGTTCAGTACGCGGAGCCGACAGATTATGTCTGGGACTGGGACAGCGATTATGTAAAGGAGAACGGCCATCCGGAGGTAACGCCGCTGGAAAAGGCGAAAGAGCAGAACAACCTTAACGGCTGGAAGCAGAACGAGGTTACGGCCTTTACAGCGACAGACGGCGAAGATCCGAACAATACCTACACAGATAACGTGATTTTCCCCAGCGGGACAAGCGATCCTCTGACCATCAGCGACTGGGAGTGGATGTTTGAGGCCTTCAACAAGGCGATTGAGGAGAAGGGCTTTGCGGAGGACAGCAACGCTTACGCGGTCAGCATGTATTATCCGGGCTACATTGTCACCGGAGATCTGGTTTCTTCTTTCGGCGGCGGAGGCGGATACTGGTCTGTGGACGAGGATAATCAGGTCTACTTCAGCGGCGCGTCGGAGAATTTCCGGACGTATCTGAACTGCCTGAACAACTGGTATGAGCAGGGATGGCTGGACGACGTGTTCGAGACCCGTACCGGCGACGCGTTCTATATGGTAAACATGAATGGGACCAATATGGGGAAAGTCGGTCTCTGGTATGGCCTGACCGGAACGATCGGCACCACGATCCGGGCTACCTGCGCGGATCCGACAGACCAGCAGAAGGCCTTTGTGATGTCCTGCGCCTGCCCGATCAATGATGTGTACGGCACGGCGGACCAGATGTACAGAGAGCCGGATACGTTCTACCAGGGCAGCAGGGTTTCCGGAGGCGTGGCGATCTCTGAAAAATGCGAGGGAAGAAGCGAAGAGGAGATGGCAGCGCTGTTTACTTACTTTAACTGGCTGTTTACCGAGGAGGGATCCGATTTCCATTCCTTCGGGCTGAATGCTGATCAGGTGGCTTCCACTGAGTTCGCGGATGGAGAGAACCTGTATGAGGAGTATGGCCTGGATGCCGCGTACAGCAAAGAGACGGACGCAGAGGGCAATGTTGTCTACCGTTCGCTGATCGACACATCTTTGGATGGAAACGCTTTCATGCCGGGCCGCCTGACAGCCGGGTTGACCAAGACCGGCGTCGGCGAGAGTGTGGGCTATAGCATTGACCGCGGATATTCCGCGATTACCCAGCAGGGAACCAACGAATGGGCGCGTTATGAAAGCATCGGCGCGGTCAGCACCTACACCGATGATATTATGGACGGCGAGGACCGCGAGGCATGGGATAAGGCGTACAACGAGATTTATCAGTGGTGGGGCACGGTGCTTCCGCCCATGATTAAGGATGGCGTGACTGACGAGGCGTGGAATTCCATGGTGGATAAGCTGCGTAATGATTATAATATCGACGAGGTAACGGAGATCGCCCAGAGATATATAGACGAAATCCAGCCGAGATAAAGCGAAATAAGAAGTAAAAGGATGTCCCCGGACCGGAAAACGAGATGGTTCGGGGGCATTCTTTTTTCACAATTTCTACTTCAATTTTTACGGAAATTTTCACAATTTTTCCCTATGATTTTGATATTGCATCTCCGATGGGGAGGTATGTGCCCCGGCAGGGGCTTGGGGTTTCGGCAGGAAGGTGTATCTCATGATTTGTACGGTAGAGAAGTCTGAAAGTGGCGTAATGGTGGTACTGGCATCTGCGCATCTGGCGTCGAAAACGTTGATTTTCAAAGGTAACCGTACCGGAAGCGCGGAGAGAAACCTTGCGGCTGAAAATGCCGGAAAAAATATGACTATGACACGGGAGGAAAATTGTGAGTAAAGAGACGGATACACTGGTGGAACAGCTGCGGGAGGCAATACGCGGAAGGGAGAGAGAAAAGGCGCTGGAACTTCTGAAAAAGGGAGCCCTTGACGGGCTGACACAGGAGCAGCGGCTGGATATCTGCAAGAGTTTGATGACACTTCGGAATATGGATATCATCCATTATCTGGCAAAGCAGGAGGGAAAATTTTCCTCCGAGATGCTGCGGATGGATTTTGAGCCCTATCTGAACAAAAATTTTGTCCGCCAGGTGCTGGCGCGGCATCGGAAAAAGTTTGATTTGGAGGACGAGAGGGAGTGTGAGAATCTCTTTGAGATTGCCTGTCAGGTCAATGACCCGGAGACGGTAAAATTTCTGATTCGCCAGAACAGGGCGAAAAGCCGCTATATGCTTCTGGGGAACGCGGAGATGAGCGTTTTTCAACAGTGTTCTTCCATACCGCAGGATTCCCTGACACAGGATGCCTGGATGGAACTGCTCTTTACGGCGGCAGCCTCCGAGGAGGGGATGGAGAAAATGCAGTTCGCGGCGGACCAGAAGATGGATCTCTCCTGTGTGGATAGTCAGGGGAGAAGCCTGGAAGATCTGATGGAGCGGCAGATTCAGGAGAACCGCTACGGGAAGGGCAGAAGGGAGAGGCTTCGCCGTACCCGTGACGGGCAGGTGCTGAAGCTGCTTTGCCATCTCCGCCAGGAGAGGGAACATCCGACCAGAAAACCCCTTTCCCCGAAAGCCAGAGTGGCTGTTATAACGATGGCGCTGGTGGCTGCGGCAGTTATCATCGGCTGCGGTGTGTACTTCATTCCCCGGTGGATGGAGTCGGCCGGGGGCGGCGACACTACGTACAATACCGATACCAGTCTGGTGGTGGCTGACGGCGACACGGTCAATATCGATTACACCGGATATGTGGACGATGTAGCCTTTGATGGTGGAAGCACAGACGGAGCGGGAACCAGTCTGACCATCGGTTCCGGCAGATATATCGATGATTTTGAGGAGCAGTTGATCGGACACTATGTGGGGGAGACAGTAACCGTCAACGTGACGTTCCCGGAGGATTACAGCAGTCAGGAGCTGCGGGGGAAGGAAGCCAGATTCGAGGTAACTATCAACGGTATATACGAATAGAATAGTTGCCAGATATCGTCGGAGGCAGGTAAATATCAGGGAAAAAGCCCTGACATTCAGGCGGGCGGGGTTACTTGTGACCACTTAACAGTTCGTCACAAAGGTATGCATATTCCGGCAGTTGGTCGATATAGGGTTTCCAGCGTCGCTTAATCTCGGCCAGTTCCAGCGGATCGGTGTCTTCGAAGTCATGGTCGTTTCCAGTCATTCCAAAAACATCCAGTGCTGTATCGTTCAAGCACTCATAACAAAGACCGGCAGCGGACTCTATCCAGTTGCCGGTATCGATATAGACCGGGTCGATAGATATTGCCAGCCACACATAGCCGACCTTGCCCGACCAAACCAAATCATAAGCGGTCATCTGCTGTATCTCGTTTTTAAGCATACGCTTGATTTTGTCGCTCATGCTTACGGTTCACAATGTCTTTCGCCGCCTGTTTGGTAGCCCCGGCGTTTTCCTCCCGGAAGTTCTTCCCGGCAAAGAGGATTGGGGCGCACCGTTCCAGGATACGGTCATAGATATGGGCGGGGGCCAGGTCGGGCGGGTTCTTGAGTTTGGCCAGCTTCAGGTTGGTGGTAATTATCATGGGCCAGCCGCCGCGCTCTGCGGTACTGGCGGTAGTCATAGGCGGTTCCTCCTTAATTTTTTGTGAATTTCAAGGCTATTGAGTTGATTTTGCATTGCAAATGGCATATACTATAAGTGCAATAAACTTGAAAGGGGCTGATACAATGGCTAACACGACAAATTTCAGCGTCCGTATGGACAGCGACATCAAAAAGCAGTGCGAAACGCTTTACAATGAATTAGGCGTGAACCTTACCACAGCGATCAATGTCTTTCTGCGTCAGTCACTCCGCGCCGGTGGCTTTCCCTTTGAAGTCAGGCTGGAACAGCCCAACAAGGAAACCATTGCCGCCATGTTGGAGGCAGAACGGATTGCGCGTGATCCCAGCGTGAAGCACTACTCCGATGTGGAAGAAGCCCTCCGGGAGCTGAAAA
>CASECT010000044.1 GCA_949286525.1 uncultured Eubacteriales bacterium | reverse complement strand
AGGAAGAAGACTGGCGGGCCTGCTGGATCAGCGGACAGGATACGGATCGGGCGGAGCGTCTGCCGGCAGACTATTACCGGAAGGAGATTTCCCTGAAGGAGGATGTGATATCCGCCCGACTGTACGTGACAGCTCTGGGCGTGTACTCCGCCAGGGTGAACGGAGTGACGGTAAGTTCTGTGCTGGCGCCGGGGACATCCCAGTATGACAGGCATCTTTATTATCAGACCTATGACGTGACGGATCTGCTGCGGCCGGGAGAGGCCAACGAACTGCTGCTGTGTGTGGGAGACGGCTGGTATAAGGGCAAACTGGGAGCTAATCAGATGGAATATGTGTTCGGCACCCAGACGAAGATCCTGGCCCAACTGGAAGTGACCTACGCCTCGGGAGAGCGTCAGATCACTGGGACGGACAGTTCCTTTGCCTGGAGCAATGAGGGGCCGGTGCGCTTTACTGACCTGAAGGATGGGGAGATCTACGATGCGAGAAAAAAACTCCATGACGGGGAAGGGCATTCCCTCTTCACCCGTCAGGCGCTGGAGTGCCCCGGGGAATCTCGTATCCCCACTGCGGCAAATGCTCCTGCCATCCGGGAGAGAGAGCGTTTTTCCCCCGCTCTGGAGGTGAGCCCCAAGGGGCAGAAGATCCTGGACTTCGGACAGAATATCGCCGGATATGTGAGTTTCAGGGTGCGGGAGCCGGAGGGGACAAAGATCACCCTCTCCCTCTTTGAGGCGAGGGATCACGGGGAGTACTCCGATGTCTCCCTGAGTTTTACCGATGGCCGGGTGGAGCCGGTGAAGCAGCAGATCGTTTATTATGCCTCCGGGGAGGAGGAGATGTTCTGCCCGGAATTTTTCTACTCCGGTTTCCAGTATGCCCTGGTGGAGGGGATGACAGAGGTGCGGCCTGAGGATTTCACCGCCATCGCCGTGTACTCCGATCTGGAGTACGGCAGTTCCTTTACCTGCTCCCACGAAAAGATCAACCGGTTTTTGTCGAACACCATCTGGAGCATGAAGGGCAACTTTGTGGATGTTCCCACAGACTGCCCTCAGAGGGAGAAGTCGGGATGGACCGGAGATGCCCAGGTTTTCTGTAAGACAGCCACCTGTTTTGCCGACACCAAGGCCTTCTACCGCAAGTGGATGCGGGACATAGCAGACTGTCAGGATGAAAGCGGCCTGGTGGAGGACGTGAACCCGAAGATCGCCCCCAGGGACGATCAGACCCCGGGGGTGCGGGGCAGTGTGGGCTGGGCCGACGCGGCGGTGATCATCCCCTGGACCCTGTGGAAACAGACCGGGGACGACTCCTTTATCCGGGATAACCTGGAACTGATGCTGGGATGGAAGAAGTACATGGAAGGGCTCTGCGCCGATAAATCCATGTTCCATTTGCCGGAGGGCCACCCCATGAGTCAGCTGGCGCCTCTGTATCAGGCCCATCAGCTGGAGGATTCTCCCTGGAACAAATATATTCCGGAGTCAGGAATCCACTGGGGAGAATGGTGTGTGCCGGAGTCCCAGGAACCTCCCGCCATGGATATGGTGTCGGAACTGCTGAAACCCAAGCAGGAACTGACCTGTGCCTACACCCACTATTCCATGGGACTTCTGGAGGAGATGCTGCGCTACATTGGCGAGGACGAGAAGGCGGATGAGGCTAAAGAGTATGCCGAGGGCGCCTATCAGGCCTACCACGTGCACTGGGTGAAGGAGGGGACTATCCACACTGGTCACATGGCGGAGCTGGTGCGGCCCATCGCCCTGGGACTGCTCACAGAAGAGGAGAAGAAGCAGGCGGCGGCATCTCTGGATGCCATGGCCCGCCAGCGGAACTACAAGGTAGGCACGGGATTTTTGTCCACCCCCTTCCTGCTCCAGACCCTGGCCCACAACGGTTATGTGGATACGGCCTACCGCATGCTGGAAAACGAGGAAGCCCCCGGGTGGCTTGCCATGGTAAACCAGGGGGCCACCACCGTGTGGGAGGATTATGAGTGCTACGATGCCCAGGGCACACCTCTGGCCCACTCCTTCAACCACTATTCCATGGGCGCGGTGTGTACCTTCCTGTATGACACCGTCTGCGGTGTCAGCATTGTGGGGGAAAACCGCATCCGCCTGGCGCCTATGCCGGGAGGAACCCTCACCTATGCTTCGGCCGATGTGCTCACCGCCTACGGCGTGGTGAGGAGCAGCTGGGAGAAGAAGGAGGACGACAGTGTGACCTACCGCTTTGAGGTACCTGCCAACGTGACGGCGGAGTTGGTGCTGCCTGACGGAAGGACAGCAGAGCTTTTGGCTGGAAGTTATACATTCTAGGGTTGCCCTTCCCGAAGAAAAATATTGCTGCGGGGAAAAGATTGCATTTGCCTGCCGGATGGGACCAGGGGCGAGGGCGCGAGGAGCGGGGAGGAGTGGGAGATATCAGTGATCGCCCCGCTCTCGATATTCTTTTGGGCTTACACCGACTTCTTTGCGGAATATGGTACCGAAATAACTCTGGGAACAGAAATTCATCAGATCAGAGATCTGGGCGATGGAGAGATTGGTGTCTACCAGAAGATGTTTGGCGTATTTGATTTTCTCATTTATGGCGTAGCGATGAAAGGAGACCCCGGTTTCCTGTTGGAACTTTTTTGTGAGATAATAGGCGGAATATCCCAGATCTTCAGCGATAGCGTGGATGTCTATCTTTTCCTGCGGATAGAGCTGAAGCCGGTCGCAGACCTGCTGGATTTGCGGCGAGATCTTCTGCTGTTGAATACGATGTACACGGTAGATATATGTGTGCAGCATTGTATGGTTGATATCGGTCAGCGCAGAGAGATTTTCAGCCGCTTCTGTCTGTTTAATATATTGATCGCTCAGAAGAAAAGCGGACTGTGGAGAAAGACCGCCATCGATAGCTGCTCGAGAGCAGAGAGTGGCAAAGGATATCACATAATTTTTCGCCTGGCGCAGCGGAGAGCCTTCCGCCGTGATTCCTATGCTGCCCGTAAAGGCCAGTTGATTCAGTTGATCGCGGTAATGGATGTTTCCTGTGCGGATCATGTCCAGAAGTTTTTTTTCGGCAGTATAAGTGCCGTGAGGATGACGGGAAAAAGCATCTGGTGATGTGGACTCCAGAAGTGCTTCGGCAGCACCGGTCTGTCGGATAATAAAATCGCTCATTCGGATTTTCTCGCCGGTAAGGGCATAATGCTGCATAATGCCATATTCTATCATCTGCATAATGGGAACAACCGGGAGCTTTTCCACAAAAGACAGAAAATGCTGCTTCAGAGAGACGGAGATACGCAGATGATCCAGGCGGTTGCGGATGAGTTCCAGTGAAAAATCATCTGCGAAAGCGGGACCGAGGACGTGTATTTTTACAGGAATGCCTTCGGCACACTCTACCTCGGAGACCCATATCAGCCCCAGACTGTTGCTTCGGATTTCCGGGCGCCTGACAGCACTGATTTTTCCGTGCCCTCCGGTATAATCCTTTGCCAGAAGCGGCATTTCCTCCAGGGTACGCATATCGTCTATGGCCAGCATCATGAACAGATTACCGGTCTCGGCATCAGGAGCGGTGGAAAACAGCGGGCTCAACGCTGTGTCAAATTCTGTAAAATAAATGTTTCGTACGCATCCCACAAGCTCCCGGAACAATCGGAGTGCTTCTTTATTTTTGTTCATTTTTCCCTTTTCTCATTTCCTTTCCCGTATCTGTATTGGCAATTATAACACAGATTTTCAAAATGGCATCAAAAAAGTGAGAAAAAAATAGAAAAAACTGAAAAGTTGAGCGGAAAGCCATCTTACAATAGAAAAAAACGGGAGGGATTTTCTATGAAAAGAAAGAGAATCATCGGAGCAGCAATGGCTGCCACAGTGGCGCTTTCCAGTTTCGGTTTGGCGGGCTGCGGAAAGCAGTCTTCAGATACCGGAAAGCTGGGATGGTGGCTTTACACCAGCGATTCGTCGGGGGGATATTATGAATCGTACGATGACAACCCGGCGATTCAGTGGCTGAACGCGCAGTATTGGGATGTGGAAAAAGGAGGACTCGGGACGGAAGAAAACGGTACCAATGTGCAGTTTACCTTCCAGACGCCGGTTGCCGGAGCGGAACAGGACAACTTCAATACGATGATGAGCACCGGAGAATACCCTGAGATTATCGATCTGACAATAGCGGATACGCCGGAGTTACTCTATGATGAAGGAATTTTGATGGATATCACGGAGTATGTGGAAAAGTATATGCCAAACTATCTGGCGGCCCTGGAAAAGTACCCGGAGATGAAACAGCATGCGCAGTCAGTGGATGAGGATGGCAATGTTCATTATTACCATATTGCCGGATATTCCAATGGGAAGGGCGATGCCTGGGGCGGCTACCTTTACCGCAGAGACTGGATTGTGGAGTATGCCGAACCAACCGAGTATGTCTGGGATTGGGACAGCGACTATGTGAAAGAAAACGGGCATCCGGCGGTAACGCCGCTTGCCGCCGCGCAGGAGGCCGGAAACCTGGAAGGATGGAAGAAAAACGAATTGTATGGAAGCAAATTTTCCGCGACAGACGGAGAGGATCCGAAGAATACTTATGAGGATAATGTGATTTTCCCCAGCGGAAAAGATTACCCGTATACAGTCAGCGACTGGGAGTGGATGCTGGAAGCCTTCCAGAGAGCGATCGAGGATAAGGGATTCGCGGGCAACAGCGATGCGTATCCTTTAAGCTTATATTATATGGGATCCCTTCCTATGGGAGATTTGGTATCTTCTTTCGGAGGAAGCACCGGCAGCTGGTATATTGATGAAAACAGAGAGGTTTCCTACAGCGGTACAGATGACAATTTTAAGCTGTATCTGGAGTGTATGCATCAGTGGTACGAGAACGGATGGATCGATTCTGTATTTGAAACGAGGGCCTCGGATATGTTCTTCAGCATTAATCAGAACGGCTGCGCCCAGGGAATGGTGGGGCTGTGGTATGGGACTGTCGGGCTTCTCGGCAACACGATCCGCGTGACCTGCACGGATCCGGAAGATCAGCAGAAAGCTTATGTGATGGGTTGCGCTTCGCCTGTAAATGACGTATATGGAGCAGAAGAGCAAAAGTATAAGGAGCCGGATGCGCTCTATCAGGATAGCCGGATTGGAAAAGGAATCGGGATTACGACAAAAGCGGAAGAGAAGGAAGATCTGCTCCCGGCGTTGTGCACATTCCTGGATTATACTTATGACGAAGAAGCTATGGGTCAGACGTTTATCGGATGGGGGCTGAGTAAGGAGCAGTATGAGTCCGTAGATCCGGATCCGGATATTTACGCGGAGAACGGACTGGAGAACGGCGCTTATACCTGGACAGAGGGGGAGGACGGGATCCCTTGTATGAAGCTGAACTTTGACAACAGTTCGGATCTTGCTGCCGCAATTAAGGCCATGCGTCTGGGTATCGGCTTGGGAATGAATTTGCACCCGGACGACGGATCTTATACGGTGGATACCGGGGTAGATGAAGTGGTAAGGAAGGCTCAGGAACAGTTTTCTACCTATACGAATACAGGAAATATTCTTCCTTACACAGCGTTTTTCTCGGAGGAAGAATCCGATATCTATAATAAAACCAACAATGCTCTTACCGAGTATACCAGCCAGGTTATTCCGCAGATGATCAAGGAAGGTCTGGACGGCTGGGACGCATATGTGGAGAAAAGCAATTCCTACGAGCCGGAGAAAGTCAGCGAGATTTTGCAGCAGTATGTGAAATAGTAGTAGAGGAGGAAATATTTTTATGCGGCGGCAGAAATTTAACAGAGACTGGACATTAAACCCGCTGGATCCCTATGAAATGTTTTTGAACCCGGCAGGCGTAAAGCCGGAGCGTAAGGTAACGCTGCCCTTTGACGCGACGCAGCTGGAACAGCGGGACAGAGATGTGCCCATGGGCCGAAATACCGGATTTTATCCGGGCGGCCAGTGCACATATGTAAAGAAATTTACCGCGCCGCCGGAATGGCGGAACAGGACAGCGCTGCTGGAGTTTGAGGGTGTTTACGCCAACAGCATGGTGTATGTTAACGGGGATTATGCCGGAGGCTGTCCCCACGGCTACACCACTTTTACGATAAACCTGGATCCTTTCCTGAAATACGGGGAGGAGAACGAGGTCAAGGTTATGGCGAAAACATATCTGGATTCCCGCTGGTACCCGGGAATGGGAATTTATCGCGATGTCAGCCTGATGCTAGGCAGCCTGTGCCATATCACGCCTTACGGACAGAAAATTTTTACCCTGGATACGGACGGGGACGGCGCGAATATTCAGGCGGAGGTGGAGCTGGAAAACAGCGGGCATCGGAATGTATCTGCGTATGTGACGACAACGGTCATGGACGCGGAGGGGAAAAAAGCGGCGGAGCATTCCGCCCCCCTGACGCTCTACGGAAATGAGACGGAACATCTGACCCAGCGGGTTTTTGTTCCCGGCGCGAAACTCTGGAGCACGGAAGACCCGTATCTGTACCAGGTTATTACTACGGTCGCGGATGGGGAGAAAACGCTGGATGAAGCTTCCTGCATGTTTGGAATCCGCACGATGTCGCTGGATCCGGAACACGGGCTGCGCATGAACGGGCAGGTATTAAAACTCCGGGGGGCCTGTGTCCATCACGACAATGGATTGCTGGGAGCGGCGGATATCGCCCGGGCCGAAGAGCGGCGGGTACAGCTTTTGAAGCAGGCGGGCTTTAACGCGATCCGCAGCGCCCATAATCCTGTCAGCAGAGCTTTTTTGGACGCCTGTGACCGATACGGCATGGTTGTTATGGACGAGCTGACTGACATGTGGACACAGCGGAAGGGCGACTGGGATTATTCCACTTATTTTCCGACCCATTGGCCAAAACTGGTAAAATCTATCGTGCAAAAGGATTTCAATCATCCCAGTGTGATCTTCTATTCCATTGGAAATGAGATCCATGAGACCGGAAACGCTCACGGTGCAAAGATCGGAAGGCGTCTGGCAAGGACATTGAAGGAACTGGATCCCACCCGGTATACGACTAACTCCGTCAATCTCCTGATGGCGGGCAGAGGGCAGTTGTCTCCCGCGTCCGCAATGGGAGGCATGAGCGGGACGGAAACATCCGGCCTGCCGGATGGCGTGGGCGCGTCTGTTTGCGGGTTGGATGGAATCAGTGCGGAAAACGCCGCCAATATCGATATCAATGAGATGATGAGCAATCTGGGGCCGCTGATGGACATGATTGTCGCCGGGGAAGCCATCGGAAAGATTACGGAAGAAACATTCTCCTGCGTGGACGTAGCCGGCTATAATTACGCCGCCAGTCGCTATACTGCGGACAGGGAGCGGTTTCCATCCAGGGTTATCGTAGGAAGCGAGACCTTCCCGGCGGATATTGCGAAGAATTGGGAACTGGTAAAGAGGCATTCCCATGTGATTGGCGATTTTACCTGGACCGGGTGGGATTATCTGGGAGAGGCCGGTATCGGCAGATGTGTTTATCAGGAAGATAAGGACAGGGGAAACGCGGACTATCCATGGTATATCGCCTGGTGCGGGGATCTGGATATTACCGGATACCGCCGTCCGGTGTCCTATTACCGGGAGATCGTTTTCGGACTGCGGACAGAACCCTATATCGCGGTACGGTATCCGAAGACATACGGAAAAACGAGAAAAACCGGAGGATGGGATTTTATGGACGGAATGTCCGGATGGACATGGCCGGAGGCGGAAGGCAGACCGGTAGAAGTGGAAGTCTACGCGCCGGGAGATAAGGCGGAGCTGTTTCTGAACGGGGAAAAAGTCGGAGAGAGCCGTCTGGAAGGATACCGAGCGGTTATGACTGTGGAATATCATCCCGGAACGCTGACCGCTGTCAGCTATGAAAATGGGGAGAAGCTGGGAGAGTTCAGCCTTAAGACCGCCGGAGAGAAAGTATTTCTGAGGGCACGGGCAGACCGGGAAATTATCCGTGCGGATGAGAGTGATCTCGCCTATGTGGAGATTACTCTGACGGATGAGGAGGGGACGGTAAATCCGTCTGCCGACCGGCCGGTACAGGCAAAGGTAAAAGGCGCGGGCGAGCTCGCAGGGTTTGGAAGCGCGAATCCCACGTCGGAGGAATCTTTCCAGAGCGGCCGGTTTACTGCTTTTGAGGGCAG
>CASECT010000043.1 GCA_949286525.1 uncultured Eubacteriales bacterium | reverse complement strand
CGCTCTCTCTTCCTCTCTGCGCCCCTATATCCTGTGGACATGTCGCTTTTCGCGTTTTCTTCCGTGGCTCTCGGGGGTTCGGCGCGCTGGATGCTCTCCCGTCTGCAGTCTGACGCTGATTTCTCCCGGATGTCTCCGCTCTCCTGCCTGATGATATCCTCCATCTTCTTCTCTATATCTGCCATGCTCCGCGCCTCCTTCCCTGCTGCTGATGGCATAAAAAATGGGACTGCCCGCGCTGGACAATCCCTTGAAATACTGGATTTTTACAAATTTTGATGATATCATAATAATACATAATGCCGGGAAGTAATACCCCGAAAAGGGTAAATATTTACCGGATTTCACGCCTTTTGTTGATTTTTCACAATTTCTACCCTGTATTTTTGTGCAATTCTGCTGTTGACTTTTGCATGGTACTATGCGATAATTCGGACATCAAAACAAAACAGCCCCGACGGCAAACCGGGAGAACGGAGGATAACGTATGAAGGTATATTTCGAGAGGACGAACGGGAATAATCTGGTAATCGTGGCAGAAGGCCGCAACGCGAAGATTTACGACGCAGCCCCCAGCGGAATCTATGCAGGCGTGGATCTGTACGCTGAGGATGCCGCAGATCAGCTCCGGAAGAAATTCCAGGAACTGGATGAGGTCGGAGAGCTGAACGGATTCTCTGAGATGGGCGGCGAGGAGATAAAGATCGGACATGACCTTTTCGAGGAGCTGGCCGAAGCGGAGCTAGTGTTTTCACAGGGGGAAGGCATCCAGATCTGGAGCGTCCAGGATGCGGAGGAATGCGCAGATGATCTCTTTCTGGGCACCCTAGAGGAATGCCGGGATTACTGCCGGGAATTCGGGTATGTTCTCGGCGAGGGCTGGCAGATAGCCCGGATCAGCGTGGACGATGATTTTGCCCACGAAATGACAGAAGAAATCATTAAAGAATAAATGTAAAAAGGTTCCAGGAGATTAGCTGGAGCCTTTTTCTTTTTCGATTGCTTTTGCCGCATCATCTATGGTTTCGAAAACCCCTAAATAGCGCCCCTTATAGGTAGCTTGCCATTTCCCGTTATCCCGATAAGTCACGCCGATCAACCCTGACTGCGGCTTTCCGCTGCTGTATCGTTCTTTTGCGGGGATTTTCCGCTTTCCACGCCGTATGTCAGATTCATTCTGGCGTATGCGCTGCAATTCTTTTCCGCATTCCGGGGAGCATGTCACTGTGACAGTGTCCGAATCAAATATTTTCCCGCATATCACGCACACATGTCCGTTAATACGCATCTTCTCCTTATGCGCATAAAGCCTTTCTTTATTGATATCGTTATATTCCTTTTTTCTGGCACTGATATTCCCGCTGATGGTCTTTTCGGCGCAATCAGGGCAATATTTTTGCAACCCAGATTTTACAATGTATTCTTTACCGCAAATTTCACAGCGATCCATACTCCCCAGTGGGCGCGCTGATTTCTGGTTATTATATCTTCTTTTTTGCTCTTTTT
>CASECT010000042.1 GCA_949286525.1 uncultured Eubacteriales bacterium | reverse complement strand
CAGAACGCTTTTTCGGCAGCCATCGTCGGCGCAATACTGATCGCCATCGGCTATCAGGTGGATTCCGTCACATCTGAGTATGTGGGAGAACTCTCCGACATCCCGGCGATGCTGAGCTGGTTTATCGTGATCATGGGTCTGGTGCCTGCGATCCTGGGTGTAATCTCCGCCCTGATCCTGCGGAAGTACCCGATTCATCAAAAGGAACGTCAGGAGATACACGCGTTCCTGAACCAGAAAGGAGCGAGCAATGCGTAGAATTGATTTCAACGGGAACTGGAGTGTGGAAAAAGAGGGGACCGGCGAGAACCGTGTGGTTCACCTTCCCCATGACGGTATGATTTATGAGAAACGGGATAAGGATGCGTCTCCTGCGGGAGCCTGTGCTTATTTCCATGAAGGAAAATATATCTACAGGAAGAAAATCATGGCGCCGGCAGAGTGGATCGGCCGGGCAGTCATTCTGGAGTGCGAGGGTGTATATCAGAACGCGTCGGTTCTGGTAAATGGCGAGAAATTGAATCGCTGGCCCTACGGCTATACCAATTTCTATACAGATCTGACGGGGCATTTGCGGCCGGGGGAGGAGAATGAAATTGTGATCATCGCCGACAATTCCAAGGCACCCAACAGCCGCTGGTATTCCGGCAGCGGTATTTACCGCCCGGTTTGGCTCTATGTGGGTCCGGAGGACGGCATTCTGCCGGAGGGCGTAAAAGTCACGGTTGTGGACCGGGACACGGTGCGCGTGGACGTGGAGCAGAGAGGAGAAGAAGCCGGGGAGGAGATGCTGGTGGACATTCTGGACGCGGACGATCAGACTGTGGCCTCCGCCCGTGGCTGTCATACGACGATACAGATTCCCGACGCAAAGCTCTGGGATGCCGATCATCCCTGCCTGTATCGGTGCAGGGCGCGGATCCGGCGAGAGGGAAAGCTGTGGGATGAGTCTTCCGTTTCCTTCGGCCTGCGCCAAATCGCCTGGGGATCGGAGGGATTCTCGGTAAACGGCCAGCCGGTGCTGCTGCGGGGCGGCTGTATTCATCATGACAACGGTGTTCTGGGAGCCTGCGATTTCCGGGACGCGGAGTGGAGACGTGTGCGGATTATGAAGGAAGCGGGATTTAACGCCATTCGCAGCGCCCATAATCCCATCTCCAAGGATATGCTGGAGGCCTGCGATGCCCTGGGCATGTATGTGATGGATGAGACCTTTGACATGTGGCTGGTAAAGAAGAATGCCTACGATTACGGCGGAGATACCTTCCGGGAATGGTGGAAGCGGGATGTGGATGCCATGATCGCAAAGGATTACAACCATCCCTCCGTTGTCATGTACTCGGTGGGAAATGAGATCTCGGAGCTGGGGACAGCGGAAGGGCAGGAGCTGTGCCGCAAGCTTGCCGATGAGGTTCGCCGGCAGGATGACACGCGGGCTGTGACCTGCGGCATCAATCTGATGCTGGCTTCTATGGCGGCCAAGGGCAAGGGAATCTACGGGACGGATAAGGAAGGAAAGGAGAACAAGAACGGTTCCTCCACCATGGATTCCGTGCCCACCAGTACCATGTTCAATGTGATGATGAACCGGATGGGCGGCATCATCGACCGGATGGCTTCCACATCCGGGGCTGACAAAGCGGCGGACGCCATCGCTCCATGCCTGGATATCGCCGGATACAATTACGCGACTTCCCGCTACCGCAAGGAGGCGAAGAAACACCCCGACAGAGTGATCGTGGGATCTGAGACACTGCCAAAGAGCCTCTACAGAAACTGGGAACTGGTCAAAGCTCTGCCGAATCTGGTGGGAGATTTTATGTGGACCTCCTGGGACTATCTCGGGGAGGCCGGCATTGGAACCGTGCGCTATACAGATAAGAAGACAAAGCAGGATACGGATCCGGGGCTGATTATCTCCGGCGGACCGGGTGTGATTGATATCTGCGGCAAGAAGCGCCCGGAGGTTTACTGGGGAGAACTGATCTGGGGACTGCGGAAGGAGCCGGCCATCGGCGTGGACCCGGTAACCCACGCAAAGGATTTCCGGGGCGCGTCCATGTGGCGTGACACTGACGCGGTGGAGAGCTGGTCCTGGGATGGCTGTGAGGGCAGCCGAACCGGAGTCGTCGTGTACGCGGACGCGGACACCGTGCTGCTTCTGGTCAACGGCAGATCCGTCGGCAGGAAGAAGGTAAAGGAGTGCAAGGCTCTGTTTTCGAAGGTAACCTATGAGCCGGGGGAGATCGAGGCGATCGCCCTGGATGCAGCCGGCCGTGAGACGGGAAGAGCCCGGCTTATCTCCGCCACGGGAGCCACGAAGCTGAAACTCTCTCCGGAGAGGACACTGCTGCGGGCCAACGGCCAGGATCTCTGTTTCCTGGATATTGATCTGGTGGGAGAAAACGGTGTGACCAGGTCTTCCGTGGATCAGAAATTGACGGTGGAGGTTACCGGTGCCGGGACACTGCAGGGCTTCGGCTCTGCCAGACCCCATATGGCGGAGGATTTTGTCAGCCAAAGTCACACGACCTATTACGGCAAGGCGCTGGCGGTTATCCGGGCAGGATATGAGCCGGGCGAGATCCGTGTGAAGGTTTCCGGGAAAGACATGGAAGAGGAAATCACGCTGCGTGTTACGGCGGATGACAGTGTCAAGCGTTTTTGAAAATGTCCCAAAAAATTGATAACATTTGCACCGGATTTTCCGGTGCATTTTTATCTCTTCACTGCTTGTCTGTATACTATCATGTGGCTTGTTGGCGTCAAGGATGCGCTGCACCACTTTGTGGCATGTCCTTGACACCAACAGACCACATGATAAAAAATCATCAAGCAGTGAAGAGATGGTTGTGTGTGTCAGACACACCCGATTAACAGATCAGCATTTCCTCTGTCAGGCAGTGGTCTCTGAATTTCAGAAAGGTTTCTCTCCGCCAGGGATGCGCAGCAGAGGGGATATTCCGTTTGCGCGGTTTTTTGTGTGTCGGAGCATCGAAGACGGAGGAAGTTTCTGCCCGTTCCGGTACAGGATCCAGTTCATAAATCCTGTCGTTTGTGCTGAAGAGGAGACGGCCATGAAATGTCTGGATGACAAGTCCTTTTGTACCTTTGAGATAACAGACCTGCAGCCCTCTGGAATCCATCAATTGATAGTAACGGTTCTGGAAACGGATACAGTGCCCGGCATCAATGGTGCGCTCTGTCAGGACAGCCAGTGTCTGGCAGATCTTCTCATGATCTGGTTGCATTTCGAACACGGATCTGCTACTGTAAGCAGGGAGAGCGAATTTCGCGTTGTATTTCTCTATGTAGGAGTGGAGAAACGCATTTGCTTCCGTGATTGTTGAGATGCCTGCCAGCCGCAACGCGATTGGCAGGCGTTGCTGTAATGTCTGAAAGGCCCTCTCCACACGTCCTTTTGCCTGTGGGATGCTGGTTGTTTTGAGATCTACCCCTAATTGCTGACAGGCGTAATGGAACTGTGTAAAGGTATCCTGTTCCATTTTTTGAGAGCGGCTGTTCCGATATTCAAATACCGTGCGCCGGTCTGTGTAAAACATGGCCGGGATACCATAGGTTGTTAGAATCTGATAGAATACGTTGTAGTAGCCCTTGAGGGTTTCCTGGTTATCAAAGTAAGCGCCGATGATCCGCCCGGTAGAATCATCGACCGCGATATGGAGGTTGGTTTTTGTCTCTCCAAACCATAGATGGACGGAGGCGTCCATCTGAACCATTTCGCCGAAATAGGCGGCCCGTGGGCGTCTGGGGTGTGCGTTTTCAATAGCAACGATGGCTTCCTGTAGTTGCTGTTTCTGTTTTTTGGAAGCCGTTT
>CASECT010000041.1 GCA_949286525.1 uncultured Eubacteriales bacterium | reverse complement strand
CCTGAAAAAGGCCAACGAGAATCTGATCGCGACCATGAACGAGACGCTGAAGATTCAGCAGGAAGGCCGCCAGAAACGCGCCCAGGCGGAGGCGGAACTGCAGAAGATCGAGAATGAGGTAAAGGAGGTGCTCCTGGCAGAGCAGAAGTAGAAGTGGAAAAATCAGACCTTCCGGAGTATAATGTGCAGAGTGTGGAAAAGTCCGCAAAGACGGGAGGTAAGAACAGTGAAGACAGTGCGGGTGGCGGCGGCGATTATCCACGATGGGGGCAGGATTTTCGCCACTCAGAGAGGTTACGGAACGTTCAAGGACGGCTGGGAGTTTCCCGGCGGAAAAATCGAACCGGGGGAGACACCGGAGGAGGCGGTAATAAGGGAGATCCGGGAGGAACTGGATACACAGATCGAGGTGGAGGAGCGCTTTGATGTGGTCGAGTATGACTATCCGGATTTTCATCTTACTATGGACTGTTTCCTGTGCAGAGTCATTTCCGGGGATCTGACATTGAAGGAGCATGAGGCAGCCCGGTGGCTGACCCGGGAGACGTTGGATCAGTTGGAGTGGCTGCCGGCGGATCTGGATCTGATCCGGAAACTGCGGGGAAAAGAAGGGATTTGGGGCTGACAGGCGGACCGACGGTCAGCCCCCAAGCAGTTCACGCAGGGCGGAAGCCAGATGGGCGCAGGCGACAGGAATTTCACTTTCGCTCATGGCGCTGAAGCCCAGCAGAAAGATGTCCTGAGGGGCTTTTATGGTGTGAAAATATTCTTTTACTCCATAGATGGCGATCTGTCTCTCCCGGAGTTTTCTGATCAGTTGATCGGCGTCCCTGCAGGCGCGGATGCGGACGATGATATGAGATCCGGCAGGCGTATCGATGATTTCCAGCCAGTTGCTCAGGCAGGAGTGTATACTGTCGATCAGAAGGCCGCATTTTTTTTCATTTGAGCGGATGATCTTGCGCAGATGCCGTTCAAAATCCCCGGAGGACATGAATTCCGTCAACGCCACTTGATGGTATGTGGGCAGGGCGGAATTGAAATACCGGTACATTTCCCGATATCTTTCCAGCAAGGGCCGGGGAAGGATAAAGAAGGCGATCCGCATGGAAGGGGTCAGTACTTTGGAGAGCGTATTAAAGTAGATGACATGGCCATACTTATCCAGTCCCTGGAGCGCCGGGACTGGTCTGGACTGGTAAGTAAAATCGCTGTCATAGTCGTTTTCGATGATGAAGGCATTTCTTTTGACCGCCCATTCCAAAAGTCGATAGCGGCTGCTGACAGGAATCGTTCTTCCGGTGGGAAACTGGTGGGAGGGCATAACATAGAGCAGGTTGCAGTCAGTCTTGGTCAAGGCCTGTACATCAATGCCATGTCTGCCAACGGGAATCGAGGTAATGTTATATCCGTTTTGAAGGAAAATATTTCGCATACCGTTGTGAGCCGGCTCCTCGTAAGCGATGCGATGCTGGGAGGCCGGCAGCAGGCGGCAGATGATTTCCATGGCATATTGTGTGCCGGGAGCCATGATGATCTGATCCGGCGTGCAGATGACGCCCCGATTTCGGTGCAGAATCTGGCACAGCTGAGCGCGAAGCTCCGGATTTCCCTGGTTGGATTCATAGCGAATGGTCTGGCTGTTTTCCTCCATCAGCAAGGCGGCGTTAACGCAGCGCCGCCATGTTTTCCATGGAAAGAGCTGGGAAAATACTGCATCATGTTTAAAATCGTAGAGCACCGGGGAGGGAGCCGCAGGTGGAGCAGAGGGATCGGACGTGCCGGAGACGGAGGATATTCCTGTTCCCGGGCGCGCATGGTTTGCTCTGTGGTCCAGCTCGCTGAGATAGCTGTTTGTCACATCCTCCACATAGTAGCCGGATCCGGGAACAGAACGGATGTATCCTTCTGCCAGAAGCTGCTGATATGCTCTTTGAACGGTATTAAGACTGACGTTCAGTTCATCCGCCAGAAAGCGAATCGGCTTTAAAACGTCATCCTTTTTCAGTGTACCGTCATGGATTTCCGCGATGATTGCTTCGTAGAGCTGTTGGTATAACGGCTTTTTTTCCTTTCGGTCCAGATAGATCATGACAGAGCCCTTTCCTTTCCCTTTTATTTGGCGTTCGTTTGAAAGGATTATAAGCGTATTTGAGTCTTCTGTAAATATTTCACGGGAAATTGTACCTTTAAAATTGTCTGAAATTGTAACTTTGAAAGGATGCCTGGTCGTGATATGATCAGTACCATCAACAAAGAGGTTGAAGCGAAGATGCTTCGACCTCTTTTTTTTTCGAAGACAAAGGAGGAAGTGTCATGAAAGACAAAAGGAGGAACATCATTGTATTTGCGGTGTTGATTCTGGCCGCGGGAACAGTGTATAAGATTCCTTATCTTCGGGCGGTGTTTTACGACCAGATGATCAGCAGTCTCGGAGTGACGCACACAGAGATCGGGACGCTCTCTTCTGTCTATGCGGGAGTCAAAATGGTGCTTTATATTCCCTGTGGAATACTGGCAGACCGTCTCAATACAAAGCGTCTCCTGGTGTTCTCTCTGATCGGCGAGAGTCTGTTGACGGGACTCTATGCCCTGATTCCCGCTTTTTGGGTAATGGAAATGATACAGGCGGGTATGGCATTGGTCAATATCTTTTTCTGGACGTCTTTTATCAAAAGTATAAGGATACTTGGGAAAAACAGGTCTCAGGGTAAAATTTTCGGCCTGGGAGAAGGGTTCCGGGGAGTTACCGGATCAGCAGCTACCCTTGCCGCTCTTCAGATTGTGACGGCCTTTGCGGAAAGAACCTGTCCGATCCGTTATGTACTGATTTTTTATGCCATCTACTATTTTCTGGTGGGAATATGTATCTGGAGGTTCTATCCAAAGAATCTGCGGGAGGCAGAGGGACGTCGGCAGACCTGGCGGGATTATGCGGAGGTTATGAAGAAACCTGCCATCTGGCTGGTCTCGCTGTTGATTTTTACCACATACAGCATGCAGGTGGCTTTCGAGTACACCACATCCTACATGACGCAGGTTATCGGGATTTCTGCTGTGGTGGTGGGAACCGTGGCAACATTGAGAGACAACGTCTGTGGAATAGCGGGATCGCCTGCCGCGGGAGCCTGGGCTGACCGCATCAAATCGCCTACGAGGGTTGCCCTCTATTTGTTGCTGGCGGAGATTGTTCTCTGTATATTGTTGTTTTTCAGCCCTGAGAGCCGGGAATTCGGTCCCGCGCTGATCGGCTTGATCCTGATCATGTCCGTGGTATTGTACGGTGTTCGGGGAGTCTATTACTCTACGATGTCGGAGACCGGAATACCTGTTTCGCTTACAGCCACTGCCACCGCAATGGTAGCGGTGTTGGGATATACGCCGGATATGTTCATGACGCTATGGTGCGGACATATCTTGGATACTTACGGTTACCGGGCCGGATATCACAGAATTTTCGGACTGATGATATTGTTTGTCTGCCTGGCTGCCGCGGTCTGCGGAGTGATGATCTGTTATCAGAAGCGGATCGCAAAGAAACACTGTAATTCGGAATCGGACTGCATCCCGGGAAAAATCGCAGAGCCGTTTCTTGAGTTAAATAAAGAAAAGGGAGAGATGCAAAATGAATGCAAAAGCAAAAAAATGGATAGGCTTCATTGTTTTGACACTGGCTGCGGGCCTGATTTACAGGGTTCCGTACCTCAAAACCGTATTTTATGACAATATGGTCAGCGATTTCGCGCTGACCAACACCCAGATCGGAATTCTGATGAGCGTTTATTCTCTGACGAAGACGATACTCTACATACCTGGGGGCATCCTGGCGGATCGGTTTGATAATCGAAAAATGCTGTTGGGATCCACAGCCCTTTTGGCTGTGCTGACCTTCTGGTATGCGTCAGTGCCCGGATTTTTTATGCTGGAGGTTATCTACTTTTTCCTGGCGGTTTCGAATGTACTGTTCTGGGTTTCTTTTGTCAAGGCAGTTCGACTGTTTGGAACGGAGGATGAGCAGGGATCTGTGTTCGGGTACAGCGAAGGTATCCGGGCGGTTGCGGGTCTGCTGATCAATTTCGCGGCTCTGGGAATTCTGGGATATTATATTTCCGCCACCTGTCCGCTGCGGTATGTACTGATTTTCTACGGCGTGGTTTATGTGATCATGGGAGTGGCCATGTTTTTCCTGCTCCCGAAGGACGATAAGAGAGAAAATGTGGCGACGTCTTTGAAGGATTACCTGAACGTGCTGAAAGTGCCCGGCGTCTGGCTGGTGGCGATTCTTGTACTCTGCGCTTACAGCGTGCAGGTGGCGGCGGAGTACACCACGACGTATCTGACCACCGTTTTTGGCATGGGCGCGGTAATCGCCGGTATTGTCGCGACGATCCGCTCCTATGGCATTGGTATTTTCTCCGCGCCGATCATAGGAAAGATCTCCGATAAAGTCGGATCTTATACGAAAACACTGATTGGCCTGTTCGTTGTGGAGATGATTCTGGGAGTTGTGCTGATTTTGATTCCCGGTCAGACAAATTTTCTGATTCTCGCGATTATTGTGGTGCTGGCTCTGGCGACCGTCTACTATGCGGTCCGCGGCGTGTATTACGCGACCATGGGAGAGGCCGGCGTTCCTGTAGCGATGACGGGTACCGCCACTGGTATTATCTCCGTTATCGGTTATCTGCCGGATGCCTATGAGAATACGATTTTGGGAAGTTTTCTGGACAGGTATGAAGCCGGAGGATTTACCTATGTATTCGGAACAGTTGTACTGTTTGCGGCTCTCGGCATTGTGATGTGTCTGATCATTCGCGCAAAGGGAAAGAAGGGAAAGAAAGCATGAAAATAGCAATCACATGCCACTATGCGTCTCTGCCGGAGGATCATCCCACCTGGCAGAGGGCAATAGGGGAGGCCGATGTCGTGCTCAGCGACAAGGTGCAGCTGACCGGCGAGGAATTGCTGGATTTTGTAAAGGACGCGGACGCATTGATCTCCGGAACAGATTTCATCCGGGAGGATTTGATTCGCAGACTGCCGGAACGGCTGAAGGTTATTTCCCGCCCGGCGGTGGGGTATGACCGGGTGGACATCAAAGCTGCCCGGGCCAAGGGGATCGATGTGTGCAACGCGCCCGGAACCAACAGTAACGCGGTGGCAGAACTGGCTTTCGCCCTGATGCTCAGCTGCGCGCGCCAGCTGCCCTATCATTTTGCGAACACGAAGAACTGTCTGTGGAAGAATGATAAAAACGGCATGGAGCTGACCGGGAAAAAGCTTGGCATTCTGGGGCTTGGCGCGATAGGGAAGGAATTGGCGAAAAAAGCGGCGGCATTCGGAATGGAAGTTCTGGGATACAGCCGTCATCTTGATACGGATTTCTGCAAACAGTATGGGATACGACCGGCGGACAGGGAGACGATTCTGCGGGAGTGTGACGTGATCTCTCTTCATATGCCCCTGACGCCTCTGACGGAAGAGCAGATCAATCAGGAGGCTTTCGGAATGATGAAAAAGGGTGTTATTCTGATCAATACCTCCAGAGGTAAACTGGTTCAGCGGGAGGATCTGATTGACGCTATCCGGGAAGGAATCATAGCCTTTTACGGAACTGATGTGATGAAAAACGAGCCGCCGGAGCAGAGCGATCCGCTCTTTTCCATGGAACAGGTCATCATAACGCCTCATATGGGGGCTTCCACGGAGGAGGCGCACATCAAGATGATGGATGTGGCTTTGACAAACGCGCTGGATATTCTGGAGGGGAAGCCCTGCAGGAATATTGTAAATTAAAATGAGATTAGAAATATAGATAAAAGGGAAGGGAAGGAAAGAAAATGGAGGAAGATACAGCAAAGACATTGAGAGACAGCCTGAATGACAGCATTCTTACAGTAGAGGTGTCTCTGATACGGAAATTTGACGAACAGACCAGCGATGTGCCGGACATTCTGAAGCTGACCCTGGGAGAACCGGATTTTGATACGCCGGAACATATCAAAGAGGCGGCGATTCGGGGCATTGAAGAAAATTTTACCCACTACACGGCCAATGCGGGCATGCTGTCTCTTCGTGAGGGAGTATCAGCTTTCATGGAAAAGAAATACGGGTTATCCTATGACCCTGAGACAGAAATTCTGACTACTGTGGGAGCGGAAGAGGCTGTGGCGGCTTCGATTCTGACGGCTGTCAACCCCGGGGACAAGGTTATTGTGCCATCGCCGATTTACACAGCCTACGTACCGCTCATTCGTCTGGCCAGAGGCATACCGGTGCTGGTGGATACCAGTGATACGGGTATGGTGCTGACCGCAGAACGGCTGGAGGAAAATATTATAAAGCAGGACGGAGATGTCAAGGCTATTGTTCTGAATTATCCCAGCAACCCGACAGGCGTGACATATCTGAAAGAGGAGCTGGCGGCCCTGGCACAGGTGTTGAAAAAATATCATATGCTTGCAATTTGCGATGAGATCTACAGTGAATTGACCTATGGGGACGAACCCCATCATTCCATGGCGGAATTTGCCCGCGGCAACACCATCGTCATCAACGGACTCTCCAAATCTCATGCCATGACCGGATGGCGGGTGGGATTTATCTTTGCGGCGGCTGAGATCATCACAGAGATCCGCAAGACCCATATGTATCTGGTGTCCAGTACCAGTTCCATTTCCCAGAAGGCGGCCCTGGAGGCGGTAACGGCAGGGATGGATGACGCTATGCCCATGAAGGCGGAATATCAGAGGAGAAGGGACTACTTATATGAAGAGTTGAGCGGTATGGGATTCGAAATCGCGAGACCTAACGGCGCCTTCTATATTTTCGCGAAAATTCCGGAGCGTTTTGGCAGCGACAGCATGGCTTTCTGTGTGGATCTGGCCAGAAAAGTCCATCTGGCGGTTATCCCCGGCATCGCTTTCGGAGAAGCCGGAGAAGGTTATATCCGGATCAGCTATGCGGCCTCCATGGAAAAACTGCGTGAGGCTATGAAGCGGATGCGGGAGTATATCGGTAGGGGCTGTTGAAAATCCTGTTTTGACGAAGGCATTTGACAGAGGCGGCTGCTGATTACCCTCCTGTCAGAAGCGCTCTTCCCGGAGCGCTTTCCGACGGGAGGGTCTTGTATTCTCACAACAAAATTTATATAATTGATATCATACAGATTTTGTCTGGGGAAGGGAGATTTTACTATGAGGAGAAGAATGCACAGGATCATGAAAAAAGCGGCGGCTGTTTGTATGGCTTTCGCGCTGGCGCTGGCGATGGCCGGCTTTTCGGCCGGAACGGTGTTTGCGGCGGAGCCCGATGCGGCCTCCGAAGGGACGGCTTCGGCGGAGAATGATTCCGGACATTCCAACACGCTGTTCGCGGTAATGGCGGTCATAACCGGCACTGCGGTGTACGCTGTTTTGCGAAGCCGGAGAAAATAGCGGGAGAGTGCAGATTGATTTGCGGAGAAAAAAGAGGGAAAGGAGACAGACCATGGTAAAACATATCATTTTATGGCAGCTGAAGGAGGAGTTTTCCCCGGAGCAGAAGGCAGAGATCCGGGAGGGGATCAGGGAACATCTGGAGGCGCTGGTTGGAAAGGTGCCGGGACTTCTAAAAGTTTCAGTATATATTGATCCTCTGGAGACATCCAACGCGGATGTGATGCTGGACTGCACCCTGGAATCGAAGGAGGCCCTGGAGGGCTATGCGCAGCACCCGGATCATGTGGCGGCGGCGGATACCTACGTGCGCCCCTTTACCGCCAGCAGGGTGTGTATGGACTTTGAAGTCTGATGGGAGGAACTATGAACAGTCTACAGAAAATCGCCATGGTTATTGACGCGGACAATACTCAGATATCAAAGCTCGAGGCGGTCATCCGGGAGATTTCCAAGCACGGCAGAATTGTGGTCAAGCGCGCTTACGGCAACTGGAAGAAGGATACTTTAAAGAACTGGGAGGGGGAAATCAAGCGTCTGGCTATCAAGGCGGAACAGCAGTTTGACTATGTGTCCGGCAAAAACGCTACAGACATGGCGCTGGTCATCGACACCATAGAGCTGCTCTATGACAATATTTATGATGCCTTCGTCATTGTGTCCTCGGACAGCGACTATACGCCGCTGGCCATCAAGCTTCACGAATCCGGCGTCTATGTCATGGGAGTGGGCGAGAGGAAGACGCCGGAAGCATTCCGGAATGCCTGTGACGAATTTATTTTTCTGGAAAATCTCTCTGCGGAAGAGCGGAGTTCCTCGGAAAAGAAGGACGACGGGGAAAACGGAAAGATGGAGTTTCACGGGAAAGATGTTTATCACGGAGCCAGGGCGGCGGCAGCCGGCGAGACAAAGGGAATGCCGAAGAAGACAGCGGACGACAGTGATCTGGAGGAGATTCACAAACTGCTGCGCATCGCCTCCGACACTTATCAGGACGACGATGGATATGTCAATGTCAGTGCGGCGGGCACTTTCATCAAGCGGGCGAAACCGGATTTTGACACCAGAACTTACGGCTTTGTAAAGCTTCCCCAGCTTATCGAGGCTTTCCCGGACAGATACGAGATGAAGCGTTATCCGGGCAAGGGAACCGTCACGATTGTGGCATATAAGTGTCTTTGATGGGATAAACAGGAAAGGACAATAAAAAGGACGCAACAAAAACAGGATTGCCGCATCAAATGATAAAAAATCATAGCTGTGGCAGTCCCATTTTTCTTGCGTCCATCTTGGTACAGGATCATAGTGGAGTGATGTCGGTCAGGGATTAGGCTTTCCAGATTTTTAAGATGTCGATCAGTTTCTGTTTCTCCTTGTTGGTCATGCCGGAGATCAGCTGCAGCAGTTCATTGTCCAGCGCGTTTTTCCGATATTCCGGCTCAATGCGGCCGACCAGGGAATCCAGGGTAATGTTCATCAGTTTTGCGTAATATATGAGGATCCGCAGGGACATTGCCGTACGGTTGTTTTCCACATTGCTGATATAGCCGGGAGTCACGTTCAGAGCTTTCGCGACTTCGGCCTGGGTCAGCTTCATGTTTATGCGCAGTTCTTTGATCTTTGGCCCGAGTTTCTCAAATCCGTCATTTTCGTTTCTCATAGTTTTTCCTCCAAAACAATCTCAAATGAGATACCACTTATTCTCACAGTTATTAGTATACCGTAATTGATTCTGGAAATAAATGGACTAATTTCATAGAAATTATTTTATTTAACAATAAAAAACCCAAAAAAGTCTGTCACTTTTTGCGTTTTTTCCTTCTCTTTATTATATACTATAAGAAAAGGGTTTGAGGAGAGGAAACATGGTATTCAGCAGTCTGGAATTTTTGCTCTGGTTTTTGCCGTTCTTTCTGGGGATTTATTATCTGCTGCCGGGAAAGTACCGAAATTTATGTCTGTTTGCCTTCAGTATTGTGTTTTACGCCTACGGCACGCTGCAGCAGCCGGCCTATCTGTTGCTGCTTTTGATTTCCGCGGCGGTCAACTATGTTTTTGGGCATCAGATCGGCCGGACACAGGGGAAAAAGCGCAGGGCAATGCTGACGCTGGGGGTAATATACCATCTTGGCTGGCTGGTTTTCTTTAAGTTCGGCAATTTTCCCATGCCTGTCGGCATCAGCTTTTATACGTTTCAGGCGGTGTCCTATCTGGCGGATGTGTACAGGGGAGCTGTGACTTTCGAGAAAAAGCCGTGGCATGTGGGACTGTATCTGACGATGTTTCCGCAGCTGATTTCCGGTCCTATTACCCGTTTTGGACAGATCCGTGAAAAATTCTCCGAGAGAGTGTGCACCCGAAAGGCTTTTCTGCGCGGGATGGAAACTTTCCTGATGGGATTGGGATTTAAAGTGCTGCTGGCCAATCGGTTGGGAGGGCTTTGGAAAAACATAGGAGGAATCGGTTATGAATCTGTTTCTGTACCTCTGGCATGGATGGGGATTGTGGCATACAGTCTCCAGATCTATTTTGATTTTTACGGATATTCTCTGATGGCAGTGGGGCTGGGAAAAATGATCGGATTTTCACTCCCGGTCAATTTCCGGCATCCCTATCTGTCCTGTACCATGACAGAGTTCTGGCGCAGATGGCATATTACTCTGGGAAGCTGGTTTCGGGATTATGTGTATATTCCACTGGGAGGAAACCGTAAAGGAAGAAGCCGGATGTACCTGAATATGCTGATCGTATGGAGCCTGACAGGGTTGTGGCATGGCGCGGACTGGAATTTTTTGATCTGGGGACTCTTCCTTTTCGCGGTTATCTCTGTGGAGAAATTGGGAATCGGGAGATATCTTAATGAGAAACGGTGGCTGGGACATCTCTATATGTTTTTGCTGATACCTCTTTCCTGGCTGATTTTCGCCGTGAATGACCTGGGGCAGCTTGGAATTTACCTGGGACGTCTGGTGGGGATAGGAGGCGTCAATGTTTTCGCCGGAGATTTTGTGAAATATCTGCAGCAGTACGGTGTGTTTCTGGTCATCGGCCTGTTGTTTGCCACGGGGATTCCGGAGAAGATTTTCTTTGCCATCCGAAGGCAGGGCGTCCGCTGGGTCATTCTTCTGGCCGTGCTGGCGGGCTCGCTGTACGGGATTTATATGGGGATGAACGATCCGTTCCTGTACTTTCAGTTTTAGCGTGAATTGTGCAAATGAGGGATAAATATGGAAAAAAAGCGTGTAAATAAAACATGGCGGCGGGGGCTGCTTCTTCTCCTTGTGGCGGCGTTTTCGCTGTCCGGGGCAGGTGTATTTCAAAGAAAAATAGAAGAAAACCGGCGGCAGAACAGCCAGAGACAGGAAGTGGAGAAAACTTTTGAGCAGATGCTGGAAAAACAGCCGGCAGAGGCGGACGGAGCCGGGAAAGAACAGTCTGAAGGGGAACAGCCGCAGGCTGGCGGGCAGAATACGGGAGGAACCGGGCAGAGTTCCGGGGAAGAGCAGCAGGCGCCTGGGGAGAGCCGGGAGGAGTTTTTTCAGGATACGCTTTTTATCGGAGATTCCCGGACTGTGGGACTCATGGAATACGGGCAGATCCAGGGAGCCACTTTTTTCGCCAACTCCGGCATGAGCGTCTATCATATTTATGATAAAAAAGTTTCTGTGGCGGGCATGGGAGACGTCTCCTTCGATGAGGTGCTGAGCAGTAAAAAATTCCGTAAAATTTTCGTGATGCTGGGTATTAATGAGCTTGGGTATCCGATGAATTCCACTGTAAAGAAGTATGGCGGCTTCATTGATACGCTGCGCCAGCGGCAGCCCGACGCGGTTATCTATATAGAGGCAAATCTGCATGTGACCCAGAAGCGTTCCGCCCAGGATGCCATCTACAACAACGCCAACATTGATCTTTTCAATCAGGAGATCGCGAAGCTGGCGGACGGGAAACAGATTCGCTATGTGGATGTGAATCCTCTGTTTGACGACGGGGCGGGAAACCTGGCGGAAGGGTATACCAATGACGCCACCCATGTGTTGGGAAAATACTATCAGGTTTGGGCGGACTGGCTGGCCGCGGGAGCGGACGGGCAGACGGCGCCCTGATTTCCGGGAGAAAAGTGGAAAGTTATGTTAGACAAATGGAAGATGAAATGGTTCAGCCGGAACGTGGAGGAGCTCAAACAGCCCATGTACGGACTGGCGATTGGAATAATGAAGAACCGGGAGGACGCGGAGGACGCCATGCAGAATGCCCTGATTCTGGCTTATGAGCATCTGGATGAGCTGAGTATGATGGAAAAATTCCGGCCCTGGATGATGCGCATTCTGACGAACGAGTGTTTCCGCATGTTAAAAAAACGCAGATATCATACAGATATTGAGGAGATGTATGATCTTGCGGATCAAAAACAGGATTTTGTGGAGCAGGTTACACTGTGGGAGGTGGTGGACGGTTTGAAACTGGAATATCGGACCGTGATTCTGCTCTATTACTATGAAGGATTAAGTATCCGACAGATTGCCCGCACACTGGACATATCGGAGGATAACGCGAAAAAACGCCTGTCTCGGGCAAGGGGAAAACTGAAAGAGTTTCTGGAAAAGGAGGACGTTGGATGAGAACGGATGCGTTAGACCGTATCAGTGAAGAGTTGAAAAAAAGCGCCCCGACCATACCGCTGGAGGTGTCAGAGCGCTTTGACCGGACGCTGGAAGAGCTGACGGAAGGAAAAAGAACCTTTGGGCGGCGCAAAAGATGGCGGCCGGTTGCCGCCAGCGTAGCAACGGCTTTTGTACTGGTCTTTTTCCTGCTGCCTAACGTAAGCGCCGATGTCTCCTATGCCATGCAGGAGCTTCCGGTTATCGGAGACATTATCCGGATCACTTCCGTGTACAAAAAGCAGACGGAGGATGCATACCATTTTGAGGATATACAGGCGCCGGAGCTGGAGGGAAGCGGGCAGATGCAGGAGCCGGTGGAAAGCATCAACAAGGATGTGGACGCGCTGGTTTCCAGAGTGATGACCGAGTATGAAAACGGCATTGCCGATATGCCGGACGCCCATACCGGACTGATGATCGACTATGAGATCCTTACCAACAATGAGCACTGGTTTACCATGAAATTGATGATTTATCATGCGGCGGGAAGCAGCGTTGTGGAATATCACTTCTATCATATTGATAAGGATACCGGCCAGCTGGTTACCCTGTCGGATCTGTTTGCCCCCGATTTTGACTACGTGTCGGTCTTCAGTGAGGAAGTTAAGGAACAGATGCACCAGAGGATGGCAGAGAATGAAAATCAGTATTACTGGATCTACGGGGAAGAAGAATATGGCTGGGGACTGGATCGGATTGATCCGGACCAGAGCTTCTATTTTGACGCGGATGGAAATCTTGTGCTGGTGTTCGGAAAATACGAAGTGGCGCCGGGATATATGGGGACGCCGGAATTTACGATTTCGAGAGAAATTTTTAACGAAAAGATGGTTTTGCCCTGATCTCTTTTGTGGTATGATAGCGTCGGTGTACAAAGGGACAATACGGTCGAAAGGACAGATGCCTGTCCGTGCGTACCGGCGCCGGTTTGTGATAAAAAGAGAGTGGAAAGGGATTTGCGGGATATGAATGAGATAAAACTGATTGCCTGTGACCTGGACGGGACATTGCTTTTGCACGGGGCTCAGACATGTACGCGCGAAGCGCTGAAACTGATCGGAGAACTCTGTGACAGGGGCATCTATTTTGTGCCGGCCAGCGGGAGACAGTATCCGAATCTGCGCCGTCTGTTCGCTCCGGTGGCGGACCGGCTGATTTATCTGTGCGAGAACGGGGCGGTGGTCATCAGGGATGACAGGGCAATGATCAAGCGGGAGTTTCCCTGGGAGCTGGCCATGGAGGTTTCCCATGCAGTGCTGGATAGGGAAGATTGCGAAGTGCTGATTTCCGGAGAGCGTACCAGCTACATCATTCCAAAGCATGACAGTTACCGCCGGCTGCTGATGGAGACGGTAAAAAATGATGTGTCGGTAATAAAGGAGCCGGAGGAAATTCCCGAACCTGTTGTGAAGGTGTCCTTCTACACGAATCCGAAGGACCGGGATACCGCAGGAAAGGCCCTGGGTAAACAGTTTGCCGGAAGGCTCTCACAGGTGGTCTCCGGACTGGAGTGGATCGACTTTACCCTGCCCGGATCCGGGAAAGGCAGCGCGCTGGCGGAACTGGGCAGAAAACTGGGGATTCTGCCGGGGCAGATGGCTGCCTTCGGAGACAATGAAAATGATCGTACCATGCTGGAATATGTGGGGCATCCTTATCTGATGCAAGAGTGCAATCCCTCCATGGAAAATATGAAATACGCGGCGAGGTGTATAACCGTGGAACAGGAATTGGAAAACCTCATAAAAAAGTGTGGCGGAAATAAAAAAGTGGGTTGAAAGCCCGCTTTTTTTGTGGTATGATTTTTATACCGATGAGAGTTGGTGCTTCTTTTTTTTGCGCAAGATTGTTAAAAAAATAACAATGTGAAAAAAATAACAAAGACAGCGCAGCCCGGAAAAGCCGGGAGAGAAGCCCCTAAAAAGAACATGAAAAGGAGAAAGACTATGGCAAAGAAAGTAGTATTAGCAGGCGCATGTCGTACCGCAATCGGTAAGATGGGTGGAGCCCTCAGCAACACTCCCGCAGCAGATCTTGGCGCGATTGTCATCAAGGAAGCGCTGAACCGTGCAGGCGTTAAGCCGGAGCAGGTAGATGAGGTTATGATGGGATGTGTTATCCAGGCGGCACAGGGACAGAACGTTGCCCGTCAGGCATCTATCAAGGCAGGACTTCCGGTGGAGGTTCCGGCGATGACATTAAATATCGTCTGCGGATCCGGTCTGAAATGTGTAAATGAAGCTGCCAACATGATTATGGCAGGCCAGGCGGACATCGTAGTTGCCGGCGGTATGGAGAACATGTCCATGGCTCCCTTTGCTGCTACAAAGGCCCGTTTCGGATATCGTATGAACAACGGTGTTCTGGTTGACACCATGATCAACGACGCTCTGACCGATGCATTCAATCACTATCACATGATGATTACCGCCGAGAACGTGGCTGAGAAGTACGGTCTGACCAGAGAAGAACTGGATGAGTTCTCCGCAAACAGCCAGCAGAAGTGCGAGGCCGCTATTGCCGCCGGCAAGTTTGACGACGAGATCGTTCCGGTTCCCGTTAAGGTTAAGAAAGAGACCGTAATGTTCGCGAAGGATGAGGGACCTCGTGCAGGAACTACCGCTGAATCTCTCGCGAGACTGAAATGCTGCTCCGGCAAGGAGGGCGGCCTGATCACAGCAGGAAACGCTTCCGGTATCAACGACGGAGCTGCCGCTATCGTGGTTATGAGCGAGGAGAAGGCTCTGGAGCTTGGCGTTAAGCCGATGGCTACTTTCGTTGCAGGCGCTCTTGGCGGCGTGGATCCGGCTATCATGGGTGTAGGTCCGGTTCCCGCTACGAGAAAGGCTCTTGAGATCGCAGGCCTTACCATCGACGACATGGATCTGATCGAGGCAAACGAGGCTTTCGCCGCACAGTCCGTAGCAGTTGCGAGAGACCTGAACTTCGATATGAGCAAGGTAAACGTAAACGGCGGTGCCATCGCCCTGGGACATCCGGTGGGAGCATCCGGATGCCGTATCCTGGTTACGCTGCTGCATGAGATGGCAAAAAGAGAGGATGCGAAGAAAGGCCTCGCAACTCTGTGCATCGGCGGCGGTATGGGATGCGCTACCATCGTTGAGAAATACTAAGAAACATGTTCTGGAATTTGATCGGCGTTCTGCCGGTCAAATTTCCATGTAACTGTAAGTAAAGGGAGGAAGAACCGATGGAATTTATTACATATGAAGTGGAAGGAATGGTAGGAATTATTACCATCAACCGTCCGAAGGCGTTGAACGCTCTTAACAGCCAGGTCCTGGAGGAGCTGGACGCGACGCTGGACGCTGTAGATCAGAACACGGTGCGCTGTCTGATTCTCACGGGAGCGGGAGAGAAATCCTTCGTGGCAGGCGCGGACATCGGAGAGATGAGCACCCTGACCAAGGCGGAGGGAGAGGCTTTCGGAAAGAAAGGAAATGACGTGTTCCGCAAACTTGAGACATTCCCGCTGCCGGTCATCGCCGCGGTAAACGGCTTTGCTCTCGGCGGAGGCTGCGAGATCTCCATGAGCTGCGATATCCGTATCTGCTCTGAGAATGCGGTATTCGGTCAGCCGGAAGTAGGACTCGGCATCACGCCGGGATTTGGCGGAACCCAGAGACTTGCCCGTCTGATCGGCGCAGGTATGGCGAAGCAGATGATCTACACCGCCCGCAACATCAAGGCGGACGAGGCGTATCGGATCGGTCTGGTAAACGCGGTTTATCCCCAGGAGGAGCTTATGGCAGCTGCAAAGAAGATGGCGGCAGGCATCGCCGCACAGGCTCCCATTGCTGTACGCAACTGCAAGAAGGCCATCAACGAGGGACTTCAGGTAGACATGGATCAGGCCATTGTCATCGAGGAGAAACTTTTCGGCGACTGCTTCGAGACGGAGGATCAGAAGGCCGGCATGGGCAATTTCCTGGAGAAAGACAAGGAGAAGAAGCTGAAGGTTGTTCCCTTTAAGAACTGCTAGAGAAACTGCTGGAAAAACGGGCGACAGCCCAAAGACGTCCCGGCAAATGGCCGGGACGCATATACAATATGACATTATGGAGGTAAGAACAATGAAAGTTGGAGTTATTGGCGCCGGAACTATGGGACAGGGCATCGCAAAGGCATTTGCACAGGTTGACGGTTACGAAGTGGTACTCTGTGACATCAAGCAGGAGTGGGCTGAGGGCGGCAAGGACAAGATCGCCAAGGGATATGCGAGACTGGTTACCAAGGGAAAGATGACACAGGAGGCAGTGGACGCAATTCTCGCGAAGATCACACCGGGTGTGAAGGAAGATCTCTGCGCGGACTGCGATCTGATCGTTGAGGCTGCTTTTGAGGATATGAACGTAAAGAAGACCACTTTCGCGGAGCTGGACAAGATCGCGAAGCCGGAGTGCATTTTTGCATCCAACACTTCCTCCCTCTCCATCACGGAGATCGGAAACGGACTGAGCCGTCCGATGATCGGTATGCACTTCTTCAACCCGGCAGACCGCATGAAACTGATCGAGGTTATCGCAGGCGCGAACACACCGGATGAGACCGTTGAGACCATCAAGAAGATCTCCGAGGAGATCGGCAAGACTCCGGTACAGGTAAACGAGGCGGCAGGTTTCGTTGTAAACCGTATTCTGATCCCGATGATCAATGAGGCTGCTTTCATCAAGATGGAAGGCGTTTCCGATATCGCAGGCATCGACGCAGCTATGAAGCTGGGTGCAAATCATCCCATGGGACCCCTGGAGTTGGGCGATTTTGTAGGACTGGATATCTGCCTTGCCATTATGGACGTTCTGTACAAAGAGACCGGCGACAGCAAGTATCGCGCATGCCCGCTGATCCGCAAGATGGTTCGCGGCGGCAATCTCGGTGTGAAGACCGGAAAGGGCTTCTATATATACAACGCAGACCGCACCAAGACCCCGGTGGATGCTCAGTAAAAATTATAATTTAGGAGGAAAAGAAATCATGGATTTCGGTTTAGATAAGAAACATGAAATGGCGAGGACTCTGTTTAAGGAATTCGCTGAGACAGAAGTAAAACCTCTGGCACAGGAGACAGACGAGACAGAGCAGTTCCCCGCACAGACCGTTGAGAAAATGGGCAAGTACGGATTCATGGGAATTCCGGTTCCCAAGGAGTACGGCGGACAGGGATGCGATCCTCTGACCTATGTGATGTGCGTGGAGGAGCTCTCCAAAGTCTGCGCCACCACCGGCGTTATCGTATCCGCTCACACTTCTCTGTGCATCGACCCGATTCTGACCTACGGAACCGAGGAGCAGAAGCAGAAATATGTAAGACCGCTGGCAACCGGCGAGAAACTGGGAGCTTTCGCTCTGACCGAGCCGGGCGCGGGAACTGACGCTCAGGGCGCTCAGACAAAGGCCGTATTAGACGGCGACGAGTGGGTGCTGAACGGCTCCAAGTGCTTCATTACCAACGGTAAGGTTGCTGACGTTTACATTGTAATCGCTATTACCAGCGTGACAGAGGACAAGAGAGGAAGAAAGAAGAAAAACTTCTCCGCATTCATCGTTGAGAAGGGAGCTCCCGGATTCTCCTTCGGAACCAAGGAGAAGAAGATGGGTATCCGCGGATCTTCTACATATGAGCTGATTTTCGAGGACTGCAGAATTCCGAAGGATGCGCTCCTTGGACCGGAGGGAAGAGGATTCCCCATCGCCATGCATACATTGGACGGCGGACGTATCGGTATCGCCGCTCAGGCTCTGGGTATCGCTGAGGGCGCTCTGGACCGTGTGATCGAGTATACCAAGGAGAGAAAGCAGTTCGGCCGTTCCATCGCTCAGCAGCAGAACACTCAGTTCAAGATCGCTGATATGGCTACCAGAATCGAGGCTGCTCAGCTTCTGGTGTACAAGGCTGCGATGGCAAAGGCTACCCAGAAGACTTACTCCGTAGAGGCTGCAAAGGCAAAACTTTTTGCTGCTGAGACTGCAATGGCGGTGACTACCGAGGTTGTTCAGCTGTTCGGCGGTTACGGATATATCCGTGAGTACGATGTAGAGCGTATGATGCGTGACGCTAAGATCACAGAGATCTACGAGGGAACTTCCGAGGTTCAGCGTATGGTTATCTCGGGCGCACTGCTGAAATAGTCGCGCTTTTCGCGGATTGAGAAAGCTAATATAAAGGAGAGAAAATACATGAAAATCATAGTATGTATCAAACAGGTTCCGGATACCAAGGGCGGCGTAAAGTTCAACCCGGACGGAACCCTTGACAGAGCAGCCATGCTGGCTATCATGAATCCGGACGATAAGGCCGGACTGGAGGCGGCTCTTCGGATCAAAGATGAGATGGGAGCAGAGGTTACCGTGCTTACCATGGGACTTCCCAAGGCAGACGACGTGCTGAGAGAGGCGCTGGCTATGGGAGCGGACAACGCGATTCTGGTAACGGACAGAGTGCTGGGCGGCGCAGATACCTGGGCTACTTCCACCACCATCGCCGGAGCAATCCGGAATCTGGATTACGATCTGATCATTACCGGCCGTCAGGCCATCGACGGAGATACCGCTCAGGTGGGACCGCAGATCGCGGAGCATCTGGGAATCCCGGTAATCTCCTATGCGGAGGATATCAAGATCGACGGAGATTCCGTAGTTGTAAAACGTCAGTATGAAGACAGATATCACATGCTGAAGGCAAAAATGCCATGTCTGATCACAGCACTTTCCGAGCTGAACGAGCCGAGATATATGACTCCTGGCGGAATCTTTGACGCCTATGACGAGAAAGAAGTTACCGTTTGGGGCAGAGCAGACTTAAAGGATGTGGATGATTCCGATCTGGGTTTGAAGGGATCTCCCACCAAGATCGCAAAGGCTTCCGACAAGGTACGCAAGGGCGCCGGCGAGAAGGTTACCCTGGATCCTCAGGAGTCTGTGGACTATATCATGGGCAAGTTGAAAGAGAAACACGTAATCTAATATAAAAAGGAAAAGTGGTGAAAAAAATGGCATTAGAAGAATACAAGGGCGTATTTATATACGCGCAGCAGGTAGATAATGAGATCAGTTCCATCGCTTTTGAGCTGATCGGAAAAGGAAAAGAGCTTGCAAAGGATCTGGACACCGATGTGACCGCAGTGCTGCTGGGCTCCAATGTAAAGGGTCTGGCAGATCAGCTTGCCGAGTACGGCGCTGACAAGGTTATCGTTGTGGACGATCCGATGCTGGAAGTTTACAAGACAGAGCCCTACGCTCATGCATTGGCAGCAGTGATCAACGAGTACAAGCCGGAGATCATGCTGGTGGGCGCTACCGCTATCGGACGTGATCTGGGACCGACCGTATCCGCGAGAGTGAAGACCGGTCTGACCGCAGACTGTACGATGCTGGAGATCGGCGACTTCCCGCTGAACCCCACACCCGGTCAGGAGCAGAAGCACAATCAGCTGCTGATGACCCGTCCCGCCTTCGGTGGAAACACCATCGCGACCATCGCCTGCCCGGACAATCGTCCCCAGATGGCAACGGTTCGCCCCGGCGTTATGCAGAAGCTGGAGCCGGTTAAGGGCGCGAAGGCTGAGGTTATCGAATTCAATCCGGGATTCGAGGAGAACAGCCGTTATGTGGAGATTCTCGACATTGTGAAGGCCGTTGGCACTGTGCAGAATATCATGGACGCCAAGATTCTGGTATCCGGCGGCCGTGGCGTAGGAAGTCAGGAGAATTTCGCGATGCTGCAGGATCTGGCGGATGTGCTGGGCGGTATGGTAAGCTGCTCCCGTGCGGTTGTTGAGAACGGATGGCTGCCTCAGGATTATCAGGTAGGCCAGACCGGAAAGACCGTTCGTCCGAACGTGTACTTTGCGATCGGTATCTCCGGAGCAATCCAGCACGTAGCTGGTATGGAGGAGTCCGATATCATCATCGCCATCAACAAGGATGCGGACGCTCCGATCTTCGATGTGGCTGACTACGGAATCGTCGGCGATCTGAACAAGATCGTTCCGATGCTGACCGAGGCTTTGAAAGCGGACGCTGCAGCGAAATAAGCTGCGGATCATCAGAAGATCAGGAAGAGTAAAACAGAGAGAAACATAGAGAAACAGGCTGGCGGAATGCCGGCCTGTTTTTTTTAAAAATTTTCTTCTTTTCAGACATCCTGCTTTTCATCCGAAAATCCTGCTCTGGCAAATAAAATGGAATGGTTCAAAAGCATAGATTTTCAGAGAGGAAAATTGCTGGAGAAAGGGAGGGTAATTTGTTATGATAGATCACAGGAGACACAGATGATAAGAAAGGAGAATATCATGCCCCAGCATGTAGTAGTAGTAGATTATGATCCGGCCTGGGAAGAGGCCTATGGGAAGGAGAGCCGGATCATAAGGAGTATTCTCGGGGAAAACTGCGTTGAAATCCATCATATCGGAAGTACGTCCGTGCCCTGTCTGGCGGCGAAGCCGATCATCGACATTCTGGTAGGAGTGAAATCCCTGGAGGAGGCGGATTGTACGGCAGAAGATTTTGAGAAGGTCGGCTATGAGTATCTCGGGGAGTTTGGCATCCCGGGCAGACGCTATCTTCGAAAGGGAGGAGATGAGCGGACTCATCAGATCCATATTTTTGCGGAGAATGACAGAAAAAATATAGACAGGCACCTGGCGTTCCGGGACTATATGAGAACCCATGAGAGAGCGCGGGAGGTTTATGGCCGCTTGAAAAAAGAACTGGCAGAAAAATATCCTTATGATATTGAACGTTACTGTGACGGGAAGGATGCTTTTGTAAGGGAAGTGGAGGAGAAGGCATTGGAGACTTATCGGAAGAGACAGGAGGGCAGGATACGGCCTATGGAAGCGGCGGATCTCGATGCCGTGACAAAGATCTGGCTGGACGCCAACCGACAGGCCCATGATTTTATTCCGGCCGCCTATTGGGAGGGAAATCTTGCGGCGGTAAAGGAGCTGTTTCCGTTGGCGGAGGTTTATATCTGGGAGGAAAAACCGGCAACCGGAAATTCGGGCGGCCGGATCGAGGGCAATGAAGCCAAGGATAGTGAAGCCGAACCGCAGGGATTTATCGGGCTGAACGATGAAGATATCGAGGGGATTTTTGTCCGGGATGAGGCAAGATCCCGGGGAATCGGGAAGTCGTTGATGGATTTTGTGAAAGCGGAGCGGGAATATCTGCGGCTGCATGTGTATGAGAAAAATGCCCGGGCTCTTTCCTTCTATCGCAGGGAAGGATTTGCGATTTTGGAGGAGGGAGTAGATGAAGCCACAGGCGAGAGAGAATTTGTTATGGGCTGGACAAAGATGCGGATAGAGCGGATCGACTGTGATTTTTCCGTATGCCAGGTAACGGACTATTCCGGTGTAAACTGGGAGACGCCCTACTGTTTTGTCGGCAGGACGCCGGAGGAACAGTCGCTGGTCTGCCCGACGGATCAGGTCCCGGAAAATGTCATCAAGAGGGATGACGGATGGAAAGCCATGAAGATACAGGGGGTTCTGGATTTCTCCCTGATTGGGATTCTGTCGAAAATCGCGACGATTCTGGCGGAATATGAGATCGGTATTTTCGCGGTCTCCACCTACAATACCGACTATATTCTGACAAAAGGGGAACAGTATGAAAAGGCTCTGAAGGTGTTGGCGGAAGCCGAGTACGAGATTGTGTGACGGGAGATGTGATATGGAGTATCAGGCGCAGCAGCGGGAATGGCGTAAAGAGTGGAACCGACTCCGGGCGGATGAAGTGACTTATTTGAGAAGCCACAGCAGGAAGCGGGAAAATATTGTCAACAAAAAAGCGGCGGAGATTATGCCGGACGATATGCAGGAGGTGCTGAACAAAGCTTTTGACAAGGCTTTTGCTCTGGTTTTTGAGAAGGGAACCGGCTTTATTGAGAAGACCTACCCGAAGGAAAAGATCCGTCTGGCTCATCGGGAAGCAGAGCGGGAACTCTCGAATGGAAATAAGCAAAAAATGGAAATAGCTGCAAAATCCCGCCGTGAGGCGGAAAAAGCAAAGGGCATTCATCTTGCGGTTTCCGCCGTGGAGGGCGGTGTTCTGGGAGCGCTGGGCATCGGCGTGCCGGATATCCCTGTTTTTGTCGGAGCACTGCTTCGGAGCATTTATGAGATCGCGGAATATTATGGATACAATTACGAGAGTGAGTGGGAGCGGATTTTTATTTTGAAACTTATGGAAAACGCTATGTGCTGGGGCGAGGAATTGCGCAGAAAAGATCGGGAACTCAACGATGTTATCGAAAGTGGAGCGGTATGGAAGGAATCTGCGGAAGAGCAGACAGAACGCACGGCGAGAGCTCTCTCAAAGAAACTTCTGTACATGAAGTTCCTGCAGACCATTCCGCTGGCGGGGATCATCGGAGGAACGTCGGACGTGTGGTGCATGAAGCGGATCGGCGACTACGCGGAACTGAAATACCGGCGGCGTTTTCTGATAAATAGAGATTCCATGGGCCAGTAGATATTTTTTGCCCATGCAGGAAGAGTATTCAGAGATAGTAGACAGCCTGTTCAGCGTGTGGCAGACAGTATGGGCTGTGGCTGGAACGAGTAAACGCCGGGAGAAAGTCCCCTCTGAGGGCTTTCTTCCGGCGTATTTTCCTGGTTTTGTGCCGTAACCGTATATTTTATTATTGAAATTATTTATTGAAAATTTTATGTTCTGCTCTTTTCTGTCTGCGCTTATTTCGCGCTGCGCCGCATGACAACCAGCAGAGCCTGGGCGATGGCGGTTCCCGCTATGAAGGAAGCCAGAGCCTCAACCAGACCGTTAAAGCCGACGAAGGCGATGACGAAGGCCAGTGCGTTTGATGCCCCGAAGGAGGTCACCAGCGACTGGATGTAGTCTGTCTGGTAAAACAGGATGCAGATCGCGCTCATAAAAAACAGCGTGTTCAGCAGGGGACTTGCCAGACAGGAAACAGGGCACGCGATTTTTTTCGTGGCGGATCCCTTCCGAAGTCCCTGGAAGATCAGTCCGGTCAGCCATCCCATCAGCATTCTCGTGGGTACGCAGACGATAAAGGTAAATACCGGATTGATGGAGAGCAGCATGACGCCGAAAGCGCTCATGCCGAAGCACTGGATAAAACTGGTAATTCCGAAGATCGTGCCGAGAATCAGGCCCGCCATGGGTCCTAAAGTTACGGCTCCTACCGCCACAGGTACTACGATCAGGGTAATCTCCAGTCCGAGAGTCCGAATGTAGCCAATTGGGGTAAAAGCCATGATCAGAATGATGGCAATCAGTACTGCCAACTCAACCATATAGGCTGTACTCATTTTCTTTTTCATAGTCTTTTCCTTTCTGAATGGTTACGATGCACAAAGGATAGAATAGTATATTTTTCTCTCTTTGGCAAGAAAAATCGGAGATTTTACCTGCGCTTCCGTCCGAACAGCCCTGTTTTCTTCTTTTCCTCCTCTCGGAGTTCTTTCAGGCGTCTCTGGGCTTCCTCCAACAACGGATCGGCATTACCGCCATTCGCCTTTGCTTTTTTGCCCCATTCCACGGCTTTTTCCAGATGCTCCTCCGTTTCGGAGATGAGCAGATAATAGTGTGCCAGCAAAAGCATTCCGGTGGTGTCGCCGGCCTCCGCGGCCTGGCTGCATAAGCGGTAAGCCTGGTACAGATCCTGCTTGGCGCCGTGATCCCCGTAAAGGTAGTCCCGGCCGGCTGCGGCCGCGCAGGGAGCGTCGCCAAGGCTGGCGCCGTCTAAGAACAGTTCCCGGGCCTTGCGAGGGTTGATGTCCTTGCCGCAGGTGCCGTTGGCGTAATGCAGGCCGAGGTAACGGGAGGCCCGCGCATCTCGCAGAATTTTGGCTTCATAGTACCATTTCAGTGCGGCTTCCCCATTGGCAAACTCCGGGAAACCGTAAACGGGATCCTGAATATAGGCGTATCGGAAGGTGCAATTTTTATGTTTCAGTTCCGCGCCCTTCCGGTAACATTCCAGGGCTTTTTTTCGGTCGGCTTTTGTGCCGACGCCATTCTCGTAGGCAAGACCAAGGTAATAGAGGCCGAGGGGATCGCTTGCCTCGGCGGAAATCTGATACCAGTGGAAGGCGGCCTTTGGATCTGCCGGGTAGAGCCCTTTTACGCCGGTCTCGTGATTCATGCCGGTAAACGCCGCCGCTTTCGCATGCCCCTGTTTGGCGGCCTCCTCATACCATTTGGCGGACAGCACGGGGTCTTCGGTATCGTTGAATCCGACGCGGTAATTTTGGGCGAGAAAATACTGGGCCTTCAGATGGCCCTGGGCGGCAGCTTTTTCCAGATAGATATTTACATACTTCGGGGGAAACAGATCGGGATTGGAAGCTTTGGTGTAGCAGTAGGCCATCAGATACTGGGCTTCCGGATCGCCGCTTTCCGCCAGGGGCTCCAAAAGGCGGCGCGCCTCGAAGTAATCTTTGGCCTGGCTCAGAGCTTCCCTTGCCTTATCCAGCCGCTTTGCGGCGTAGTCGGGGTGTTCTCTGATGTAATCGTCTGTGATGTCGTGGATATCATCCTTCCGCGTAATGGTAAGGGACGTTTCCAGGCGTTCTTTTTCCCCTGTCTTCAGATTCCGCAGCCAGAAATTTTCACGGTCGGTGCTCGGTATACATTCGTAAATTTCTCCGTTGAACTGATAGATTCGCAGGGGCTTCAGCGATGCGTGTTCCGAGGTCAGGTATTCCAGGCTGTCATTTCTCATACTCATATCCTCCCAAAAACTATGAATGAAGTAGATTTAATATAATTTAAATATAGCATGGGAAAAGGAAAAATACAAATGTATTTTGACGGGTGCAAGTCAGGTTTTGTATTTACAAAAAAATTTAATTTCCTATAATAATAAATACGGGAGTCAGATGGGAGGAGAGGAGAAAATGGAGACGATCAACAGGACGGATATGGGTAATGCCGCGAAGGAGATCAGCCTGATGGATGTGGACACGGTGGCCCTGGACGACGAGCATGACGCCGTGGTCATCATCGACCAGACAAAGCTGCCGGGAACGGTTGAACGGATCTCCCTGCATACGGCAAAAGAGATCTGGGACGCGATCTATCTTCTCAAGGTGCGCGGCGCGCCGGCTATCGGCGTAGCGGCGGCTTTCGGGATCTATGTGTTGGCAAAGGAAATACCGATGGATGACTTTGACAGTTTCTACCGGGAATTTGTCCGGCAGAAGGACTATCTGGATTCCTCCCGGCCCACGGCGGTAAATCTCTCCTGGGCGTTAAAGCGCATGGATGGCGTGGTGCGCGCTTCCCATGAGGCGGGGAGAAGCGTCTCGGAGATTCGGGAGGATCTGAAGGCTGAGGCGGAGGCTCTCCGGAATGAGGATATCGCCGTCTGCAGAAAGATCGGAGAGTATGGGCTTTCCCTGATCGGGGACGGAGACGGCATCCTGACCCACTGCAATGCGGGAAAGCTGGCGGCCGTGCGCTACGGGACGGCTACAGCTCCCATCTATCTGGGACAGGAGAGAGGGTATCATCTGCGGGTGTTCTGCGACGAAACCCGGCCCCTTTTGCAGGGAGCCAGGCTGACGGCCTTTGAATTGTCTGCCTCCGGCATCGACACCACACTGATCTGCGACAATATGTCCGGCATGGTCATGAAAAACGGCTGGGTTGACGCGGTGTTTGTGGGCTGCGACCGGGTGGCGGCAAACGGGGACACGGCGAATAAAATCGGCACATCCATGGCGGCTCTGGCAGCGAGGCAGTACGGCGTTCCCTTCTATGTCTGTGCCCCTACATCCACCATCGACATGGAGACGCTGACAGGGGACGATATTGTCATCGAGGAGCGTAAACCGGAGGAAGTAGCGGAGATGTGGTATGAAAAACCCATGGCGCCAAAGGGGATCAAGGTCTATAATCCGGCCTTTGATGTGACAGACCACAGTCTGATTACCGGGATCGTGACCGAGTACGGCGTGGCCAGGCCCCCTTACCGGGAGAGCCTGCGGGAAATTTTTTCCCGAAAGGAGAGCGCAGGGCGCAAATGAAAAAAATAACGAAGAATGGAAAGAGCAGGAGGAAATGAAAATGGCAGAGGAAAAACAGGGATGCGCTGGAGCATCCGAGTGTTCGAGAGAGAGCTGTGAGGGATGCCCTTCGGCGTCCGGGCAGCAGCCGGATTTCCGGGAGGCGGCAAACCCCAACTCCCACATCCGTCACGTGATCGGCGTGGTCAGCGGCAAGGGAGGTGTCGGAAAATCCTTCGTGACATCCAGCCTGGCGGGGATCATGCGCAGGGCCGGCTATTCGGTGGGTATTCTGGACGCGGACATTACCGGGCCCTCGATCCCGAAGATGTTTGGCGTGCACGGGCCGGCAGTGGGAAATGACGAGGGATCTTTCCCCATCGAGGCGGCGGACGGGACGAAGATCATGTCTGTGAATCTGCTTCTGGAGGATGAGGAGGCTCCGGTCATCTGGAGAGGGCCCATCATCGCCGGAGCGGTTAAGCAGTTCTGGACCGATGTGCAGTGGGGAAATGTGGATTACCTGTTTGTGGACATGCCTCCGGGAACCGGCGATGTGCCCCTGACGGTGTTCCAGTCCCTTCCGGTGGACGGCGTCATCGTGGTTACCTCGCCCCAGGAATTGGTGCAGATGATCGTGAAGAAGGCCTATAACATGGCGGAGATGATGCACATTCCGGTGCTGGGTGTTGTGGAAAATTACAGCTATGTGGAGTGTCCAAACTGTGGGGAGAAAATCTATATTTACGGAGAGAGCCATATTGAAGATGTGGCGAAGGAACTGAACATTCCGGTGCTAGGCAAGATGCCTATGAATCGCGAGTTCGCCCAGGCGGCGGATGCCGGAAAGATCTGTTTTACGGATAATCTCTATCTGAACGCGGCGAAAGAAGTGCTGGAGAAGCTGGACTGAGGTCTTCAGTCAGAGCGTCAGGCGCCGGACGGGTATCCGGAGGTCTGATCCGGCAGACGGTAAATTTCCGGTATCAGAAAACGGGTCTCTGCCTTTCATCCGAAAGGCAGGGACCCGTTTTTGGTCATGGCCTTTGGCAGATCCGGTCTCTGCCAGGCTCGAAAGAGAAGGCTGTAAATGTTATGCTCAGCACTTCTCCGGTTCCGGATATTCCACACCAAAGGTCTCTACGGTAACCTTTTTCATGCGTTGGGGTTCCAGGGGCATATCCCGGTAATCCGTGGCCGTCTCGGCGATCCTGTTTACCACATCCATGCCCTCGATAATCTTTCCGAAAGCGGCATACTCGCCGTCCAGATGGGGAGCCGCCTCGTGCATGATAAAAAACTGGCTGCCGGCGGAATCGGGAACCATGGTGCGTGCCATGGAGAGAACGCCGGGGGTGTGTGCCAGATCGTTTTTGAAGCCGTTGTGGGAGAATTCTCCGCGGATGCAGTAGCCGGGGCCTCCGGTTCCTACGCCGTCGGGATCTCCGCCCTGCAGCATAAAGCCCTTGATGACGCGATGGAAAATCACACCGTCATAGAAGCCCTTCTGAATCAGGGAGATGAAATTGTTTACGGTATTGGGGGCGATTTCGGGATAAAGTTCCGCCTTCATCACGTCGCCGTTTTCCATTTCAATGGTAACGATAGGATTCTGTGCCATAAAATCATGTCTCCTTTTCTGTTGTTTATGGAATTTTGTATAGAAGATATTATAGAAGAAAAGGAGAAATTCGTAAAGGGCGGCCGAAAAACTTGGGAAAGTTACTTTTGTAAAAAAGGGAAAAAATAAAGCAATTTCAAGGGAAATCATATCCGTTTTGTGCATTGATTTTCCCGGAAAGAGTTGCTACAATTATCTACACAGCGAGGGAACAATACTTCCCGCTGTACTCTATTTTCTTTGTGCTTCACGCACATCGATTTCTCAGGGCATCTCGCCCGACATTTTCAAACAAACCAAATTTCACAAGAAAGGAGGAAACGGCCTATGCAGGATATTTTAAAAGAATATGGCCCGGCGATTATTACAGTCGTTGCGGTGGTGGCGCTGGTAACGGTAGTGACGGCAGTCATCGGTACCGACGGTACCAGCGTGGTCGGTCAGGCGTTTACCGATCTGATCGAGAATTTCTTTGACTCTGCCAACAGCGCGGCAGGACTCTGATTTTTTTGGGAGCCGCCGCCCCAGACAGACGAGAAGGAGGGCCGGGAAAGGGGAAAGCAGGCCGCGGCGCGGCGGTTACGAAAGAGGCGGCGCTGCTTTCCCGGCAAGGCCCGCGAGAAATGAGGAACGAATGATAGAGGATGAAAAAGATTTTTTCGGTGTGCTGTACCCGTTTATCCGGGACGACCGCATTACCGATATCGACTACAACGGACGGATGCTCTGGCTGACGGACTGCGACAACCGGCGTTGGAGGGAGCCTTTGGAGATTACCCTGGCCTTCCTGGAGCAGTTTTCCCAGAGAGTGTCCAATACAGTCAGCAGACCTTTCAATAAGCAGTCTCCGGTTCTGGAGGCTGAGACGCAGACTCTGCGTATTACCATTGTCCATGAGTCGGTGGCGCTCTCGGGGCGCTGTGTGTGTATCCGTAAGTCGCTTCCCTATGTGCGCCTGAATGAGAAGAAAATGCTACGGGAGAAATTCTGCACGCCGGAGATACTGGAACTGCTGAAACAGTGCGTAAAGGAGCGGAAAAATATTGTTTTCTGCGGGCAGCCCGGGGTGGGTAAGACCGAGTGCGCCAAATTTTTTTCGGGGTTTATCTCCCCGAAGGAAAGGGTTATTACCATCGAGGATACACCGGAGTGGCATTTCAAGGAACTGCATCCCCAGAACGACGCGGTGGAATTGCGGATCAATGATCAGATGGATTACACCGGCGCCATACGGACCTGTCTGCGGTTGAATCCCTCCTGGATCATGCTCTCGGAGACCCGCTCCAGCGAGGTGGTCTATCTGATTGAGGGGTTCAGCACCGGCGTCCGGGGAATTACCACGCTTCACACTGACGATGTGCGGAAGATCCCGGACCGGATGTTGAATATGGCAGGGAATCGAAGAGATGCCCGGCGCTTTGAGAACGATATTTACAGCTTTCTGGATGTGGGCGTGCTGCTCAGTTGTCGGGAGGTCAGAGAACCGGACGGGACGGTGGCGATCCGGCGGTATATCGATCAGATCTGTTTCTTTTCCCGGGAGGACGGGATCAATTATCTGGATCTGGTGGCTGATGAGGGGATATTGTCTGCCGAGCGCTTGAAGGAGGCGAGAAGACGGAACAGAAGGGAGGAAAAATGAAAGACAGGAATAGAAAGACCGGTAATAAAGAGGCGCGCAAGCGGAAAGGAAGCAGCAAAAAGAGACTGGCGGCAGGGGGACGACTCTCGGAAGAACTCTGCAAATACGGTTATGTATTTGATATGAGGAAGAGCTTTGTCCGCTATGGGGTAGCGGCTGCGGCAAGCTTTCTGTTGGGATGGTACTTTTCTCTGGGCGGGTGGTATCTGCTGGCACTGTGTGTATGGGTGTGTCTGCTGCTTCCGTTCTTCCTGCGGAATCTTTACAAGAACCGGTATGAACAGCAGCGTTTTTCCGATGTGAATATTTATATGGAGCAGTTTCTGTACTCCTTTCAGAAATCCGGCAAGATTCTGACAACCCTGGAGGATGTGACGCAGCTTTTTGAGGAGGGGAGGATGCGGGATACCCTTCTTCTGTCGAGGGAACATATCCTGCACACTTATGAGGAGGAGCAGGTGGAACGGCAGGCGTTGGAGATCATAGAGGAGGCATATCCGGCGTCCCAGATTCGGATGATGCATCGGTTCGCTCTGCAGGTGGAAAAGAACGGTGGCGAATATGGGCAGCCGGTTTTTCTGATGCTGGAGACCAGGCGCATGTGGGCGGATCGGGTTTATGAGCTGCTCAATGAACGAAAACGGCAGCGCATGGGAGTATTTTTGTCCATCGCCACGTCGTTACTCCTGTGCTCTCTGATCTCCATGCTGGCGGGAAGTCTGAATATTCCCGTGGAGCAGGTAGCGTTGACAAAAGTGGTAACGCTGGCTGTTCTGATGATTGATTTCTACATTTTCTACCGTGCGGACCGGAAACTCTCCGCCGAATTTCTGCGGGAGGAGGATGGCGATGAGAAGGATGTTCTGCGGCAGTATCGGATCCTGATGGAGAAGCCGGGACGGGGACCGGTGGCGGCCATGCAGCGGAGAATCGCGGCAAAGAACGTGACCCGGGCCATCGAGAAACATTTTCCCCAATGGCTGATGCAGGTGTCGCTGCTTCTGCAGAGCGAGAATGTACAGGTGGCCATGTTCAAATCCTATGAGGATGCGCCGGCGGTGTTGAAACCGGCCCTGAGGGATTTCCTTGAGGAACTGCGGGAGAAGCCGGCCTCCATGGAACCTTACCTGCATTTTCTCGGAGCGTTTACCCTGCCTGAGGTGCGATCTTCCATGAAGATGCTGTACTCTCTGTCAGAGGGAACCGGCGGGGATGCCTCCTTCCAGATCGCGGATATTATCCGGAGGAATCAGCTGATGATGGACAAGGCCCAGAAGATGAAGAATGAGGATTCCCTGGCCGGAATGTACGCGCTGTTCCTGGCGCCTCAGCTTACCGGCGGCGGAAAGATTATTGTGGATATGCTGGTCTTGATGGTGCTGTATCTGGGACAGTACGCACCGGGAATTTAGAGTAGGGAGGTCGTAATGGAGACGATTATCAAATCTTTTGTTGGGATGTTTTTCGCTTTGCTGTTGCTGCTGCTGGGAGCGGGGCTGATCGCAGCCTCCGTCAATGCGAGAAACGCGGGAGCCTTTGCGGCGGACTGCGCTTCCAGAATTGAGAACAGCGATTTCGCGGGTTCGGTCATTGAGGAGTGCCGTCGGGACGCGACGGACCGGGGGTATGAATTGACCGTGGAGGTGTCCGAGAAGGCAGGACAGCCGGAGGTCAAGTATGGCAGTCTGCAGTTGGAGTATCCTTTCCGGATTCCCCTGACAGGGATCGCCCGCGCAAATGTGACGCAGTATGCCATTCGGTAGAGACAAGACAGAAATATGACAGGAGGAGACCGATTATGAAATTTTTGACAGAACAGTTTGGAATCGGGCTGGTATATTTTTTTGCCGGCAGCGGAATCTGCGGCGTCCTGCTCTGGACGATCGCGCAGCTCAGTTCTTTTTAGATGGAAAAGGAGGAATGGTTATGCAGGAGATTCTCAGACAGTATGGAAACGCGATTCTCGCGGTTGTGGCCGCAGGACTGCTTATCGGGATTTTTGCGGCGGTTATGGCAGGACCGCTCAGCGATATGTTTCTGTTTTATACAGGAAGTTTTCTGAGTGCGTGATGCGAAAAGCGTGTGAGACCAAAGAGCGGAAAGGAGAAGGTAGAAGCGGTTGAAACAGGCAGTTTTTGGGCTGATGGCCGGATTTATCATCATTCTGTCGCTGGTGGCGATCCTTACCGTGGAGGGGAGGAGCAGCCGGGAGAATGAACTGAACCAGGCGCTGAGCGCCGCGGTGGAGGAAACGATGACCAACCTTTGCACCACGAAAAAGTATACGATTGGCAGTCAGGAGGAGTTTGTAGCCGATTTTTGCCAGGCGTTGCTGGAACGGGTGCATGCGGGCAGCGGAGATGCGACGGATGATCATCTCACGATCCAGGTGGATGTGATGGGGGTAGATGTGGAAAAAGGCCTGCTTTCCGTGGCGGTAAAGGAAACTTTTACCCATCCGAATGGAAGGATAGGCACGGTAACCTGTGATGCCACAGCTATTCTGGAGCAGGAGGAAGAAAAGCAGGAGGTCGTGATCTCCTACTATGTGGGAGACAGGCTCTACAAGCAGTACGGTCTTCTGGAAGGGGAGGCATGCAAACGGCCGATGGATCCGGAGGAGCCGGGAAAGACCTTTGCCTACTGGCGGGACAGCGATACCGGAGAACCGGCGGAATTTCCGGGAGAAGTGACAGAAAATAAGACATATGTGGCAGTATTTCGCGAAGACTGAAGTTCAGGAGGGATGATATGAAAAGGAAAACAGTGGCTATCCGCGCAACGGCGGGGGTAATGGCAGCGGTTCTGGTAACGATGGCAGCGGCCGGTATCTGGGGCAGCCGTTCTGATTCGAAGAACCATAAGGAGGAACCGGCAGAAAAAACGGAGGGGCAGCCGAACCAGTCCGCGGCATCGGAGGATTCTCAGGGTCAGAACGATGAACGGCAGCCGGAAGAGCAGACGACAGGGCAAAGCCAGACGGCGGAGCAGAGTCAGGGAGAAGACCGGAGTCAGACGGCGTCTCAAGGGCAGGCATCCGGCCGGAGTCAGACGGCGTCTCAAAGGCAGGCACCCGGTCAGAGTCAGACATCAGGTCAGGAAAAGACAACCGATAAGGATCAGACATCAGACCAGGGTCAGGCAGATACGCAGAACCAGGCGGCAGGGCAGGGGACACAGTCCGGTCAGTCCCAGACTGGATCTCAGAAGAATCAGAATTCGTCGGAGACCGTGTCAGAACAGTATCAGGTGGGCGATATCATGGAGGATGGAGCCATGTATACTGGCGGCGATGTGGAAGCCGGACTGGATTATATCCGGGAACATCCTCAGATGTGGGATCAGATTGTCTGGCATTGAGGAAGGAGACTGTTTATGAGAGAAATATGTCAGAAAAAAGGAATATTGCGGGGGCGGTGTCCGGGGAATAGCAGGATTCCGTCTGTCTGGCCGGCATTGTTTCTGGCCGCAGTCTTTCTGGCTGCGGTCTGCTGCGCATTTCCGGGATTTCCCGGACCGGATCAGGGAGATGTTGTTTATGCCGGCGGCGTAGAGAAAAAGACGACGACTCTGGTAAAGGAGCCTTACCGTGGAGCGGCGCCGGCCACGAAGAACAAGTCTTTTATGGTTTCGGCTCTGGGGAATCCGCAGGATTACGGCTATACCGAGATGGCGTTTATCTGCTGCAGGGACAGCGACGGAGCGATTGTGAGCACGGACTGGAATAGCATGGGGCTCGGAACGATTTCCGTATCCTATGGCTATACCGGTTGGGGACTTTACACGGCCTTTGTCAATATGCAGAATGTGGTAGTCAAAGACTATACGCCCTACATTCTGATCCGAACAGCGGAACTCGGGTTGGTCCCCCACGGTTGGAATGGGCTGGAGATGGGGCATTCCGGAACGGTGCCTGCAGTGGAGGAAGTACACAACATTCCGGACGCCTGGTATCCGCTAAACAGCGCCGACAGTCCTGGAAATCCAGGTTACTGGGTGCAGATGTATATTGGCGCGGGTTTTTCCTGGAATCATCTTCAGGTACAGTGGAGAAATGCGCAGTATCGGGTAAACTGTGATATGACCGGCTCCACTTATGTGGATTCCGGTGTGCTCTCCTTTATCAACAGTCTGGTCTTGTCCTGCAGAGATACGGTGGGGACTGTTCCGAGCCAGTACAGTAATGGCACAGGATCGCCATGGTTTGAACGGAAATTCCGGGTAACCTATGACGCGAACGGAGGGACGGCAGAAACCGGAGGGCAGGATGTGACGTCGGAGTTCCTGGGTTGGAACAACCAGACGCAGCTTGGACTGGGATGGGACGGCTATATATGGGGATCCGCCCGCAATACCACGGAGATCACAAACTGCGGGTTCTATGCCAACACTTACGGCGATTTGATGCAGGCCTTCGGATATAATCCATGGAAGCTGATGGAGCATTATCTGAATTACGGCGTCAACGAAGGACGGATCTTCTCCTCCAATCATACCTGGGCAAATGTGACAGCGACAGATCTCTATCAGCCGGATCGGCCATTCCAGGATCTGACCTTTGTGGACGGGAGCGTGGTCACTCTCCGGGCTGTTTACAGGGACAGGGAGATTACGCTTCCGAACGCATCGCGGGACGGTTATGTGCTGGGTGGATGGTATGACCGGGGAGTTTATGTGGGAAAACCCGGAGACCGCGTAACGGTTTCCACCGACCGGAATCTGCAGGCCAGATGGGAACCGGTAAAGGTTCCCGAGGAAAAACCGGTTTACACGATTGTCTTTGACGGAAACGGGGCCACCGGAGGAAGTATGTCTGCCATTGAAGGGATTGAATATGAGCAGGAAATTGCGCTTCCGAAGAATACGTTCGTAAATGATGCCATGGCATGTTCTTTCCAGGGATGGACGTTGGAGCAGACGGACGTTTACGCCGCCTACAGAGACGGGGAGACACTCTCGGTTAAGATGCTGGCGGACGAGGCGGGGAAGACCTGGGAAAGTGGCGCGGTCATTATGCTCTATGCCGTATGGGATCAGTTCCCTGTAATTGACGCACAGGATCGGCAGTTTACCGCTCAACAGGTGGAGAGTGGCATGGCCTCCGAGGAGGAACTGCTGCGTACGGCGGAGGCGTCAGATCGGGAGGACGGCAGGCTGGAACCGGGGATCGGACTGGTTTTGCTCAATTTTTCTCCGGAGGATCTTCTTGATCTTGGGAGGATCGGCTGGTGTACCGTTACCTATCAGGCAACAGACAGCGTGGGGAATACCGTTTATCGGGATATCCGTGTACAGGTAACGGATGAGCGCATTACCGGCGTCCCGGAGTATGTGCGCTTTATCGATGAGGAAAATTATGATAAGACAAGTCATGCGGACGGGGGACTCTATGAGGACAGCGCCTGGTACGGGGAAGAAGATTACGCAAAAACACTGGAGGAGACTTTTGCCAGAAGCGCTTCCGGCACAGGAGTCCTGAGGTATCTCTTTGACCGGGATGAGATTGCGGCTTCCAAGGCCTATGTAAAGGAACAGGGGGTCGGGAACTGCCGCAGCGACGGGGCTTTGAGCCGCTGGATGGAACGTTTTGCAGACTGTCGTAGCCGGCCGTCTTTATAAAAGAATTGCAAGGCCTCCCGATCTCGGCTATAATATTTTCGACTGGTTGCCGGGAGGCAAAGCAAAAGAGATCGGAGGAGAAATATATGGATTATGAAATTCGCGATATCAATCTGGCGGAATCCGGCGAGCACAAGATCGACTGGGTAAGAAAGAACTGTCCGCTGCTGCGCAGCCTGGAGGAGGATTTTGGAAAAGAGCGGCCCTTCGAGGGCATTCGCGTGGCACTCTCCATTCACCTGGAGGCGAAGACGGCCTATCTTTGTAAGGTGCTGGCTGCCGGAGGGGCGGAAATGTACATTACGGGCAGCAATCCCCTGTCCACCCAGGATGATGTGGCTGCGGCGCTGGTAAAGGCGGGCCTGCGTGTCTACGCATGGCATGCGTCCACCGAGGAAGAATATAACCGGCATATCCGGAAGGTGTTGGAGCACAACTGTCAGATTATCATCGATGACGGCGGCGATCTGGTGCATATGCTTCACACAGAAATGCGTGATCGGCTGCCTTATGTGATCGGAGGATGCGAAGAGACGACCACAGGCATTATCCGTCTGATGGCGATGGCGCAGAAGGAGGAGTTGGAATTTCCGATGGTCATGGTCAACAACGCAGACTGCAAGCATCTGTTTGACAACCGCTATGGTACCGGGCAGTCTGTCTGGGATGGTATCAACCGCACCACAAATCTGATTGTGGCTGGAAAGTATGTGGTGGTGGCCGGTTACGGCTGGTGCGGCAAGGGTGTGTCCATGCGGGCAAAAGGCCTGGGAGCCAAGGTAATTGTCACGGAGGTGGATCCCATCAAGGCCATCGAGGCGGTAATGGACGGCTTTGAGGTTATGCCCATGCGCCAGGCTGCTGAGATCGGAGATTTCTTTGTGACAGTTACCGGATGTGCAGATGTGATCGGGAAGGAAGATTTCCTGCGCATGAAAAATGGAGCGATTCTCTGTAATGCAGGACATTTTGACGTTGAGATCAATATGAAGGAACTGCGGGAGATGGCGCTCTCTGTCATCGATCAAAGGGCAAATATCAAGGGATATGAAGTGAAGAAGGATCATTTTGTCTATGTTCTGGGCGAGGGACGGCTTGTCAATCTGGCCTGCGGCGACGGGCATCCGGCGGAGATCATGGACATGAGCTTTGCCATTCAGGCGTTGAGCGCAAGATATCTGGTCAAACATGCTGCTGAGCTGAAGGAAAAACTGATCGTGGTTCCCCGCGAGGTGGACCTGGAAGTGGCTGAGCGGAAACTTCGATTCCTGGGAATCGCCATCGACCATCTGACACCGGAGCAGGAGGCATATCTGAACTCCTCCGGCATTGACCACCGGGACTGATCTTTTCAGATCCCGGTCCCGGTGCGTGAGCGGAGCATTACTTCGGATTCTCCGAAAATTTCCTGATCTTCTCCGTTTCACTCCGGTCAGCGCCGGAGTCAACGGATCAGACGGTTTGTTACAATCAGTGTGTCATGGCCGGCACCGTGCAGTTCCCGCTGCACGCTGACCGCCTCGTCCAGAGTGGTGTAGGGACCGATCCATATGGCAATCAGGCCGGAGACTCTGTGCCAGATGACGGGATATCCCTGCTGGCGCAGGCGGCCCATCAGGTATACGGCATTTTGCGGTTGCCGGAACAGGCCAACCTGAATATAGTAGTAGTAAGGTCCCTGGTCAGGCATCACAGGAGGCCGCTGCCGGGGAGAGGATGGTCTGTCGCTAGCCACAGGAGGCCGCTGTTGAGGAGCGGAGGGAGAACCCGGTCTTCCGGGAAAGACCGTTTCCACGGCGGGATACCCGGGATCTGACATCGAGGAGGCATCCTCCATTGTGAGAGCAGCCGCCGCTTCAGAGGCATTTGCCATCACGGGCGCGGCGGATGTTGTATGATCGTTGCCGGCGTCTTCGGAAGTACTTTCCATGGCAGAGGATTCCGGGGGAACATTCTCCAGAGGTGTGGCTTCCAGCGTACCGGTTCCGGACGGAACCGTATCCGCAGGGGCGGTATTCTGCTCATAGAGATCCCTGTCATATGACGGAAAGGTGTTCCGATAACCGGAGGGAGAAGCTCCGCTGGAGGGAAGCGCACGCTCGATACCTGTCACAATGGCATCTGCGATTTCCGAAAAGTTCTGGTCAAAGAGCGCATTGTCCTGCTCGGAATTGATAAATCCCACTTCCAGCAGCACAGCAGGCATGGCGGTTCGTCTTAGGACTACCAGTTCCCGGCGCTGATCTGTGCCGATGTTCCGAAACCCAAGCTGTTCGAGATTCTCATTCACATTTTCTGCCACACGGTCAGCCAGAGAGCTTCCCCCGTAGACGAGTGTCTGTACGCCGTTGTATTGATTGGGACGCTCGGAGGAATTTCTGTGGAAGGAGACAAACAGATCTCCCTGTGCGTTGTTGGCTATCTGCGCCTTGTCGAAGGGGGAATCATATTGATCCGCGGTTCTTGTGTATACCACGTCATAGCCTGCGTTTTCCAACCGTTGTCCCACAGCCAGTGCCAGGCGCAGATTATCGTCCTTCTCTTTTCTGTTTTCGTAGGAAGCCCCGGCGTCAAAGCCTCCGTGGCCCGGGTCTATGATGATTCGTTCAGCCATATATTTTCCTTTGCCGTGTTTTTTTATCTGTATAGTCTATGAAAAAGAAGGAAAAATGTGTACAGAAAATTCAGATTTTGTTATGATAGGGAAAGGAAAGAGAAGAGAAGCCGGCGACTGTCGGTATGCGTTTAAGGATAGAGTGCGTATGAAAGAGAAAAGAAACGGGAAAAAATATCGGTGTACAGGATATTTGTGTATGGCGGCGGTCTGCGTTGTGTTGTCAGGCTGCACCGCAAACGGAAAAGAACAGCAGGAAGAATATAAACAGCAGGGGATTGTGGCCATGGCTTCCGGGGAGTACGAGCAGGCTCTGGAACTGTTCCAGCAGGCGCTGGATCTCTCCGGCGGAAGTGTCGGAACGCAGGAGATTGATATCTGTTACTATAAGGCGGCTGCGCTCTATCGGGCCGGACGTGCACAGGAGGCTGTGGAAGTGTATGATGCCCTGACACAGTACGATGACAAAAATGCGGATGCCTGTTTTCTGCGTGGCAGTATATATGCGGGACAGAGAGATCTGGAAAGGGCTCTGGAGGATTATCGTCAGGCAGTGGAGCGGGACGATGAAAATTATGATCTTTATATCGGCATCTATGAAAATTTGAATGCCCTGGGATATCAGGAGGAGGCGGCCGAATTTTTGAATATGGCACTGGAGATCGAGGGGGACAGCGCCTACAATTGTCTGAACCGAGGCAGAATTTATATCATTCTCGGTCAGTACGACGCTGCTGAGAAGGCGCTGTTGAAGGCAGTGGACAAGAAGGAAGATGAGGCGAGGGTTTATCTGGCGCAGATCTATACGCTGCAGCAGGATACGGACAGTGCCAAGGAGATGGTGGACGCGTATTTGAACAGCAGAAACATTTCCAGTGAGGGGCTGACTCTCCTGGGCAATATGGCTATGGATGCCCAGAATTATTCCCAGGCGTTAGAGTATTATCAGCAGGGGCTTGCCTGTGCGGAGGTAACGAATTCTCAGGAGTTGAGAAAGAATGAGATCGCGGCAATGGAGAGGTGCGGACAGCTAGAGGAAGCGCAGGCGAAACTTGCGGAGTATCTGCAGGATTATCCCGGCGACCAGGTGGCACTGCAGGAGCAGCAGTTTTTAACGAGGTAGCTGTATGGAACGAGCGGTAAAAACAAGGGAAGAGGCGGAGCGGGTTATCATGGTGGGCGTCTCCGTGGAGGACGGGGACGACGCGCTGGATTCTTTGAAGGAACTGGAAGAGCTGCTGCGCACAGCCGGAGCGGAGGTTGCGGGTACGGTTCTGCAGAATCGGGAGATGATTCATCCGGGTACCTATGTGGGTAAGGGCAAGGTGGAGGAGATCCGCCGGATGATTTCGGCTGCCGGGGCGGACGGAATTGTGTGTGATGACGAGCTGACCAGTGTGCAGTATAAGAATCTGGAGGATCTTCTGGGGGTCAAGGTTATGGACCGAACCATGGTCATTCTGGATATCTTTGCGCGCCATGCCAAAAGCAGCGAGGGAAAGATCCAGGTGGAACTGGCTCAGCTTCGTTATGGACTTTCCAGACTGACAGGAAAGGGACAGGCGCTCTCCCGGCAGGGCGGCGGTATCGGAACCAGAGGTCCCGGAGAGAAAAAGCTGGAGGTGGACCGCCGGAGAATGAAGAGCAGGATTTCCCAGCTCAAGAAGGAACTGGGGGATATGGTGGAACACAGGGAATTGAACCGGAAGCAGCGAGGGAAAAAGGAAATCCCCGTGGCGGCTATCGTGGGCTATACCAATGCCGGAAAATCCACTCTGTTAAACGCGTTGACGGACGCAGGGATCCTGGCTCAGGATCAGCTCTTTGCCACTTTGGATACTACTACCCGCCTGCTTGAACTGCAGGGGAAGCAGCAGATTCTTTTGACAGATACGGTGGGATTCATTCGCAAACTTCCCCATCATCTGGTGGAAGCCTTTCGCAGCACCCTGGAGGAGGCAAAGTACGCGGACTATATTCTTCATGTGGTGGACGCCTCCAGCCCTCAGATGGAGAAACAGATGTATATTGTATACCAGACGCTGGACATGCTGGGGGTGCGGGATAAGAAGATTGTCACTCTGTTCAACAAGATGGATCTTCTGGCGGAAGGAGAGATCCTGCGGGATTTCCGGGCGGATCAGACGATCTGTATCAGCGCGAAGAGCGGACAGGGGCTGGAAGAGGTAAGGGCGGCGCTGGCCCGAATGCTGCGGGAAGATAAGGTTCTGGTGGAAGAGACTTTTGGGTATGATCGGATGCAGCAGCTTTCTCTGATCAGAGCCAAGGGGGAAATCTTGAAAGAGGAATATACACCGGAAGGCGTTTTTGTCAAGGCCTTGGTGCCAAAAAAATGGCTGCCGGATCAATTTTTGTGAAAAATAGATAAAAATCGCATACAAAACTAAGACACAATATCTTGTTGTGCTGCGTTGACCCAATTACCATATTTTGATATAATGACTTACATACAGCGAAAACTGCGCACTGTCTGGCACAGATGCGCTGATGAAGACAGGGTGTATTGGGAAAGGTGGAAGAGCGATGTTTGAAGTAGTAAAAAGAGACGGCGAGATCACGGAATTTAATCTTGGAAAGATTAACGCGGCGATAGAGAAGGCATTCCGTGCTACTAAGATGGAGTACAACGATGATATTCTCGGACTGCTTTCACTGCGTGTGTCGGCAGATTTTCAGAATAAGATCAAAGATGGCAAGATTCATGTGGAGGCCATCCAGGACAGCGTGGAGACGGTGCTGGAGCAGACCGGTTACACCGAGGTGGCCAAGGCCTATATCCTTTATCGGAAACAGCGGGAGAAGATGCGCAATATGAAGTCTACCATCCTGGATTACAAGGATGTGGTCAACAGCTACGTCAAGGTAGAGGACTGGCGCGTGAAAGAGAACTCTACTGTGACCTATTCCGTGGGCGGCCTGATCCTGAGCAATTCGGGTGCGATTACCGCAAACTACTGGCTGTCTGAGATCTACGACGAGGAGATCGCGGACGCGCACCGCAATGCGGATCTTCATATTCACGATCTTTCCATGCTGACCGGTTACTGTGCCGGATGGTCCTTAAAGCAGCTGATACAGGAGGGGCTGGGCGGCATTCCTGGCAAGATTACTTCCGCCCCGGCAAAACATCTGTCGGTGCTCTGCAATCAGATGGTAAACTTCCTGGGGATCATGCAGAATGAGTGGGCGGGAGCCCAGGCTTTTTCTTCCTTTGACACCTATCTGGCGCCTTTTGTGAAGACAGATCATCTGACCTATCCGGAGGTTAAGAAATGTATTGAGTCCTTTATTTATGGTGTAAATACCCCAAGCCGTTGGGGTACCCAGGCGCCTTTCTCCAATATTACCCTGGACTGGACGGTTCCGGCGGATCTGGCGGAACTCCCTGCTATTGTCGGCGGGAAGGAAATGGATTTCAAATACAAGGACTGTAAGAAAGAGATGGACATGGTCAACAAGGCGTTCCTGGAGACCATGATTGAGGGCGATGCCCACGGAAGAGGATTCCAGTATCCGATCCCTACATATTCCATTACCAGCGACTTCGACTGGTCTGATACAGAGAACAACCGTCTGCTGTTTGAGATGACGGCGAAGTATGGCACCCCCTACTTCTCCAATTATATCAACAGTGATATGGAACCAAGCGATGTACGGTCCATGTGCTGCAGACTTCGTCTGGATTTGCGAGAGCTTCGGAAGAAATCCGGCGGATACTTCGGCTCCGGCGAGAGTACCGGATCAGTGGGCGTGGTTACCATTAATCTGCCAAGGATCGCGTATCTGTCCGCCGACGAGAGGGAATTTTATAACCGCCTGGACCATATGATGGACGTCGCGGCCCGGTCCCTGAAGATCAAGAGGGGCGTGATTACCAAGCTGCTGAACGAGGGACTCTATCCCTATACCAAGCGGTATCTGGGAACCTTTGACAATCATTTTTCCACCATCGGATTGATCGGAATGAACGAAGTGGGGCTGAACGCGAAATGGCTGCGGAAAGATTTGACATATCCCAAGACGCAGGCCTTTGCCAAGGATGTGCTGAATCATATGAGGGAGCGTCTCTCCGATTATCAGGAGGAGTACGGCGATCTCTACAACCTGGAGGCGACGCCGGCAGAGTCCACGACATATCGTCTGGCAAAACACGACAGGGAGCGTTATCCGGATATCATTACCGCCGGAAAAGAGGGAGATACCCCATTCTACACCAACAGTTCCCATCTGCCTGTAGAGTATACCTCCGATATCTTTGACGCGCTGGATATTCAGGATGAGCTGCAGACGCTGTACACTTCCGGTACAGTTTTCCACGCGTTTCTGGGAGAGAAACTGCAGGATTGGAAGTCGGCGGCGGAGCTGGTAAAGACCATAGCGGAAAATTACAAGCTTCCTTATTACACGTTGTCTCCGACATATTCTATCTGCAAAAACCACGGCTATCTGACGGGCGAGCATTTTACCTGTCCTTATTGCGGCGAGAAATCTGAGGTTTATTCCCGGATTACCGGTTATTACCGTCCTGTGCAGAACTGGAACGAAGGAAAGATTCAGGAGTACAAGAACCGGAAACTGTACGATATCAAGCATTCTGTATTAAAGCATCCGATCCGCCACAAAGTGACGATTTCCGGGGACGACGTAAAGATCGAGAAGATGGACGTCCGGAAACCGGAGCAGGGTACCGGGCAAAAGAAGTCTGTGAAGTATCTGTTTACGACAAAGACCTGTCCGAACTGCGCTTTGGCAAAGAAGATGCTGGAGGGCGTGGATTATGTGCTGGTGGACGCTGAGGAAAACGAAGATCTTACCAGACAGTACGGTGTCATGCAGGCGCCGACTCTTGTGGTAGTAGATGGAGAACGCACAAAGAAATATGTGAACGCATCCAATATTCAGAAATTTTTGAATGAGAATACGGTGCGTGCGAATGTATAAGAATGGTAAATGCGGAACCGATAAATAAATGAGACGGCGGGAGCTTCCTGTTTTGGGGAGTTCCCGTTTTGTGCTTCAAAGGGAAATGCGCTCCTACGCTACGAACATCATATATACAGCCTGGAACCGGGGACCATTTTCCTGATCGACTGTAATCGGCCCCACTATTTTCATGCCGATTCCCCGGAGGGGTGGGGATATTTAACCGGGACCTGACAGTGGATCAGCTGGCAGAGCGGGTACATTTGAGCCCGGGATATTTTTCCCACAAGTTTAAGGAGAACGTGGGAGTGCCGCCCATTGAGTATCAGTATCAGCTGCGAGTTACGAGGGCAAGAGAACTTCTTGTTACCACGGATATGTCCGTTCAGGAGATTGCCCTTGCGGTGGGATTTCACAATGTGCAGAATTTTCCTGCATCTCTTCGTCGCTGCCGCCTTTCGCCTGGTCGAAGCTCTCGCTTGCCTCCTGCTCGCTGAGATTGGCGTTGCTTGCGCCGGCCATGTACTGCATGGAGAGAATCGGAGACTGTTTGTAATATCCCCGGGCCAGCAGGCGGTTGTTCAAAGTGGAGGAAACCTCGATCTTTATTTCGTTTTCCCCCTCCTTCACGCTTCCGGTCCCACAGCGGGGATATCTTTCCACGGTATAAGTTCCACAGTTCCCGCGTCGATGGGAGTTTTCTTTGTTTCGTAGTAGACTTCCTTTTTGATTAGTAAAAACACACACTTTATGCTTGTATGCTACGCTAAAAATTGTGCAAGATCAATAATTGATGCTGATGAAAAGTGAACGGATTCTGCTTTTTTGAAAAACAGTGACAACCCAAGGGGAATTTGATATGATTATATTCAGATAAAAAGACAAACATCAATGTAAAGCGAGGTGCGTGTATGGGAATTCTGATTCGGGAGGGGCATGTGATCAATCCTGCCACAGGACTGGATGAAGTTCTTGATGTACGGATAGAGGATGGTAAAGTGAAGGAGATGGGCAAAGCCCTGCAAAGTAATGCCGCGGATGAATGCATCGATGCATCGGGCTGTTATGTATTTCCGGGTTTTATCGATCTGCATGTGCATCTGCGGGATCCGGGTTTGACTCAGAAAGAGGACATCTTTACCGGCTCCGCGGCGGCGGCCCGGGGCGGCTATACCACTATTGTGGCCATGCCCAACACTTCCCCGGTGGCGGACAGCCCGGAAGTGATCCGCTATGTCCGGGACAAGGCGGCCCGGGCCGGACTGGTCAATGTGCTCCAGGTGGGATCGGTCACGAAGGGAATGGAAGGCAAAGAGCTCTCCGATCTGGAGGGGATGATCGGTGCCGGAATCCGGGCCATCAGCGAGGACGGCAAGAGCGTGATGGACTCCGGACTCTACCGGGAGGCCATGAAGATCGCCGCGAAGAAAGATCTTGTGGTGCTGGCTCACTGTGAGGATATCAACCTGGTGCGGGGCGGTGTCATCAATATGGGCGAGAAATCCGAGGAGTTTGGAGTACCGGGCATTTCCAACGCGGTGGAGAATATCATTGAAGCCAGAGATATCATGCTGGCGGAGGAGACCGGCGCGCGGCTGCACCTGTGCCACTGCTCCACGAAGGAGTCGGTGGAACTGGTGCGGGACGGCAAGGCCAAGGGCATCCGGGTCAGCGGGGAAGTCTGCCCCCATCACTTTACGCTGACGGATGCGGATATTGTGCCCGGGGACAGTAACTATAAGATGAATCCGCCCCTGCGGACGAAGGCGGACGTGGAGGCTCTGCGGGAGGGCCTGCGGGACGGTGTCATGGAAGCCATTTCCACCGATCACGCGCCCCACACGGCTGAAGAAAAGGCCAGAGATCTGACAAAGGCACCCTTCGGTATCGTGGGTATGGAGACAGCGGCGGCCCTGACCTACACGGAACTGGTGCTGGGCGGTTATCTGACCCCTTATCAGATGGCGGAGAAGATGAGCGCCAATCCGGCCAGGATTCTCGGCATCGACAAGGGAGATATCAGCCCCGGCAAGACGGCGGATGTGGTTGTCTTTGATCCACGGATTTCCTATGAAATCCATGGGGGGGATTTTGCCGGAAAAGGGAAAAATATGCCCTATGAGGGCAGACAAGTTACCGGCCAGGTGGCAGTTACCATCTGCGGCGGCAAAGTGACATACAGGAGGAAGAACAATGATTGACAAGCTTTGTGACAAAATCAGAAAGACGGGAGCCCCTATTGTGGTGGGACTTGACCCGATGCTCTCCTATATACCGGAGCATATGATAAAGAAAGCATACGAGGAATTCGGCGAGACGCTGGAGGGAGCCGCTGAGGCCGTATGGCAGTACAACAAGGGGATCGTGGATGCGGTTTACGATCTGATTCCTGCGGTTAAGCCTCAGATCGCCATGTATGAGCAGTTCGGTATCCCGGGGATGATCGCCTTCAAGAAGACGGTGGACTACTGTCACGAGAAGGATTTGATTGTGATCGGCGATGTGAAGAGAGGGGATATCGGCTCCACCTCCGCGGCCTACGCTACCGCCCATCTGGGCAGGATCACGGTGGGCAGCCGCACCTACGCTCCCTTCGACGAGGATTTTGCCACGGTAAACCCCTATCTGGGAACCGACGGCATCAAACCCTTTGTGGACGTGTGCAAGGAGGAGCATAAGGGATTGTTCATACTGGTTAAGACATCCAATCCTTCCAGCGGCGAGTTCCAGGATCGACTGGTGGACGGCAGACCGCTCTATGAGATTGTGGGAGAGATGGTGGATCGCTGGGGACAGGAGTGCATGGGCTGTTCCTACAGCTATGTGGGCGCAGTGGTAGGCGCTACTTATCCGGAGATGGGCAAAGCCCTCCGCAAGATCATGCCCAAGTCCTTCATTCTGGTTCCCGGCTACGGAGCCCAGGGCGGAAAAGGCAAGGATCTGGTACATTTCTTCAACAAAGATGGCCTGGGAGCCATCGTCAACTCCTCCAGGGGCATTATTGCTGCCTACAAACAGGAGGAGTACAAGGCAAAGGGCATCACGCCGGAGAATTACGCGGACGCCTCCCGGATGGCGGTGGAGGCCATGAGAGAGGATATTGCCCAGGCGCTGGGATAGCGGCAGCGTTTAGCGTCGGTGTACAACCGACGCTGTCAGGAACCAACAGAAAAGGCGACGGAATTTGAGAGATAGAAACGGGAGAGTGTTATGGCAGAGAAGACAAAGAGCCTGGCGACCGTGGTCAGCCAGGAGAAAATCGCGGCGGACATTTACAGCCTGATCCTTGCGACGCCGGCCGCGCAGAAAGCGGCGGCGGGGCAGTTTGTCTCCGTCTATTGCAGTGATCGGACGAAACTTCTGCCCAGACCCATCAGCATCTGCGAGATCAACCGGGCGGCGGAGACGCTGCGGCTGGTCTACCGGGTAACGGGAAGGGGGACCGGCACGGAGGAATTTTCCAGGCTGAAGACGGGAGATCAGGTGGAGATTCTGGGACCCCTGGGAAATGGATTCCCCTTGACCGGGAAAAAGCCGCTGGTCATTGGCGGAGGCATCGGCGTACCGCCCATGCTGGAGCTGGCGCAGGCGCTGTCACGGATTTTGCCTGGGGAAGAGGCGAAGGCCGGCCATGCAGCTGGCCACGAGAAAGCGGAATGCGGCGGCGGGGACGGCAGGCAGGAGGACCGGGACGCGTGTGTAACGGCGGTGCTGGGCTACCGGGACAGCCAACTGTTTTTGAAGGAGGAGTTCGAACCCTGGGCAAAGGTTTATGTATCTACGGATGACGGATCTGCCGGGACAAAGGGAACGGTCATTGACGCCGTGAAAGAGAACGGCGTGGAGGCGGATATTATTTTCGCCTGCGGTCCTAAGCCCATGCTGCGGGCGGTCAAGGCTTACGCCGCCGAGAAGGGGATCCCTTGCTATGTTTCCCTGGAGGAACGGATGGCCTGCGGTATTGGCGCCTGCCTTGGCTGCGTCTGCAGGACCACGGGGGAGGACGCCCATTCCCACGTACACAACGCGAGAGTCTGCAAGGACGGACCGGTCTTTGCCGCAGAGGAGGTGGAGCTGTGATGGAATACAGGGATCAGAAAAGTACGGCGGTAAACCTTGCCGGCGTGGAATTGAAAAATCCGGTCATGGTGGCCTCGGGGACCTTCGGATCCGGCGAGGAGTACAGCGAGTTTGTGGATCTGAACCGGTTGGGAGCGGTGGTTACCAAGGGTGTGGCTAATGTGCCCTGGCCCGGAAATCCCACGCCCCGGGTAGCGGAGGTGCGAAGCGGCATGCTCAACGCCATCGGCCTGCAGAATCCGGGCATCGATGTGTTTGCCTCCCGGGATCTGCCGTTTCTGGAACAGTTTGACACGCGGGTCATCGTAAATGTCTGCGGAAAGAGCGAGCAGGATTACCTGGAGGTGGTGGAGCGCCTTGGCGACGAGCCCCGGGTGGACATGCTGGAGATCAATATTTCCTGTCCCAACGTGAAGGAGGGAGGCATCGCTTTCGGCCAGGATCCGAGAGCGGTGGAGGCCATTACCAGGGCGGTCAAGGCGAAGGCGAAGCAGCCGGTTATCATGAAACTGAGCCCTAATGTGACGGACATCGCGGAGATGGCGAGAGCTGCCGAGGCCGGGGGAGCCGACGTGCTGTCCCTGATCAATACTCTGACCGGGATGAAGATTGACATCGAACGTCAGACTTTCGCCCTGGCAAATAAGACCGGCGGCATGTCGGGACCGGCGGTCCATCCCATCGCCGTGCGCATGGTATATCAGACGGCTCAGGCGGTCAGGGTTCCCATCATCGGTATGGGAGGCATCGAGACGGCGGAGGACGCCATCGAGATGATGCTGGCCGGAGCCACTGCCGTGTCGGTGGGCACCGCCAATTTTTACAATCCCTACGCTACGATGGAGATTGTGGAGGGGATTGAGGCTTACATGGACCGGAAGGGAATCAAAGATATCTCTGAGATCATCGGGGCGGTAAGGTAGACCCGTCCCTGGAATAACCGGAAAGGAAGTAAGCGCGTCATGCGATATCACTATTGCCCGAAGTGCGGGGCAAAGCTCTCCCTTCGGCAGCTGGGGGATGATGGGGAGGTGCCCTGGTGCGCCTCCTGCGAAACGCCCTGGTTTGACACTTTCTCCACCTGTGTGATCGCCCTTGTCACAGACGGGGAGGGGCAGGTGGCTCTGCTGCGGCAGGCGTATATTTCAAAGCGGTATGCCAATCTGGTCTCCGGGTATATGCAGCCGGGAGAGACCGCCGAGGAGGCGGCTGTCCGGGAGATCGGCGAGGAACTTGGACTTGAGGTGGCGGAGCTTCGCTTTGTGTCCACCTATTGGTTTGAGAAAAAGGATATGCTGATGATCGGGTTTATTGCCAGAGTGTCCCGTGAGCCGTTTCGGCTTTCGAACGAAGTGGATTGGGCGGAATGGGTACCCGCCAGTAAGGCTCTTTCGCTGGTGCACCCGCCCGGGAGCGTCTCCTATGCGCTGGTGGCGGCTTTTTTGGAAGAGGAAACGTAAGACGCTATCATATGGAAAGCATCATACAGCTGTAATTGCTGTAGCCCAGAAGGTCGCAGACCTCCCGCAGGGAATAGTTTCTGCCGTGAATCAGGGTTTCTGCCAGATCCATTTTGGTAGAGTGGATGAAATCGTTCATGGTCACGCCGGTTTCCTGATGGAAGCGCCTGGAGAGATTGGTGCGTTCCGCCCGGAGGTAATCTGCCACCATGGAACAGGTCAGGGGCTGGAAACCCATGTTCCTGATGTTCGGGATGCCGATTCTCGGTTGGATCTGCAATATTATTGCCATGAAGTTCTATGAGCTGGATCGGGAGAGGATGGTACAGGTGCAGATCACGGGCAGTGGCCGGAGGGAATTAAAAGAGAAGAAAAAGGCCTGGGAGACCTATGCCAGAGCCGTGTCAATATTGTGCTGGGAGGGGAGTTTATGACAAGGGAAGATTATCTGAGGGCCGTGGAGGAACAGATCCGCTGCAAAAAGGCCCGCCCCATGGTGCGAAAGGAGCTGGAGGACCACATTCAGGATCAGAGGGATGCTTATATCGTCGAGGGAAACATTGGCAGAGAGGCGGAGGAGTTCCGGCGCTTTTTATCCTTTTATGCCTGTTGTGCAGGGGGCTTGCCATAGAGGCGGATTTCATCGGCTACTACCATGTACAGCGTGTTTTCCGTGGATATGCCCTTTCTGTCCGGGAAAGCCCACAGCGTGATTCTGCACTTCGCGCTGCTGGGATTGCTTCTGGCAGTGTATAGAAATACGATGACAGCGCCGGAGAGCGGCGGGGCCCGGCGGCGGCTTCGGTTTCGGGTAAGGGATTTTCCTTTTTTGAGGCTGACTTTTTTCTGTTTTTTCCTGATTTTTCTACATTTTTCCGTCTTTTGCTCCGAAAAAGTTCAGCCTCTGGAAAGAATTCTTGACCAAGAGACGGAACTTTCTTTATCAGCCTGTGGACACGCTGAAAAGAAGTTCATCCCTCAAGGCGCATTTTTCATTCAGGGGCGGAATTTCGGATGGGAATTCCCGGCGTAATATATACGGACTTTTCATACATGCTCTGAAGCATTGTAAATCGCAAAACTTCCTGAGCGCATCACAAAGTACAGAAGATTGCCAACTGCTGTCTCCAACTGCGCGCGTGAAAGGCGTCCCTCAGCAAAGCCCTTTTGGAGCTGGGCAATGACGGGCGGTCCTCCGGGCATGACCACATCGTTTCCGGCGGCTACGGCGTCGGCGCCGTCCACCACGATGTCCATGTCGCCCCAGTCGGTAACCACCACGCCCCGGAAGCCGAATTCATTGCGCAGGATTTCCGTGCACAGATCCGAGCTTCCGCCGGCGAAAGTGCCGTTGATCTTGTTGAAGGAAGTCATAATATTTCTGACCGGCGCATGCCGCAGCACAATCTCAAAGGGCTTCAGATACAGCTCCCGGGCGGCGCGCTCTGTCGCGATGGTGTCCGCGGCGTCGTAGGATTTGCGGATGCTCCCCCGGCGGTAGGTCTCCTGCTCATTCAGTGCGAAATGCTTGGGGCAGCAGGTAACGGAGGTGGTTTCCGCGGCCCCCTTGCAGATGTACGCGCCGCAGATGCCGGACACATAGGGATCCTCAGAGAAATACTCGAAGTTCCGCCCTCCGATGGGATTCCGGTGGAGATTCAAAGCTGGGGCCAGCCAGCTGTCTACCTGTTGTTCCTCAGCTTCCTTTCCGCAGGCGCTGCCGAAGGCGTAGCAGAGATCCCTGTTAAAACTGCAGGAGATGGTCATGCCGGTAGGCCAGGCAATCTTTCCGCAGCTGGCGGGACCGTCCTTGTAGAAGGCGGATGGGATGCCGTACTTCGGGATTGCCGGGGAAATGTAGCCGGCGTTTCCGGTAGGATGGGTATTTACGGTAATGTCTCTGCCCTCCGCATCCTGAATCGTGCTGGGATCCTTGCTGCCGAAGAGGCCCGCCATGGGAAGCCCGGGGCCGTATCCCACCGCCAGAGCCATCAGCTCCTCATCGGAAAAGTCGCTGAGGAATTCTTTCATGGTAAGCGTCCCGGCGGCCACGTCCTTTAAGGTTTTTCCGTCGGAAGCTTTCAGAGAATCCGTTTCTTCAAAAACGGCCGGCAACACTTCCGGTACCTCCTGCGCTTCGGTCAGGGGCCGGACATCCGCCTGGCGCAGTGTGAGAACAGGCGCCTGTTCGATCTCTTCGGCTTCGCCGGCGTAAGATATGGGGGAGATCCCCTTCGCACTGAGAAAGTCGATCTTGCCCCGGTTGCATTCCCGCAGGGAGAGGCAGTTTCTGACCTGGCGGCAGAGAATGGTCTCCGGGACATGGATTTTTGCCGCCACATGGGTATTCCGGGAGGAAGATCCAACCCGCAGCAGATAGTCTCCGGGCTCCAGGAGCCAGGCGGCCCGGGTCTCATCGTAGGAGGCAAGATCCCGCACGGAGAGTTCCATAGCGACAGAGACGGTCTCGCCGGGGGCGATCAGGGGCGTCTTTACACAGGTCTTGTATGCCTGATAGGGCTGTTCCAGATCCCCCTCCGGGGAGGAGACGTAAAGCTGCAGCACTTCTTTGCCGGCCCATCTGTCGGAGAGATTGGACACGGAGGCGGTAATCCGAAGGCAGGGCGCGTCCTCCGCAGCGACGGCAGGCGCGGAATTGTCATTCGAAACCACAACAGAACCGTTTCCGTCTTCCGCAGAGACAAGGGACGCCCGCACATCGGAGATTGTAAAATCCGCGTAGGAGAGGCCGAAGCCGAAGGGCCACAGCACATCCTTTCCGAAGGAATCAAAGTAGCGGTAGCCGATGTAGAGGTTTTCACGGTAAACGGTTACCGGACTCTTTTCAAAGCCGACGCTGCCGTTGGCCGCCGCGTCCAGACCGTAATCTTTGTATTCCAGAATGTTTTCCGGGTGATCCTTGTCAAAGCTGAAGTCCCTCGCAGTGGGATAGCTGTCGTAGGAATCCGCAATGGTAAAGGCCAGCTTGCCCGAGGGAGTCTCCTTTCCCGTCAAAAGATCCGCCACAGCCGCGGGACCCTGCTCCCCGCCGGCTCCGATAAAGAGCACGGAGCGGATGGAGGGGTAACTGTCGATCCAGGACAGGTCTGTCAGGCCGTTGGTGTTGACGAGAAGCACCACGTTGGGGAAAGCGCCGCAGACGTTTTTGATCAGTTCCCGTTCGCTGTCCAGAAGCTCATAGTCGTCGGCGATGTGCCGGTCACACTCCTCGCCGCCGGTGCTCCGGCCAAAGACCAGAAGGGCGGTGTCCGCCTCTTTTGCCGCCAGGCGAAGAAGATCTTCGGGTACGGCGATTTCCTCGGGCTGAGGGCTGTATTGGCCGAAGAGATCATAGATCACGCCGCTGGCCACCAGATCCACGCCGGAGGCCGCCAGCTCATAAAATTTGACAAAGGGGTCTTCCGGAGGAAGTGCCTCAAAATGTTCCTGATAGAAACGGTTGATGGAAGCTTCCGGGGTCAGTCCCGCGGCCGCGCAGGCATCTGTGATGGAGGGGACTTCCTTTCCCATGAAGGACATGCCGCTGCCCATGCCGCCAAGATTGGGCCGGTAGGCCGCCCGGCCAAGGACGGCTATGGTCCTGCCCTGTAATGGAAGGAAGTGGTTTTCGTTTTTCAGCAGGACGACGGATTCCGCGGCGATCTGCTTTGCCAGCGCCAGACGGGTCTCCTGCGATGCGTAGGGATGTTGCTTCATCATAAAAATTCTCCTTCTTTTGATGTCATATTTTTGGATATCTTCCATTATAGAGGAAATATGTGAAATGGAATATCACAATTTTGCGTTTTTTATGGAAAACGTATGGAAATTTGCAAAGCCTGACAGCTTGCCAAAAATTTCCCGATAAATTCGTTGTTTTGCACAAAGTTGGATAATTTTTTAACAAACTCTTTAAAATCCCAAAAAAGAGAGTTAGAATAGAGGCGATTGCGATAGTAAGGAAATTACCGTCCGGTTTTGTCGCAGAAGGAGGTTTGAGAGGAAGTTATGGAAATGCCAATTGTACCGTTTCTGATCTGCTTTCCGTTTCTGGTATCCATATTGATGTACTGCATCCGGGTTAATAAAATCCGCAATGTCATTGCCTACATCAGTGCCGCGGCCGTGATGGCGGGGACCATCATTCTGCTGGTGCAGTGGATCGCGGGGGGATGCGAGTCGATTGAACTGTATTATCATGTGGAGACACTGGATCGGATCATTCTCGTCTTCGAGCTGCTCTGTATGGTAATTATTACTTATCTCTGTTTCAAATATAAGAAGTATATCATCAGCGTGCTGACGATATTTCCGACGCTTCTGGTGGCGTGGCTGGAACTTTTCGGCCCCCGGCGGGAGACGATCTACCATATCTACATCGACCACCTGGCGATTCTGATGTGCCTGATCGTAGGGATTATCGGCAGCCTGATTATTGTCTACGCGGTGGGATACATGCACGGATACCACCATCATCACACGGAGTTTGAGGACCGCAGATATTACTTCTTTATGCTGCTGTTTCTCTTCCTGGGCGCCATGTTCGGTTTTGTCATGTCGGAGAGTACCCTGTGGGTGGACGCTTTCTGGGAGGTAACCAGCATCTGCTCTTTCCTGCTGATCGGGTATACCAAAACCCCGGAGGCCATACATAATTCCTTCCGGGCTCTGTGGATGAATCTGCTGGGAGGGACGGCGCTGGCGATCGGCGTGACCTATCAGGTGGTTGTTACCGGAAATGATTCCATGGAAAAACTGGTGCGGGGAGCCATGGCAGGGGAGGCGGGAGCCGTGATCCCGGTGGCTCTGATCGCGTTCGCCGCTTTGACGAAATCAGCGCAGCTGCCTTTCTCCAAGTGGCTGATGGGAGCCATGGTGGCCCCCACGCCTTCCTCGGCGCTTCTGCACAGCGCGACGATGGTCAAGGCCGGAATTTACATACTCTATCGGCTGTCCCCGGCTATGGATGGTCATCAGATCGGTGTCATGATCGGCCTGGTGGGAGGTTTTACTTTCCTGGCGGCTTCTATTATGGCCATCGCTCAGAGCGACGGCAAAAAGGTGCTGGCCTTTTCCACTATATCCAACCTGGGATTGATGGTGGCCTGCGCCGGTGTCGGGAAACAGGAGACCATTTGGGCCGGGTTGTTCCTGATGATTTTCCATGCGGTGTCCAAGTCATTGCTTTTCCAGGATGTGGGAGCGGTGGAAAATTCCATGCACTCCAGAGATGTGGAAGATATGCATGGATTGATTTACCGGCTGCCGAAGCTGGGGCTGTTCATGTTCATCGGTATCGCCGGCATGTTCCTGGCGCCCTTCGGTATGCTGATCTCTAAATGGTCTGCCCTGAAGGCTTCCGTTGATGCCGACAATATCATGATGGTCATTTTTATCGCCTACGGAAGCGCTACTACCATGTTCTACTGGACGAAGTGGATGAGCAAGCTGATCAGCGCTACAAACGAGCCGAGAATCAGAGATATAACGAAGAAGAACGAGATGTTGTCCCTGGCGGTGCACGCGGTTTTGATGGTGCTTCTGTGCCTGATGTTCCCGGTTATTTCCAAGGTATTTGTGGAGCCTCTGATGCTGGAGATGTTCGGCGAATACGTTTCGGTGCTGCCGGTAAGTGTGATGTATATGCTGGTCATTCTGATCTGCTTTATCTTTGCGGTTCCGATGATCGCTTACGCCTATACCAGACGTATGCAGACCAGCAGAAAGCTTTCCTATATGAATGGCGTGAATGAGGGAGACAACGCGTCCTTCACGGATTCCTTCGGCCAGTCGAGGAAACTGGTAATGTCCAACTGGTATTTCAAGGACTTTTTCGGCCAGAGGAAGCTGATGATTCCCTGTGAGATCATTACGGCGGCGATCATTATTGTGGAACTCTGCATCATTATAGGAGGTACGCTGTTATGACAAGAGTGATTTCCGTAGTGCTGTTTCTGATTCTGGCGCCCCTGGCAGGAGGTCTGCTGGACGGGCTGGACCGGAAGATTTCCGCCCGGATGCAGGGACGGGTGGGACCGCCGCTGCTGCAGCCTTTCTATGATGTGGCGAAGTTGTGGAACAAGCAGATGATCGTGGTAAACAAGGCCCAAACCTTTCTGCTGCTGTCTTACTGTGCCACCCAGATTTTTACCGGCTGCATGTTTTACGCCGGCGTCGATGTGATGATGTGCTTTTTTGTGCTGTCCACGGGAGCGACGTTCCTGGTGTTCGCGGGCTTTATTACCGACTCGCCCTACAGTTCCCTGGGCGCTTCCAGAGAACTGATTCAGATGATGAGCTATGAGCCGGCGATCCTTTTAACCTGCGTGGGCTTTTATCTGGCCACCGGGACCTTCAATGTGGATGAGATTATAGAGACGTCCTTCAGCCCGATTCTGCTGCTGCCGGGATTCTTCTTTACCTACGCCTTTTCGCTGACCATCAAGATGCGTAAATCGCCCTTTGATATCAGCACCTCCCATCATCCCCATCAGGAGCTGGTCAAGGGACTGACCACTGAGATGGGCGCGGAGAATCTGGCGATTTACACGATTACCGAGTGGTATGAAAATGTATTCCTGCTGTCTATGGCGGGGCTGTTTATCATCAACCGCAGCCCCTGGAGTTATCCGGCGGCGGTTGCGGTAGTGCTGGCGCTGTGCTTTGTGGAGACGCTGATCGACAACGTGAGCGCCCGGGTAAAATGGGACAAGATGCTCAAAATGACCTGGACGGTTACGATTCTGGCAGGGGGCGTGAATCTTCTGATTCTCATGCTGATACAGTAAGGGGAAGAAAGGACGGGATAACATGGCAAATATGAAAAGATCTCCATGGCTGCTTCATTATGACGGATCCAGCTGTAACGGATGCGATATCGAGGTTCTGGCCTGTCTGACGCCGGTGTACGACGTGGAGCGGTTTGGCGTGGTAAATACCGGGGATCCCATGCAGGCGGATATTTTTCTGATTACCGGCGGGATCAATACCCAGAACCAGGCGGTAGTGCGTCAGCTTTATGAACAGATGCCAAAGCCCAAGGTGGTTGTGGCGGTGGGCGTGTGCGCCTGCACCGGGGGAGTTTTCAAGGACTGTTACAATATCCTCGGCGGCGTGGACACCACGATACCGGTGGATATTTATGTGCCCGGCTGCGCTGCCCGGCCCCAGGCCATCATCGACGGGGTGGTAAAGGCAGTGGAACTGTTTCAGAAGCGGGCGGATGAGTACGACGCGCTGACAAGAAAAGAGAAGCGACAGGAAAGGGAGGGAAAGACAGATGGCGGAAGTGATTTGTCCTGAGAACGAAATGGAAGTGATCCCACCGGAGGTGCTTCTGGACAAAGTGATGGAGAAAAAGGAGCAGGGACTGCGGCTTTCCCAGGCCTGCGCGGCATGGGTGGACGGAAAATACGAACTGAGCTATTCCTTTGCCAACGACGAGACCTATCAGTACCAGACCTTGCGGATCGTGATGGAAAAGGATACGGAGGTATCCAGTATTACCGCTTTTTACCCCTATGCCTTCCTCTATGAAAATGAGATGAAGGAACTGTTCGGCGTAAAGATCAAGAGCATTCATCCGGATTATCGGAATAAACTCTACCGGATCAATGAGGAGACGCCATTTTTGAGGGAGGAGGACAAATAGATGGGAAAGAGAAGTGTCATACCGTACGGACCACAGCACCCGGTGCTGCCGGAGCCCATTCATCTGGATCTGGTCATTGAGGACGAGAAAATCATCGAGGCTGTCCCCTCCATCGGTTTCATTCACAGAGGGTTGGAGAGCCTGGTGGACAAGAAGGATTTTAACGAGATGACCTATGTGGTGGAGCGGACCTGCGGTATCTGCAGCTTCATGCACGGCATGGGTTACTGCGAGAGCGTGGAGCACATCATGAATGTGGAGGTGCCTGACCGGGGCAAATTTCTGCGGACGATCTGGTGCGAGATGAGCCGCATGCATTCCCACCTGTTGTGGCTGGGACTGCTGGCGGATGCCTTCGGTTTCGAGAGCCTGTTTTACCAGTGCTGGCGGATGCGGGAAAAAATTCTGGATCTCTTTGAGATGACCACCGGCGGGAGGTGCATTTTCTCGGTAAACAAGATTGGCGGCGTGCTCAAGGATATCGACCAGGACATGATGAACACCATTCTCGGAGTCATGGATGAGATGGAACAGGAAATGAAGGCCATCATCAAGACCTTCCTGTTTGATTACACGGTAGAGTCCCGGCTGAAGGGCGTGGGCGTGCTCACAAAACAGCAGGCCCACGATCTGGGAGCGGCGGGCCCCTTTGCCAGGGCCAGCGGCATTGCCATGGACATGAGAAAACGCGGCTACGCCGCCTATCCCCACATCGATTTCGAGCCCATTACCAGCGAAATCGGGGACAGCTACGCCCGGTGCGACGTGCGGATCCACGAGGTGCTGCAGTCCATCGACATCATCCGCCAGGCGGCGGCGAAGATGCCGAAGGGAGAGATCGGCGTCAATGTGAAGGGCAACCCCAACGGCGAGTATTTCATGCGGGTGGAGCAGCCAAGAGGCGAAGCCATTTACTATGTGAAGGCCAACGGGACAAAGTTTCTGGATCGGATGCGCGTCCGCACGCCTACCTTCGCGAATCTGCCGGGTATGCTGGAGACGCTGAAGGGAGCGGATCTGGCGGATGTGGCGCTGCTGGTGCTGACCATCGATCCCTGCATCAGCTGTACAGAGAGGTAAGAGACATGGGAAAGATTATGAATTTTACCGGGACAGTGCTGAAGAACCTGTTTTCCAAACCGGTAACGATCAATTATCCGGCGGAGCCGATGGAGTACCCCGAGCGGAGCCGGGGGCATATTGAGATTGATATGGACGACTGCGTTCTCTGCGGCCTCTGCAGCAGGAGCTGCCCTTCGGGAGCCCTGACGGTGGACCGGGAGGCGGGAAAATGGAGCATTGACCGTTTTGACTGCGTGCAGTGCGGATATTGTGTGGAAAAGTGCCCGAAATCCTGCCTGAGCATTGTGCCGGGCTATCAGGAACCTCTGCCGGATAAGACGGTGGATGTGTTTGAGAAGCCGGTTGCCGCGGCGCCTGCCGGTGGACAGGGTTCCGGAGGAGCGTCCGGCGGAGGGAATTTTCCCCAGGCGGACCTGGACGTGTGCGTATTCTGTACCCTCTGCGCGAGAAAGTGTCCGGCGGAGGCGATCACGGTGGACCGGGTGGAGAAAAAATGGGAACTCAACCGGGACGAGTGCCTATCCTGCGGTCTCTGCGCCCAGAGCTGTCCGAAGAAGTGCATTGCCATGGTGGATTGAGGCTGACCGACAGAAAGAGACTGGCGCGGCGCTGGCCGGCAGAAAGCGGAGCGGCCTGGAAAGGTAAGGAAGAGAAAATGCATGAATATCATGGAGCAGTAGAAATTATTGAACATGCCGAGTCCCATGCCAGGGAGCGGGGGCACAGTAAAGTGACGAAGATCAATCTGGTTATCGGGGAGGGATCCGGCTATTCTCCCGAAGCGGTTCAGGGATATTTTGACGAGGTCTCCCCGGGCACCATGTGCGAGGGGGCCAAGATCTCTGTGCGCAGGACGAAAGTGATGCTGCGCTGTCCGAAATGCCATGAGCTGTTTCCGAAGAAGCCGCTGCAGTACAACTGTCCCCACTGCGGAACGCCGGGCGAGCCCACAGACGCCGGGCGGGAGATGGCCATCGATTCTGTGGAGAGCGAGTGAAAGGAGAGCAGGGGAGTTGCCCCTGCTTTTTGCTTAG
>CASECT010000040.1 GCA_949286525.1 uncultured Eubacteriales bacterium | reverse complement strand
AAGATAAACCGGGCAGCGTCCAGGGCGTGGGCGTCAAAGAACGGGAACTTCTGCTGGATCGCCCGTTTCAACGCGGCGCAGGCATCGCCGTCCGTGATCGGGTCATGCGGGAAATAGACATGAAACCTGGGCCTTGCAGATTTCCCGTCCTTCGGTTTCATGTGGTTGCGGCTCGGTACGGCAAAGAAGGCCACATCCGCCCCCAGCAGGCTTTCCAGGTCCTTCGGATAAATCCAATCTCCCGGAGCATCGGAGTGGTCATTGTCACAGTCCATCACCTCCACATCGGAGGAAAGAAAGTTCCCACCGCTCCTGCGGAAGTCCCTAAATTCCCCGCAGACATGGTCAAATGCCATGACCTCCAGGCTGTCGTCCTCATTGTCCACCACACGCTTATTGGGGTACAGACTGTTCTTCGCATTCCCCCGGCAGTTCGCCGTATAAAAAGTCATTCGCATTCCCCTTTGACCTCCTCCAATTCTTCTGTAAAATACCGCACCGGTATGTTCTTCCTTTCCGCTTTCTCAATCTCTGCCCGCATACCCGCTGATATGACGCCGCCGAACACCCATACCTGTTCACACTTGGTAAGCAGCACCAGCCCCATGAACAGAGCCAGTTCCCGTTCTGCCGGGTTGCCGTCATCCATGAACTGCGGGTAAAGCAGATGCGGGGTCAGCGGAATACAAGTGTTCTTTACCGCAAACCGGCTGTACGCCCTCGCCATATTTACATTCTGCTTTACATCACCCGCATAGGGGGAGCAGATATAGACCAACGGCCGGTACACACGCCTTGCCGCTTTTTCTTCTTTTTCAATGTGGGAGAGGGCTTCATAGACCGTCGGGTCATGGTAGCCCTCGCTGTTGTATTTACTGATGCCCATAGGATGCACCTCCTTCTAATCCTTCTGGTAAAACTCGCATTCATAGCCATCGGCCCGCAGCTTCAACCCTTTTGCCCAGGGCGGCGTCCTGCCCATCTGTTCGCACACCGCAGAAAGCGACATCCTCCGGTCAGCCTCAATGATAATCTCGTCATGCACATGGGCCACGATGGCACAATTACGCAGAGTCCGCATGGCATAGCAAAGAATATCGCGGGCAGTACCCTGAACGATGTTCTCCACAAACTTGGGGCCATAGCTTTCCAGCCGTTCCCATTTCTTCGTACCGCTCACGCCCATGTAGGTCACCGACTCACCGCCAAACTGGTTCTCGCCGATCCTCGGTTTCACATAGGCCAGCTTCCGGCCGGAAGGAAGGGTGATAAAGAGCATGGCGCTTCGGTAAGCAAAGCGGAGGCCGTGTGTCTCCGTGGGGACCCTCTGCCTGATACAGTCCTTCACTGCCCGGTCTACATCCCACCAGAACTGTGTAATCATGGGATTGGAACTGCGCCACGCATCCACCAGGGGCTGCAGTTCCTCTTCTGCAAGCCCCATCTCCAGCGCACCCATGGATTTCAATGCACCCACCGAGCCGCCGTAGCCCAGGGCCAGTTCCGCGATTTTTCCTTTCTGCCGGAGATGCCCGTTGACGCCGTGCTTCTCCACCGACACATGGAACATCTGGCTTGCGGATGCACAGTAAATATCGCCCCCATCCTCAAAAACCTTGAGACGCCACCGCTCCCCGGCAAACCAGGCAATTACTCTGGCCTCGATTGCGGAAAAGTCCGCTACAATGAACTTCCTGCCATCCTGCGGCACAAATGCCGTGCGGATAAGCTGGGAGAGGGTATCCGGGATATCTTCATAAAGCATAGAAAGAGCTTCGTAATTACCGCCTCGCACCAGCGCCCGTGCCTGTGCCAAGTCCGGTATATGGTTCTGGGGCAGATTTTGAAGTTGAATCAAACGACCGGAGTTACCAGTTACCCATACACGCCCATTTCGCCGGACAAGGAAAAATCCTGTGGAAGTCTCTGCGCAGTAAACAGTCCCATCAAACTGAAATTTCTTCGGCTTATTTCGTACCTCATGGCAATTTTTTGGAGTCAGCCAAATATCCAACACATAAGCTACACTCCACTTGGGATGCTCCTCTCTGCGGTCTTTGACCTTTAACTGTGCTGCTCTTCCTGTGATATGGGCAAATGCCTGCACTATATCCGCATTTTGCTTGTTGCAGGTTACATACTGGATACTGTTTTTCGCACTTCGGTAACCGTCCCAATATACCAGTTCATCAAAAAATACATCCGCACTTTCATCAAACAGCCATGTGTCAAAGGTTTTATTGCGAAATATTCTCAACCACAGTGGGACATTGCGAGAAATTATTTTAAACTGATGCCGCGGTCTTGGATTTTCTTCATACACTCTATATGTGAATGTAATACCCGCAGCTCGGAGAAGCATTTTGCAACGTTCCACTTTCCGTAATTTTGTAAAACCAAGAAGAACACTCCCGTCATCTGCAAAGCAACCGTCAGCCTGCACCATCACCAATACCCGTAGGATGCTGTGTTCCATCCCGGATGTCGTCTGACGATACCCGGTAAAAGGGATGCTGGGACGATAACACTCCATATTTTCCACGGTATCAACCATCCATTCTCCGCCATAACGCCTTTTGACATACATCTTGTGTTCCGGCGTACTGATTTGCGAGATACGTTTATCACAATACTCGTACATCAATCCTTTGTACAGAAAATTAAGTGCATTTGCTTTTTGAAATGATACCGCTTCTCCATTTGGATTCCAGCAGGCAATTCTGCCGCCACGCCACTCATCCAATCTGATCCATCCCTTATCCGTCAAAACTTCATGATCCCCCGTAAGGCAGAACCGACCGGTACGGTTCGCTCCATAGAACTGGAACATTCCATGCGCCCGGCTGTCTGCGCAAACTGCGTTCTCCATCGCCGTGTATTTCTTCACGCTGCTCTTGGCGAGCTGCTGCCGGAGTGAGAGGACCTCCCGCAGCGGCTCCGGCGCTGTCTTAACCAGCTCCGCCACCGCTTTCTTTCCCAGGGTGTCTGTTTCCATCCCGTGGTCTGCCAGCCACTGTTTCATCTGCTGTACGGAATTCGGGTTTTCCAGTTCCGTCAACTCCCGCATGATAGCGGTCAGCCGTTCACGGGAGCGGGCATCTATTGCAATGGCCTGCCGGACCAGTTCCATATCCACGCCGATTCCCCGGTCATTGATCTCCTGGTCGAGATGGTATTCCTTCCAGATGACATCCGGTACCGGAAAATTGAAGAGCCGTTTCTGTATCTGCATTTCCGTCTCCACATCCCGGAGGTTATATGCCTTGAACCGTTCCCATTTCTCTGGGTCATGCTCCGGCCGGTTCCGTGTCCTGCCGCCATTCGCCTTGGTCGGCTTGCAGGGGACGCAGAAATAGCGGATCAGGTCTTTGCCCTCTGTCAACTTCTGTTTCTCCAATCCCAACGCTGCCCCCGCAGTTTCCAGAGAAAGGGGAAGCCCCAGCGTGGCAGACCACACCATCGTACAGTGCCAGCCTTCCGGCTCCAGCCATTCCCCCAGAAAGTTTGACAAGCACACCCGCTCAAACATGGCGTTAAACGCCCACTTGGTCACAGAGGTATCAGCCAATGCAGAAATCACCTCTTCCGGGATCTGTTCCCCGCAGGCAAGATCGACCACGCGCACATCCCCACCGTCTGCGGCATAACCAAACAGCAGGACTTCAAAAGCCGGGGAGGAAGCATATTTATATACACCGCACTTAGACAAATCCACATCCGAGTACGTTTCAATATCGATAGACAAT
>CASECT010000039.1 GCA_949286525.1 uncultured Eubacteriales bacterium | reverse complement strand
CGAGATCCTCGTGGACGAGAAGGGTTGGGTAAAGGGCATCCGCATCATCAAGATGGAGCTGGGCGAGCCGGACGCTTCCGGAAGAAGACGTCCCATCGAGATTCCGGGCAGCGAGTACGAGATCGAGTGCGACACGGTCATTATGTCCCTGGGAACATCCCCCAATCCGCTGATCTCTTCCACTACCAAGGGGCTGGATGTGAACCGCAGAGGCTGCATCATCGCTGAGGACAGCGGAGCGACCTCAAAGGAGGCGGTTTACGCCGGCGGCGACGCGGTGACGGGCGCGGCTACGGTTATCCTTGCCATGGGAGCGGGAAAGACTGCCGCGGCAAGCATTGATGAGTACTTTAAGAATAAGAAATAATTAAGACATAATCAGGATCGAACCGGGATCGCAAGAGCTGAGAAAGAGAATGATGTGGAAAGGACTGCGCTGTGGAAAGCATGGCGCAGTCCTTTTGTAAATGGCGAGGATTTCTGCGATTGAGGCTGAATATGGATAAAATGCATAATAAAATTGTAAATCTTTGTCGGATTTTCATAAACTGAAAACTTTCCTGAAACCTCATGGACTTTCCGGGGAGACTGCTGTATGATGTTCTCATAAAGCATATTATATTTCTTGAAACGATTCTATACTGATCTGATAGTGAACTTGTCTATCGCATTTCTGAAATTCTATGCTTTCAACAATTCAATTAATTTAAAGAGGGAGTTTGGGAGTGCACAGCGGATGTGTATGCGGATGAGAAGTATGTGGAGGAGTGCGCGAAGAGACTGATTGCGCGCAGCAGGAAAGGAGAACGGATTATGGGATGTGATATTTCAGCGGCATGGGCTGATTGGGGAAGAAAGGAAGGTTTGGTTACAGGCCGCCGGAAAGGCCTGGCTACAGGCCGCGAGGAAGGTCAGGAGGAAATGAGTCGGCTGATCTCCGCTATGGTTGCGGATGGACAGTTTGAGGAGCTGGAGCGGTCGGCGGAGAATCGAGAGTTCCGGGAGAAGATGCTTAGAGAGTATCATCTGATCTGATGGAGAAAAATCAGAAAACAGATTATTTTGAACCGGCAATAGGAGCAGGCAGAGGATATAATTTTTGTTTTCGTTGTGTGTAGCTTTGATTTGTGATAGAGTTAAGATATAAAGGGACAAAAAGTGAATGCATGTTCTGCCTGCTGTCATGATAGAGAAAGGACAGGATGGCGTGACAGCAGAAACACAATTGGCTAAACTGATAAAATCAACAGATAAAAGAGCAAAGTATGATACACAGGTAAAGAAGCTCTTGGCAAATGAGGCAATCCTGGCGTGGATATTGAAAACCTGTACGGAGGAATTTGCTCTGTACAGTCCTCAGGAGATCATAAAGTGTATCGAGGAAAAGCCGGAAGTATCTCTGAGGGCTGTACATGCGGACGATTTGGATGCAGATGAGAAACTTGGATTGATAGACAGTGACAAGAGTATCAGCGTGGGCAATACGGAGGATAGCAGTCTGAAAGAACAGACCGTTTATTATGATATACGTCTGAATGCCTGTACTCCGGGAGAAAAACGGTCTATCCAGTTGATTATCAATATAGAAGCCCAGTTGGATACGGCTCCGGGATATCCGATCGAGAAACGGGCAATTTATTATTGTTGCAGACTGATTTCTGCCCAGTATGGAACTGTATTCAGCCATTCTGAGTATGGTAAAATTCGGAAAGTCTATTCCATCTGGTTTTGTCCAAATGCGGCAAAGAAACGGGCAAACACGATAAAAAAGATTGCGTTGAAAGAGTTTTCTGTGTATGGAAGTATGGAATCCCGCAAGGAAGATACGGATCTGATCCAGGCGGTAATTGTCAATCTGGGAAACCCAGATGAGGAGGTGGATCATGAGATTCTACGTCTGATGAATGTTTTGTTATCTTCCAAGACAGATGTAGAGAAGAAACAGAAAGTCATGCAGGAAGAATTTCATATAGCGATGACGATGGAATTGGAAAGTGAGGTGGCGGAAATGTGTAACTTAAGCCAGGGAATTTATAATGAAGGTGTTAATGAAGGAATAAAAGAAGGAAAGAAAGAGGGAATAAGAGAGGGAATGAACAAAGGACTGGATCAGGGAATCGAAGGAGCAGTAACATTGCTTCGAGATGCCGGTATGGAGGATTCGGTCATTTTGGAGAAGATTATGGCACAGTATAACCTTTCTTCTGAAGCGGCGGAGAAGTATGTGTATGCGCTTCGTCAGATCTGAAGGGAAAATGTCCATTAAAACGTTTGAGAAAAGCAAAAAAATCACATACTGAAGTATAAAAACCCGTAAACTCGAGGGATGTACATAGCGATTTATGGTAATATTGACGTTGAAATGTTCGAAATCTTGTTCTTTTAATAGATTCAATTGTTCCGTGGTATTCTGAAAAAAGTTTTTTAATACATCGGTGTCGTAATTTTCTATCTTTGTTTGCTATCTTCTTTTCCTGCCTTAATTATAACGTCGGTGTACAAAGAGACAATACACTCATGTATACTGTATGATCAGTGGAGGGGACGCGTCTGATGGGTCTTCCGGAGAAATTATGCGAAATGTGAATTTCCGGAGGAATGTCTGTACCGTGTGCGGGAGAAGTCCGACAGGTTCAGATAGACATTTCTAATTGAAACGAAAATGAAAAAGAGGTTGGATACAGACTATGCCAAGCCCGAGAAAAAACGGATTATAACGCGGAAAAACTTATGGATCAGCTGATAGATGATTGAAAAATGCCTATCTCCATCCACAGAATCCATTGGCCGATGAAAAAGTGATCGAGGCGGTAATGGAATTCTGTTTGCAGATTTGAAGGATATTCTTTTGAAACCGTACAGGGGACTCGCTTTTATTATCGGATCAAAGGATAAGAACTTTTTTCGCCGGAAAGGAAAAGTCTGTTACTCGAGCAACCTCGCACTGTTTTGGGGCGAGTTGTATTTATACCGGCTTTTATCAGAAGCAAGTTGATTTCTTTTTCTTTGACCCGCAAATGATTTTTTACATAGAAATTTCTCCCAAAATTCTATATAATATATGGAAGAACAAAAACGGTTGGTTTGCCCGGCGTGGGGCAAACAAAGAGACACAAACGCAGTGATACAGGAAGGAAATGGATAATGAAAGTAAAATTGTCGGAAATTATGGAAGCTATCGAGACATCCAACGAATATTCGGAGAATTTTCTCGACCGCGAAACAGGAGAACTTGTCTGGGTAAGCGAGATGGCGATGACCAGAGAGGAAATGGACGAAATCTATAACCGTCTTGATGAACATGGTTTTTACCGGCTGCCGACATCCTTTGACATAAGAGAATATGACCTGATGAGGAAATTTGTCTCTTCCTTCCCTGAAAAGGCCAGAAACAGGCTGGCGAAAGCAATAAACGGAAAAGGCGCCTTCGGGCGTTTTCGGGATACCATTCGCCAGATGGGAGTGGACGAGCAGTGGTATGCGTACCGTGAGGCCGCGTACAGGGAAAAAACGATCGAATGGTGCGAGGATAACGGACTGGAATACGAAGAATGAAATCCCGACAGGATGAAAACAGAGGGAGACAGGAGGAGAGGGAGCGATGGAGTATCGTTTTGAGAGAAAACGAAGCGATTTTTGGATCACGGTTCATGAGAATGACGGCGCGTACAACATATCCACAAAAACAGGATATATTGGCATTATCAACTACTTTTTCCCGATATTGGAGAAGAGAAGCCCCACCAAGTGGAAAGAGAGTAAGAAATACGAGGGCATGAGCACGCTCTGGCTCCCGCAGGATCATTATGACCGGGACGTGATCGCGAAATTTATCGACTGGTGTGAGCATGTGACAAATGATGTGCTGTGGCTGGGGATAAACCGGAATATACAGGAATACTTCAAAGACGAGCTGGATTACTGCATCGCCGCCGATTTCAATATCGTTTACGGGGAAAGCCGAACAGAGATCGGGGAGGCGGAATACCAGCTGAAATATAACGCCGCCCAGCTGAGCGAGGATGAGAAAAAGAAGTACATCGATGTGGTCATGGACAAAATGCTCTCAAGCTGCGCGTATGTCCCCTTCGGCAAGAGGGAGGATTGGTATGTGTCCCCTATGCCGGCCACTGAGGCTGGCAGAGAGAAAATGGCCTGGAAGATGGCGGAGGAAATGGGGAGGCGACTGGAAATCCCCTTTCTGAGAGCAGTGCTGTTTACCTATAAGCCCCAGATGAAAAATGTTTCCATTGAAGAGAAGATTCAGATCTGGAGGAAGATCTATCAAAGCGGGGCAGTGTCGGTCAATCAGCCGCTCAGGGGAAAGAAGGTCCTGATCATTGACGATCTGTACCAATCCGGGACCACCATGTGGGAGTATGCGAGATTTCTGAAGAATCTGGGCGCGGAGTGTGTATTTGGCGTGGTGTGCGTGAAATCTTTGAAAGACAGGGATAATACATGATGGACAGAGAAGTTTTGCGGATTATAACGGCTAAAGGCGCCGGTGATGCCACGCTGAAAAAGGCGGCCCAGTACATCCTGGATCATCCCTCCTGTGGGTTGGAGGATCTATGCGGCGATGTGGCGCTGATGTGTTCCATCGGAATTACCCGGAAAGCGGCGCAGAACATTTATGAGAATGAGGAGCACGCCCGCGTTCTGGAGGAGCAGTTATATCAGAACCATGTGGGAATGTGCTGGATCGGGGATGATGACTTCCCGGAGAGTTTGAAAGGCATGGGATCGGGAAACGCTCCGGCGGCACTTTTCTACCAGGGGAATTTTGCTCTGCTGCAGAAAAAATCTGTGGGTTTTACCGGCTCCAGAAAAGTGTCGGAGACGGGGATTCGAATTACGGACAGCGCGGCCGGACAGCTGGCTGCGGAGAATGTTACCGTGGTGAGCGGATACGCGAAGGGAGTCGATATTACTGCCCACAGAGCGGCTCTGCAATCCGGAGGGAGTACGATTTTCGTGATCGTCGAGGGAATTCTGAAAAACAGGATTAAGAGCGAGGTAAAGGGACTGCTCGATGAGGAAAACCATCTGTTTCTGTCGCAGTTTTCGCCGAACCTTCCCTGGTCTGCCGCCAACGCCATGAAACGGAACGGCACCATCATCGGCTTGTCCGGCGCCATGCTTCTGATTGAAGCGGCGATGGACGGGGGGACGTTTCAGGCAGGGCAGGAAACTCTCAAAAGCGGGAAACCTCTGTTTGTTGTGGATTATGGAGTAAACAAACCGACGGCGGAGGGAAACGCTTTTTTCCTTCAGCAGGGAGGGATTCCGCTCCGGGGGGACAGAAACGGAAAACCGGTTTTAAAGAGAGTGTACGCTGTCCTGGAAGAGCAGGAACGGAAACGGCCGGAACTGCCGGGGGAGGAATATGAACAGATCAGCCTTAGATTTAACGGGACAGGAAATTGACCGTCTGGAATGCGGGCTTTATGGAGTGAGATAGATAAAATTGCGCACGCGCAGCAAGACCGGGAGGAAGAGCGATGGAACAGAATGTGATGGATCCCTATAGTTTTTGCCGTCCTTATCTTCTGGAGGATGAATACATTCTCTGGAGGGGAAGACCGGAGAAGGGAAATATTTTCCGGCAGGGAGACTGGATGGTGGTGATTTTCGCGGTCATGTGGCTGGGCTTTTCCCTGTTTTGGGAATTTACGGCTCTGCAAAGCGTCACGGCCGGAGGCGGATCTTTCTTTTTCGCCCTCTGGGGACTGCCTTTTATCGCCATTGGATTGTATCTTCTGTTCGGACGTTTCCTGCAGACTGCCTATCTGAGGGACAAGACGTTCTATGTCATCACGAATAAGAAAATTATTGTCAAGAGCGGCAGAAAAATTACCATGCGGGATGGAAAGGATCTGCCGCCTATGGATGTGATGATTCATAGAAACGGCAACGGCACGATTCTGTTCAGTGAGACTTACTATACGCGAAGGGGCCGTCACCGGACCTACTTTATGTTGGAGAACCTGAAGGATGTGGCTGCGGCCCAGAATGCGGTAAGCCAGATGGAGGGAGCATAGGTACCGAAACCGGGCTCGAAATCGCGGGCGGCACGGCTGCGGTCAATCTTTCAGCAGACACTCGGCCAGCCGGTCATTGTCCTCCTTCTTCATGAAGCAGAAGCGGATATACTTTTCGCTCAGGAAGGGGAAGGTGGAGCAGTCCCGAATCATCATCTTCTCACGGATCGCCCGGTCGAACAGGTCGCTGCTGGTGTGTTCGTCGAGAATTCTGCACAGCATGAAATTGGCGGTGGGCCGGTAGGGGTGGAACTGGTCGGAAGCCCGGAAGAGATCGTACATCCGCTGCCGTTCGGAGATGATCAGTTTTCTGGTCTCTTCGATATAAGCTGTGTCGGAGAACATCAGCTCGCCGGCGATGGCGGCCAGGGAGTTGATCATCCAGGGGTTCTTGTACTGGTTGATAGCGCGCAGCAGATCCATGTTGCCGGTAACGGCATATCCCAGGCGAAGCCCCGGGGCGGCGAAGAATTTGCTGGTGCCCCGCAGAATGATGATGTTGTTGTAATAGGCGGTCAGGGGAACGGAAGAGATCTTCCTTACCTGATCGCAGAATTCCACGTAGGTCTCGTCCACCATGACATAGATGCCGTGCTCCATACATACGTCCAGAATCCGGCGCATTCCCTCCGTGTCGATGGAGGTGGATGTGGGGTTGTTGGGGTTGCAGAGAATCAGAAGATCAATGTCGTCCTTCAGTTTTGATGTAAAATGTTCAATGTCCAGCTGATATTCCAGTTCTTCCTTCAGGGGATAGTACACGGTAGTTCCGCCGCCGAGGGCGACTTCCCGCTCGTACTCCGAGTAGGTGGGGCCGAGGATCATGGCTTTCTTCGGGTGCTCTACCTGGATAAACAGGGAGATCAGCTCTGTGGAGCCGTTTCCCACAATGATCCGCTCCGGCACCGTCCCGGCGTAGGCGGCCAGGCAACGGCGCAGGGAAGTGTATTCCCGATCCGGGTACGCGGTGATGGCGTCGATGTGGTCGATCAGGGATTCCCGCAGTCTGGGGGAGATCCCCAGGGGATTGACATTGGCGGAAAAGCTGGTAATCTCTTCTTTTTTTATTCCGTAAATCGCTTCGATCTTTTCCAGATCGCTTCCATGAAAATGGTCTCTGTGTGTTATCATACGTGCCTCCTGCTGTTGTTTTGACCCTGTACACTGACGTTCAAATCGATTATAATCTTACTATAGTATTATAGTCATAAACGGCAAAAAATCAACGATGACAGAGAAAGAACAGGTGCTTTACATTGCGGAAGAAGATCTGGCGGATGTCCGAGGGGCAGTTTGACAGGGAGAAACCAAAGCTGAAATTTTCGGTAAATAAAGTGGAGGCGGCGGGCCGGCCCGGGGAGGAGATAACCGGGGAATTTGCGATCATATCGGAAAATGATGTTCCGGTCAGTGGGATTATTCTCTCATCCAACCCCTATGTGACCTGTCTGACACAACAGTTTGAGGGGACGAAGGCTCGATGCGCGTACCGGGCGAATAGCAGCTCCTTTGCGCCAGGAGACAGGCTGGAGGGGTACTTTACTGTGCTCTATAACGGGGGAGAGGAATCACTGCCCTATGAACTGCGGGTGTTGGAATGCTATCCGGTTTCTTCTGCGGGCGAGATTCGGTCTCTGGCAGATTTTGCGAATCTTGCCAGGGAACATTGGAGCGAGGCACAACAGATTTTTCGCGGCAGTGAGTTCGCGGAGCTGATCAGCCGCCAGAGCGGGCAGATACGGCTTCTGTATCAGGGATTTCGAAGGGGGCTGCCCAGTTCTCAGAACCTGGAGGAGTTTCTGATTGCTGCCGGATGTAAACGGCGGGTCGCCTTTGATGTGAAGGAGGAGCAGCGGGAATATTTCGATCTGAAGGAGAATCAGAAAGAGACCATCGTCATCACAAAGGACAACTGGGGGTTTATCTCCATTCAGGTTGCCAGTGACAGTGATTTTGTCACGGTGGAGAAAGAGCAGGTAACCTCTGATTTTTTCCTGGGCAATCGGATGGAGCTGAACTTTTATATCCACAAGGAGCGGCTTCACGCGGGAAGGAACTATGCCCGTATTACCTTTGAGAGTGGAGATGTTTACCGGGAAGTGACCATTGTGGCTTCCAGAGACGGGAAGAATGACCATTTTCTTGGGATGAACCACAGGTACCGGGGACAGGTTCTTTCTCTGATGAGGCTTTATGAGAAGTTTCTTCTGGGACAGAAGACGACAGGAGAATGGTGCGATGGCACGGTAATGCTTTTGGATCAGATGAGCCAGGAACTGGCAATGGACAGCTTTCTTCCGGAAACCCGCCGGGAGGAGAGAAAAAACTGGTATATGCTCTGCAAGGCCTACGCGTTGATTCGGAATAAAAAAAACCAGGAGGCCCTGTGGCTGATTCAGAAACTTCGGCGGGAGATCTCCGACAGGAAAAGCGTCGCCTGGGCGTTTCTGTTGTATCTTTGTACACTGATTGAGCATGAGGAGGAGTACGTCCGGAAGCTGACCAGAGAGATTGAGGTCATCTCCAGAGAACATACGGGTAATTTCTGGATGTTCTGCTTTATGGTATCTTTGAGGGAGGAGTATCAAAAAAGTGGGAGCCGAAAACTCAAGGCCATCGGACGACGGGTGGAAGAGGGAGAGAACTCGCCGATTCTTTACGGTGAAGCCTATGGCCTGATCCGTGAGAATCCTTATCTTCTGGGAAACCTGAATGACTTTCATGTAAAAGTGCTCTGGTGGGCGGCAAAACACCATGGCCTGACGGAAGAAGTGGCACTACAGCTGGCCGGGGTTATGGAAGGAGAAAAGAAGTACCGGGAACGGATTTTTCGGATTCTCCGGGAGGCCTATGCCGTCTGTCCGAGAGATGAGGTGTTGTCTGCCCTTGTGCGTTATTTGTTGAATGGCCACAGGTTCGGGGAGACATATCTGCCCTGGTATCGGCTGGCCATTGACCGGGAAATGTCCATGACGGGGCTGTACGAGGCATTTCTCTCCTCGGTTCCCGACAACAGTTTGGAACAGATGCCGCTGATTGTCACGAAATATTTTCAGTACAGCAGCAGCGTAGCCTACCAGAAAAAAGCGCTTCTTTACGGGAATATTATCGCCAACAAGGCGAAAGCGCCGGAGGATTATCAAAATTACGAGCGTACCATTGCCTCTTTTGCCGCGGAGCAGATGCGGTTAGGACATATGGATGATAATCTGGCTATGATTTATCAGGATGTGCTGGAGAAAGGGACGCTGACCGAGGAACAGGCAAAGGCTATGGCGGAACTGCTGTTTATGAAGAAGGTTATCTGTCTGTGTCCGGGCATTACAAGGATTTTTCTGTACCAGAGCCAGTATGAGATGCCGTTTGTCGCTCAGGTAAAAAACGGGTGCAGTTATGTGCCGCTGATCTCTGATATCTGGCAGATTTTTCTGGAGCATGAGAGGGGATATTTGATTGCTGACCAGGAGGCCTACTATGTAGAAGAACTGATGTATCCGAAACGGCTGGCGCCGGCGCTGCAGGAACTCGCTCCCGGAGAGATGCCTTACATTCTCTATGAATTCGGACAGCGAAAAAATCTGACGGATTTCACGTCGGATGATATACACGGACTGGACCGGCTGCTGCATGCGCCGGAGGTGCGTGCTTCCTATAAGCGGTGGCTTTATCCTGTCATTCTTGCGCTGTTTCCGGAACACGAGCAGGAGGAGCTGGTGGAGAGCTATTTTGTGGAGGAGGTGGATTTTTCCACCCTCTCCCCGGAGACTTTTTCCCAGATCCTGGAGTGGCTGGTACAGAAGGGGCATTTTCAACGGGTGTATCAGCTCATTCAGCGATTTGACGGCTTAACGCTCTCAGGGAATACGCTTCGGCTGCTCTGCGACGCGATGATTCCGGCAAAGGAGTATGAGGGAGAAGATTTCCTTATTGGGCTTTGCGGATATCTGCTGGACAAGAATGTGGTCAGCGCAATGACGGCCGGCTATCTGATTCGTTACTATATGGGGCCCTTCCGCCTGTTGCTGCGCCTCTGGAGAACTGCCCGGGAGAGAAAGCTGCCTGCCCATGAACTGGAGGAGCGGATGCTGGTACAGGCGCTTTACGGCGAACTGCGGGAGCAACAGATTTTTGATGTGTTTGACTCCTATGTGTCCGGAGGGGGCAGCCGGATGATGGAGGAAGCTTTCCTAACCTACTACGCCCACGGCTATTTTCGAGAGGGCTGGGAAGTGCCGGAGTGCATTTTTGCCTATATCCGCCGAGGGTACCGACAGGGGGAAAAGTGGAATGATACCTGCCGCGTCGCCTGTATGCAGGAACTGACATTAAAGAAAAAACTGGCAGAGGAAGAGTTGGCGCTTCTGGATGAGCTGTTCAAACAGGCAGTGCAGAGGGGAATGTTCTTCGCCTTTTACCGGAAGGCAGATCCGAAAATTCAGATCAAATACCACCTGTACGACAAAACCTTCGTAGAATACCGGGGAGAGGCCGGGAGAAAGCTGGAGATTTCCTGGAAAAAAGCGGAGGAGGAGATTCGGGAGGAATTGCCGGAGATGTATGAGGGCATCTATGTAAAACCCTTTGTGCTGTTTGTCGGAGAGTGTGTGGATTATGATATCAGAGATCTCCGGGAGGGAAACGTGGTCGCTTCCGGGACTTTGAAGCCTCCTGTGGAGGAGAAAGATGTACAGACAGGCCGGTATAGCCGCCTGAATCAGATGGAGCGGGATCTTGCCGCGGGAACGGAGCCGGCGCTTCTGGAAAAGATCAAGGATTATCAGCGCCTGGAGCAGATGACGGAACAGCTGTTTCACTTGAGATAAAGAGGTTGTTATGGACAAAAAAACGGAAGGACTGTATCTGGGAATCGACATCAATGACCGATATACGATGCTCAGTTTTTATCAGAGACATATGGATGAGCCGGAGACGGTCAGCACAGTGATGGGAAGTGAGAACTATCAGATCCCCACCTATCTGGCAAAGCGCCGGGGGATGGGGCAGTGGCTGATTGGTAACGAGGCCAGAACACAGGTAAAACTGCATCAGGCGGCAGGAGTGGATCAGCTTCTACAGAGAGCTCTGGACAGAGAGGAAGTATACCTGGAGCAGGAGCGCTATGAAGCCAGGGACCTTTTGGGGATTTTTCTCAGAAAGTTGTTGTCAATTCCCGGATATTATTCCTCTTCCGCACCGGTGGAGAAACTGGTGTTTACGTTGGAGAAGCTGGATCTGGAGACGGCGGAGCTCTTCTCTGTGGCGGCGTCATCCCTGGGGCTGGAGGCTTCCCGGGTAACGCTGGTGGATTACCGTGAGAGCTTTTATTACTACGCCCTGAGTCAGGAACCTCAGATTTTCCGCGGCGATGTGGCGCTCTTCGACTATACCCAGCCGCAGCTGAGGCACTTTCTCCTGGAGCGCAACGTGCACACAATTCCCCAGGTGGTAACGCTCCATCAGGGCAATCACGGTTCGCTTCTGGATAATCGGGATCTGGAATTCGAGCAGATTATCGACCGTGCTTTTGCGGGCCGGGCGGTTTCCGCGGTCTATCTGATCGGAGATGGCTTTGACGGAGACTGGATGAAGCGGTCTCTCCAGAAACTCTGCCGTGGCCGGAGAGTATTTGTGGGGAAGAATCTCTACTCCAAGGGCGCCTGTTATGCCGGATTTGTGAAAAATCAGGAGCGGGACTGGCCTTTTGTGTATATGGGGGACAACGAGCTGAAGATCAATGTGTTTCTGAAGGTTCTCGACCAGAAGACCATCCGTTTCCATCCATTGGCCAGCGCCGGGGACAGCTGGTATGAGAGCCGGGGGGAATGCGAAGTGATTCTGGACGGAACGCCGGAAATTGAGTTCTGGATTCAGAAACCGGAGAGCAGGGAGGCCCATGTGGAAGTGTTGGAGCTGACGGACCTCCCGGAGCGGGAGAGAAGGACCACGCGGCTACGCATCAGCGCCCGGCCGGTCTCTGATCGGGATATCTGTCTTAATATTCGGGATCTGGGATTCGGAGAGATCGTCCCGGCTTCTGGCAAGACCTGGGAGCATGTGATACATTTACAGTAGATATTGGGAGGAGCACGATGGGAGAACTGATTTTATGCAAGCGGCCGATTGCGGCGATCCCCTATTATCTTGAGGGGGCGTCCATCAACGTCTATTCCCTGGAGGAATTGAGCTATTTTCTGTATCATCACACCTATCAGATCCCTCAGGATTTCATGTCGGTGGAGCTGTGCCACTGGATTGGGAAGGAGTTGGATTTTCCGGAGCTGGAACAGCAGCTTCTGGAGATGCTCAAGGAAAATGTGCCTCTTCACATCTTTGTGGGACATCTGCTGGCGGGCACGGATTATCTGACGGCTGGGGAGATCCGGGAGACTCTGACGAAGATTCAGAACTTTGAGAACAAGAGCGATGCCGAGTGCAGAAAAATTTTTGCCGATCAGCTGATGGATCAGAAGGCGTATATTCAGGCGATCGCTGTCTACGACTCGATTCTCAATCAGGATAATGTCCGCAACCAGTCCCAGCTGTTCATGGGAGACATCTGGCACAATATGGGGACGGCCTACGCGCGGCTGTTTTTGTTTCCCCAGGCTGCGGACTGCTTTGAGATGGCCTATCAGAGAAACCGGAGGGATGACAGCTTAAACGCGCTGCTTTTGGCGCTTCTGCTGGGAGAGGATGAGGAAAAACTGGCTGAGAAGACGAAAAAATTCCGGGTGCCGGAAGCCTATCTCCAAAGAGCGAGAGAGCAGATGGAGGCTGCCGGCGAGAGCAAAGACATCCGCCTGTTTGCCCAGTCGGTGGATATGTACAATCTGGAGACCAGCTTTTATCAGAAGGAGGAATTTTACCCCGATGAGATTTTGCGGGGCTGGGAGGAGGATTACCGGAGGTTTTATGAGGAGTAGAACGGCCGACAGTATTTTGTCGGCCGTCTTTTGAAAACAGAAATGTTCAGGCGACACTCAACGGACAATTTTACCGCAGGCTATCTTTTCCCCGGAATTTCCCGAGGGCTGGGTGGTAAAATCATCCGGTCTGCTGTGGATGACAAGCGTGCGGCCCAATACTTCCTCGGGTGTGAAGGCGTCTGTGTAAACCACAGACAGGACAGTGCCCAGATTGCCCAACAAAGGCGGAAGATCGCCCGCATGGTTGGGATGGGCACAGCCTTCGGGATTCCAGTGGGTCTTTGTGTCGGCAAAAGGATCCTCGCTGTTTCCGGTGCAGGAGGTTCCCTCATGGATATGGAAACCGAAGAAGGCTCTCGTACATGCCGGAAAATCCGTGGGAAGCCCCGCTGCCTGCACAGCCAGAAGTGTGCCCTCGCAGAAGGGATACAGGAGAGCGGTGCCGTAGATGTCGGGATAATGCTCACTCCCGCGGATAATGGCGCTGGCTGCCGGTTCCTCAAAGAGCAGGGCTTCCGTCATGGCTTTCAGATCACAGTACATAGGCATCAGTTCCTGGTACAGCCGCAGCTGCCTGAGCTCTTGCAGCCGCCCGTCTGGCTGCGGTTGTCTGCCATGCTGCAGCTGCCGTTCTTGGCGATTCTTCCGGCAGAACCCGTGCCCGCGTCAAAGGCCGGGTTGAAGGCATAGAAGTTGTCGGAGTCCAGATGATCCTGGACAATGCGCAGGGCTTCGCCGAAGCGCTGGAAGTGTACGATCTCCCGGGCCCGCAGGAAGCGGATCGGATCGCTGATTTCCGGATCTTTTACCAGACGCAGAATGTTGTCGTAGGTGGTGCGGGCCTTCTGTTCCGCTGCCATATCCTCGAACAGATCCGTGATGGGATCTCCCTTGGACTGAAAATAGGTGGCGGAGAAGGGCGTGCCGCTGGCGGCCTGAGGATATACGCCCAGGGTGTGATCTACATAGTATTTGTCAAAGCCGGAGGCTTTCAGTTCTTCCGGTGACAGTCCTTCCGTGAGCTGGTGCACGATGGCGGAGATAATCTCCAGATGGGCCAGCTCCTCGGTGCCGATATCGGTCAGAAGCCCCGCCACTTCCCGGTAAGGCATGACGTAGCGCTGAGAAATATAGCGCATGGACGCGGCAAGTTCTCCGTCGGGACCGCCCAGCTGGCTGATGATGACCTGTGCCATGGCCGGGTTTTTCTGAGAGATGTTTACCGGATACTGCAGTCTCTTTTCATAATTCCACATTTATACATACCCCCTTTCCCAAGGATTTTTTGAAAGCGACCAGCGCCAGGTTTTGTCGGGTACCGCGGTGGAGACAGTCAGCGGTCCGTAGAGCGCCGCGTATTCCTTCGTAGCCTTGTTGTACAGGCTCAAGTAGTGGTAAAAACTGTCCATGGCATTGGTGTCCGTGGGATGGGTATCCAGGTACTCCATCAGATCTACCATCATGAAATTTACCATGGTAATCCAGGTAAAAAGCTGCTCTCTGTTTCGGTTATTCTGCATCATCGCCGGGGACACCCTCCTTTCCCGAGAAATGGTTTGTTCAGTTCAGGAAAGACCGTGCCTACCTGAAGGGCTTTATCCGGTTCGTAGATGGATTGAAAATGCTGCCAGGGGACGTAGGCCATGGCGATCTCCATTCCCTTTAACGGATCGGAGTTCTGCGGACGGCATCCTCTGGAACAGCCCTGTTCCTGGTATTGATTCATCATAGACGATTCCTTTCTATCTTTTCCCTTTTAGCATATGAAGGACCCGGGATTGTGTGAAATGCTTTCCCATCCATTGACTTTTTCTGTTTTTTTCCCTATCATAAGAAAGCACAGAATCTGCTGCTTTCGGGCAGCTTTTGAGATGAGGAGAAAGAGAAAATGAAAAGAGTCAGAACAAGATTCGCCCCCAGTCCCACCGGACGGATGCATGTGGGCAATTTGAGAACCGCGCTGTACGCCTATCTGATCGCGAAGCACGAGGGCGGAGATTTCATTCTGCGGATAGAGGATACGGATCAGGAACGCTATGTGGAGGGAGCGGTGGATATTATTTACCGTACGCTGGCAGCTACCGGACTGGTGCACGATGAGGGACCGGACAAGGACGGCGGCGTAGGCCCTTATGTACAGAGTCAGCGTCAGGAGCAGGGAATCTATCTGAAATATGCGAAAGAGCTGATTGAGAAGGGAGAGGCCTATTACTGTTTCTGCGATGAGGAGCGTCTGGAGCAGTGCCGGCAGGTCATCGGCGGAAAGGAGATCCGCATCTATGATAAGCACTGTCTTTCCCTTTCGAAGGAGGAAGTGGAGGAGAAGTTGGCGGCGGGCGTGCCCTATGTGATCCGCCAGAACAATCCGAGAACCGGTACCACCACCTTCTGCGACGAGATTTACGGGGATATTACCGTGGACAACGCGGAGCTGGACGACATGATCCTGATCAAGTCGGACGGGTACCCCACCTACAATTTCGCCAATGTGGTGGACGATCATCTGATGGGCATTACTCATGTGGTCCGGGGAAATGAGTATCTGTCCTCGGCGCCGAAGTACAACCGCCTCTATGAGGCCTTCGGCTGGGATGTGCCGGTGTATGTGCACTGCCCGCTGATTACCAACGAGGAGCATCAGAAGCTCAGCAAGCGCAGCGGCCACTCCTCTTACGAGGATCTGGTGGACCAGGGATTCCTGACGGAAGCCATTGTCAATTTTGTGGCGCTTCTGGGCTGGAGTCCCGAGGGCAACCGGGAGATCTTCTCCCTTCCGGAACTGGTGGAGGCTTTCGACTACCATCACATGAGCAAATCTCCGGCGGTGTTTGACATGGTCAAACTGAAATGGATGAACGGAGAATATATTAAGGCGATGGACTTTGACCGTTTCTATGAGATGGCCGAGCCCTATATCCGAAAGACCATTACGAAGGACTATGACCTGAAGAAGATCGGAGCCATGGTCAAGACGAGAATTGAGATTTTCCCGGATATCCCTCAGCTGATCGACTTTTTTGAGGAAGTTCCGGAGTATGATATCTCCATGTACGCCCACAAGAAGATGAAGACGACGCCGGAGTCCTCCCTGGAGATGCTTCGTGAAGTGCTGCCTGTGCTGGAGGAGCTGACGGACTATACCAACGATGCGATCTATGAGCGGCTGCTGGCTTTCATCAAGGAGAATGGTGTGAAGACCGGTTATGTGCTCTGGCCGCTGCGCACGGCGGTTTCCGGCAAGCAGACCACGCCGGCCGGGGCGACAGAGATCATGGAAGTCATCGGCAAGGAGGAGACGCTTGCGAGAGTCCGCGCGGCGGTGGACAAGCTTCAGAGGGAAATCTGAGAGGAGGAACGGCTTATCTTAAATACATCACAGCAGGAGGCAGTGGCCCATTTTACTGGACCCTGCCTGACGCTGGCGGGCCCTGGCAGCGGGAAAACTCACACGCTGACCTGCCGCATCCGGCATCTGATCGACCGGCATCAGGTGCCGCCGGAAAAAATCCTGGTCATAACCTTTACCAGAGCGGCAGCTCTGGAGATGCGTCAGCGTTTTGTATCGCTGATGGGGGAAGACCTGCCGGTGGTATTCGGTACCTTTCATTCTGTTTTCTTTCGCATGCTTCAGGAGGAATACGGCCTGGAGGCAGATGCTCTGGCGACAGGGAAGATGCGGCTTCAGCTTCTTCGGGAGGCGGCTTCCCGGTGTCATATCAAATCCGATCGTCAGGACTTTTTTCAGATCATATCCAGAGAATTCAGTTACATCAAGAATACCGGCGTTAACCCGGCTGAGTATCATTCCAGAGAATTTCCGGGCATTTCCATGGGCCGCTTTTTTGATGCCTACGAAAAGCAGAAGGAGACTTACGGCCTTCTGGATTTTGACGATATGCTGACGAAGACCTTTTCCATGTTTCGGGAAAATCCGCGGATTCTGGAAAACTGGCGGGAGCGCTTCTCCTTTTATCTTCTTGACGAAGTGCAGGATATGAACCGTCTGCAGTTTCAGATCGTCCGGCTGCTGGCTTATCCCCACAACAATCTCTTCGCGGTGGGAGATGACGATCAGTCTATCTATGCCTTTCGGGGCGCTGATCCGGGACTGATGCTGGAATTTTCGAAATATTATCCCGGCTGCCGTCAGATTTTCCTCGAGGAAAATTATCGATGCAGTCCTCAGATCCTCTTGGCGGCAAACAATCTGATCGCCTGCAACACAAAGCGTTATGTCAAGGATCTGCGCAGCACGGCAGAGGCAGGAGAAGAAGTCTGTTTCTGTCAGTATCCAACAGCGGAGCAGGAAGGGGCGGGGATTGTGGAGATGATGAAGCATCGGATGGCTGCGGGGGAAAAACCGGAGGATATGGCTGTGCTGTTTCGCGGCCGGAGGCAGATGCTGGCATTTGTACCTCTTTTTGCGCGGGAGGGGATTCCTTTTTATCTGAGGGATCATGTGCAAAATCCGATGGAACACTGGGTCGTTCGGGATGTGGAGGCCTATCTGCTTCTGGCGGAGTCCTGCAAAGGGAAAATGGACCGGAGTCTGCTTTTGCAGGTTATGAACCGGCCTGCGCGGTATCTGGCCAGGGCATCCCTGGAGACGGAGCAGATTTCCTTTGACGGTTGGAGAGAGTTTTACCGCGGAAAGGACTGGATCTGTGAGCGAATCGATCTTCTGCAGAGTCAGCTTTCGCGTCTGGCCGCTATGCCCGGATTTTCCGCGATCCACTATATCCGCCGAACCATCGGGTATGACAGGTTTCTGGAGGAGTATGGGGGAAAACATCCGTCGGACGAGAGTGTTCGGGAGGTTTTGGAACTTGTGGAAGATCTGGCCAGGGGTACGGCAAATATTCGGGAACTGTTAAAGAAGATCCGCGGACAGCGGCGGGAACTGGAGCAGGCCCAGAGCGCGCGTCAGGCGGGCAAAGGCGTCGGAATCTACACCATGCACGGGGCCAAAGGCCTGGAATTTGACACGGTTTTTGTGCCGGGATGCTGCGAGGGGGAGTGCCCGTCAAGGAACGCAAAAACAGCGGGGGAAGTGGAGGAGGAACGCCGGATTTTCTATGTGGCTGTCACAAGAGCCAGACGGCGGCTGTATCTGACATGGAGTTCCCGGGATGACGGAGGACAGAAATACCCCTCCCGCTTTCTGAAAGAAATGCAGGAGGGGCCGAATGATCAATCCATTTCGTCGAAGGCGGCTTCGTCCAGAAGCTCGTCAAACCGTTCTTCCACCAGAGCGCATTCTTCATCGTCCAGAATATTCTCCAGGGAGGGAGCGCCGGTCTCGTCTTCCTCATAGCGGTAGATGTAAACCGTGCCGTCATCCGGCGGATTGCCCGCGTCGTCCAGAGGCATCAACACGATGTAATCCCGCTCGCCGGCGGTAAAAATCGTCAGGATCTCGCAGGAAACCTCTGTCCCGTTGTCCAGCGACAGGGTTACCATCACGTCGTCGTCGTTCTCGTCTGTAGGAAAAATATCATTTTTTTTCAATCCGCAGTCCTCCTTGCGCTCGGCATGTATTTTACAAATTATATACGAAATGGGAAGGAAAAACAATATTTTAAAGTGTACATCCCAAGAAACTTAATGTTATAATGAATTCAGTGGTTACAGATAGCAACGACAGGAAAGGACAGAACATGAAGATAACAGACGGCAGTTTTGCCACATTCGGAACCAGAAGAAGGGCGGAAGGAATGGAGTTTACCTTTGCCGCAAAGACAGAGGGTGGCGACGCGGCCATCCGGCTGTATGATCTGTCGGACAGGAAAGAAGTCTGCCGCATACCGTTAAAGGGAAGGAAGCGGATCGGCGATGTGTATTCCGTGGTTGTGGAGGGCTTTCGCTGGGATGAACTCTGTTATCTTCTGGAGACGGACGGCGAACTTTTGCTGGATCCCTATGCCGCGGGAACGGTGGGGAGAGAAGTCTGGGCCCGGGAAGAGCGGCGGAGGGAGGTTCTGCCGGTCTATGGCAGCTTCGCCGATGACGACTATCAGTGGAAATCTGCAGGAGTAATGATCGCCCCCAGAGATATGGTCTGCTACAAACTTCATATGCGTGGATTTACCATGACGAGGCCCATGGCAAAGGAAAAGAAGGGGAATTACCTGGGCTTTCTTGCCTGTCTGGGAGAGCTTCGGAATCTGGGGGTTACCACGCTGGAGTTCATGCCCCTTTACGACTTTGAGGAAGCGATGTACGATCCGGCCCGGATCACGGCGGCTTCGGGGAAGCATCCGCTCCAGGAGGTCGAGCGGAAACCGGCGAAAATCAACTATTGGGGGTATGGTCCCGCCGCCTATTTTGCCCCGAAGGCTTCCTATTTCGGTGGGAGAAGAGCGGCTTATCATATGAAGGAGACCGTGGACGCAATCCACAGCCATGGGATGGAATGTATCATGGAGATGTCCTTTGTGGAGGGGACAAGCCAGGATCTGATGGTGGACGCACTGATCTGGTGGGTGCGTGAGTATCGGGTGGACGGTTTTCGGCTGGTGGGCTGTAATGCGCCCATCGAGCGGATCGCGGCAAATCCCTATCTGAAGGATACGAAGATTTTTTATGATCATTTTCCGGGAGATCTCCTGGAGCAGGAGAGCGGAGAGAAGCATCTGTTTGTCTGCAACGACGATTTCCTGTATGCCCTGCGGAGAATGCAGAATCATATGGAGGGCAGCATGGTGGAATTTGCCAACCAGATGCGCCGACAGAACGCGCGGTACGGCTTTATCAATTACGCTGCCGACAGCAGCGGCTTCACGCTGATGGACTCTTTCTGCTATGGAGAGAAGCACAATCTGGAAAATGGGGAGGATAACCGGGACGGCAATCCGATCAATTATAGCTGCAACTACGGATGCGAGGGGGAAACTTCCAACCGGCGGATCCGAAAAATCCGTATGCAGCAGACGAAAAACGCCATCGCGGCGGTTCTTCTTTCCCAGGGAGTTCCCATGCTGCTGTCCGGGGACGAGGCGGGCAACACCCAGAAGGGCAACAACAATGCCTACTGTCAGGACAACCGGATTGGCTGGGTCAATTTTTCCAGGGCGAAGGCGAACCGGAATCTGAGGGAATTCACGAAGAAGATGATCGCCTTTCGCAGAGCCCATCCGATTCTCTCCATGGAGGGAGCTATGCAGATGAAGGATTACCGGCATCAGGGGATACCGGATCTGTCCTATCATGGCCAGGAACCCTGGGCTATGGAAGTGTATCGGGAACAGCGGGCCATCGGCATGCTCTACTGCGGAGCCTACAGCGGAAAGGGAGATTCGGATCTCTATATCTGTTACAATTTTCATTACCAGGATGTAAAGATCGCGCTGCCGAAACTGAAGGGAGATCGTCAGTGGCGGATGGTAATGAATACGGCCCATGAGATGGAGGAGTGGAAGGACGACGGCCCTGTGCACTCCACGCTGCTGGTGGCGGCGGGATCTTCGGTCTGCATTCTTGTCTCGGAGGAGATCGGTACGGAAACGGCTGCGGCGACAGACGACGTGAAGGAGACGGCGGCAGATGATTGACAGAAGTGTTCTGAAGTGGATAGCGGTACTTACCATGATCATCGACCATGTGGGGGCGATTCTTTTCCCGGATCAGATCTGGATGCGGATCATCGGAAGGGTCGCCTTCCCTGTTTACTCCTATTGCCTGGCGGAGGGATTTCGTCATACCGGCAATTACCGGCGGTATCTGGGACGGCTGGCGCTGTTTGCCCTGCTGTCTGAGATCCCCTTTGACCTGGCGTTCTACGGAGTCCCTTTTTCTTTTGCCCATCAAAATGTGTTTTTTACGCTGACACTGGGGCTGATCCTGCTGAGGGCGCTGGAGCTTTGCAGGGAACAGCTGCTGTTTGGCGCGGGGGCTTTTGTGCTTCTGGGGCTTCTTGCGGAAGTGCTGCATACGGACTACGGGGCGGAAGGGCTGCTCATGGTCTTTGCCTTCTACCTGGCGCAGCAGGGGACGTCCCCCTGGATCGGCTGGGGGATTTTTGTGCTTATCAATCTGTTCGGTTATGTCGGCGGCCTGCAGTGGGCCGCGATCCTCGCTCTGCTGCCCATCGGACTTTACAATGGAAAGGCCGGAAAAAAGAAACAGCGATTTTTCTATTGGATTTATCCGCTGCATCTGCTATTATTATGGATAATTGAGAAATATATCGGAAGCGGGTCATGGATATAAAATGAAAGCATGGGAACATTTCAAGACGATTACCCGGCATAAAATCTATGTGATGAAAGGATGTTTTCGGGTAGGACTATACCGGCAGGGATTGCTGCATGATCTGTCCAAATACAGTCCGACGGAATTTCTGGTGGGCTGTAAATACTATCAGGGCGGCAGCAGAAGCCCAAACAACGGAGAGCGGGAGGCCACGGGCGTATCGCTGGCCTGGCTGCATCATAAGGGGAGAAACAGGCATCATTTCGAGTACTGGATTGATTACGGGCTCGGACCGGATAAGCAGATGGCGGGCATGAAGATGCCGGTCAATTATGTGGTGGAGATGTATGTTGACCGGGTGGCGGCCAGCAAGAATTATCAGAAAGAAAACTATCGGGACGACAGCGCCCTCAATTATTTCCTCAAAGGCAGGGGAAATTATCTGATGCATCCGGAGACGGAGGAACTGTTGGAGCGTCTTTTGCGGATGCTGGCGGAGAAGGGGGAGCGGACCACCGAGGAGTATATCCGCAGGGAAGTACTGCGCAACAGAAAAGAGAAAAGAGGATGAGGCAAGATGGAAGAGAATAAGAAGGTTTTGTACAGCGGTATGCAGGCGACAGGGACACTGACCTTGGGGAATTACCTGGGGGCTCTGAAAAACTGGGTAAAGATGCATGAGGAGTTTACCTGTTTTTACGGCGTTATGGATCTCCATTCCCTGACCGTGCGTCAGGAACCGGCACAGTTTCGGAAGAATGCCAGAGCGCTGTATGCGCTGTATGTGGCGGCGGGGCTGGATCCGGAAAAGAATTGCATCTATTATCAGTCCCATGTGGCGGCTCATGCCCAGCTGGGATGGGTGCTGGACTGCTTTACCTATATGGGAGAGCTGAACCGGATGACCCAGTTTAAGGATAAGGCCAGCAAGCACGCGGACAATATCAACGCGGGCCTCTACACCTACCCGGTGCTGATGGCGGCGGATATCCTTCTGTATCAGGCCAATGTGGTGCCGGTGGGCGTGGACCAGAAGCAGCACCTGGAGATTACCCGGGATATCGCGGAGCGGTTCAATAACCTGTACGGCGAAGTCTTCACGATCCCAGAGGCCTATATCAGTGAGAACGGAGCCAAGATCATGAGTCTCGCGGATCCCACGAAGAAGATGTCCAAATCGGACGAGAACAAGAACGCGACGATTCTTCTGCTGGACGACAGGGATACGATTATCCGCAAGTTCAAGCGGGCGGTAACCGATTCCGGTTCCGAGGTGCGTTTCAGTGAGGATAAGCCGGGCATCAGCAACCTGATGAGCATCTATGGCTGTGTGACTGGAAAGACCATGGAGGAGATTGAGCGGGAATTTGATGGCAAGGGCTACGGCGAATTCAAGCTGGCTGTGGGAGAGGCGGTGGCGGATGAGCTGACGCCGCTGCAGAAACGCTACGATGAGCTTATGAAGGATAAGAGTTATATTGACCAGTGCATCAAGACCAACGATGAGCGGGCGGCCTATGTGGCGGGCAAGACTCTGCGCAAGGTACACAAGAAGATCGGTCTTACCGAGCTGATTCGTTAATTTCGGGTGGAAAGGCACTTTCTTTTTCGCGGACTCATATGATGTAAAAAAGGTTTTTCGAGGAGATATTGAAAACCTTCCTAACACCACTGAGTACGCAGGAAGAAAATGCTTACTTGCGGCGGATGGCTTCTGGCGACCAGGAGGCAAAGCGAAAGCTCGTCGAACACAATATGCGGCTTGTCGCCCATGTGGCGAAGAAATATTATAATTCCGAGGATGATATGGAGGATATGATCTCCATCGGAACTATCGGGCTTCTGAAGGCGGTAGATACCTACAATCCGGGCAAGGGCAGCAAACTGGCTACCTACGCCGCCAGATGTATCGACAACGAGCTTTTGATGTATTTTCGAGGGAAGAAAAAGAGGGCGAAGGACATTTCCATATACGAACCGATCGGCACAGACAGGGAGGGCAACCAGATCCATCTGTTTGATGTCCTGGAAGAGGAGACGGTGGATGTGGTGGAGCAGATGGAGCACGAGAAGGATCTCGCGACGCTCCGCCGGCTGCTGCCCAGCGTGTTGACCGACAGAGAGTACCAGATTATTTCCATGCGGTACGGTATCGGAAGAACTGCCCAGACTACACAGCGGGAGGCAGCTCAGAAACTGGGCATCTCCCGCTCCTATGTCTCCCGCATCGAGAAGAAAGCGCTTGGCAAGCTGCGGGAGGCGTTTTTTGCACAGAATGGGCCGCAGAGCAGTCAAAAGGACAAGAAAAAATAAGAATTACTTCTTTCAAAAAGATGGGATCTGTGTTATGATAGACCCATCTTTTTTATCTTTACTGTCATTCGACAGATTTTTTCCATTTTTTTCAGCAGAATATGCGAGAGTAAGGAGTGATGCTATTGTATAGTATGGTTTATACAGCCATGATTCACGGCATTGACAGCCGCCCCGTGGAGGTAGAGACCGATGTCAGCGACGGTATGCCCGTGTTTGAGATGGTGGGATATCTGTCATCGGAGGTGCGGGAAGCCAGGGATCGGGTGCGCACAGCCCTGAGAAACTGCGGCTATATGCTACCGGTCAAACGGATTACGGTCAATCTCTCTCCGGCAAACATCCGCAAGTCTGGCTCCGGCTTTGACCTGCCGGTTGCGATTTCTCTTCTGGCGGCTATGGGGGAAGTGCCGAAGGAGCCTCTGGCAGAGATCATGATGATTGGAGAACTCTCTCTGGACGGAAAAGTGAACGGTGTGCCCGGCGTGCTTCCCATAGCCCTGGCCGCCCGGGATCTCGGGATGAAGTATATGATTCTCCCGAAGGAGAACCGCCGGGAGGGAGAGCTGGTTCCGGGGATTATGACGGTGGCGGTGGGCAGTGTCCGGGAGGCTGTGGAGTTTCTGACAGAGGGAAAATTGCCGTCGGAAGCGTCAGAGGAAAAGCAGGTTCTATCCCAGAAGCCTGCCACATATGATTTTTCAGATATCAGCGGGCAGAAGATTTTAAAGCGGGCCTGCGAGACGGCGGTCAGCGGCATGCACAATCTTCTGATGATCGGCCCGCCCGGAGCGGGGAAGACCATGATTGCCAGGGCGATTCCTTCTATTCTGCCGCCCATGACGGAGGAAGAACAGATGGAACTGTCCCGGATCTACAGCGTCTGCGGAAAATTCGGAGAACGGGATCGACTGCTCTCCAGCAGACCTTTCCGCAGCCCTCATCATACGATCACAGCGGCGGGAATGACCGGCGGCGGAAGCGTACCGGTTCCGGGGGAGATTTCCCTGGCTAATAAGGGCGTGCTGTTTCTCGACGAACTGACAGAATTCAGAAAGCCGGTTATCGAGACGCTGCGACAGCCCCTGGAAGACCGGAAGGTGCAGATTTCCAGGAGCAGCGGGACGTTTACCTTTCCGGCGGATTTTGTCCTTGTAGCGGCCATGAACCCCTGTGACTGCGGTTATTACCCCGATATGGAGCGATGCCGGTGCACCAGTGCCGCCATTGCCAGATACAGGAGCCGCCTGAGTCAGCCCATGCTGGACCGGCTGGATCTGTGCGTGGAGGCGCCGGCTGTTAGCTACCGGGAACTGACGGCGGGCAAGGAGAGCGAGCCATCCGCCGAAATTCGAAAGCGGGTCATGCGGGTACATCAGATCCAGAGAGAACGCTTTCAGGGGACAGTTATCGGTTTTAACAGCCGGATTCCGGCTAAGGAGATCGGAACATACTGTCCGCTGGGAACAAAAGAAAAGAAATATATGGAACAGATCTATGACCGCCTGGAACTTACGGCCCGGTCCTACCACAAACTTCTGCGCGTAGCCCGCACATTGGCGGATATGGCGGGGGAGGAGCGCATCAGTCTCTTACAGCTTCAGGAGGCGGTCTGTTACCGGGGACTGGATAAAAAGTATTGGGAGAAAAATGAATGAAATATCAATATTGGTTATTATGCCTGCAGGGTGTAGGCAATATGTGCAAGCGGCAGCTGATCGCCTGCTTTGGCTCCGCGAAAGAACTTTATTTTGCCGCGGAGGAGAAGCTGGATTCCTGCAGATTTTTAAAGGAAAAGGAGCGGGAGGGAATTCTCGCATCCAGAAAAAAGTGGGATATCGACCGGGAGTGGAATCACTTCCGCACCGGGGAGACATCCTTTGTGACAGTGGAACAGAGCGGTTATCCCGGAGAGCTGCGCTCGGTACATGACCGGCCCTATGGTCTTTTTTTTCGCGGGAAAGCGAATGGATGGAATGAGATGGCCGTAGCGGTGGTGGGTTCCCGGCGCTGCAGCGCCTACGGCCAGAAAATTGCCTATGATCTGGGCTATGCCCTTGGGGAGGCCGGGATTACCGTAGTGAGCGGCATGGCGAAAGGAATTGACGGAGCGGCCCACCGGGGATGTCTGGACGCGGGCGGACGGGCGGTAGCGGTTCTGGGCTGCGGAACGGACATCTGTTATCCCAGACAGAATGAGAATCTCTACGAAAGACTTCTGCGGGATGGGACAGTGCTCTCGGAATATCGGGACGGGACAGAACCTCTGGCAGTGCATTTCCCGGCGAGAAACCGGATTATCAGCGGGTTGAGCAGCCAGGTGGTCGTGGTGGAGGCGAAGGAGAAGAGCGGCTCTCTGATTACCGCCGATTTTGCCCTGGAGCAGGGGAAGGATGTGTTCGCGGTACCGGGGAGGGCGACGGATCCCATGAGCGCCGGATGCAACCGACTGATTGATCAGGGAGCCGGAATCGTGTGTTCTGTGGAGGATTATATTCGTCAGCTTTTTGAGGGGATGGGAACGTCGCCCCGGGAGTATTCCGACTGCCGGGAGAATCCGGACAAAAACCGGAGCAGAAAGGAACGGGAGAATTTGGGAGAGGGAAATTTTCTCCTTGAAAAAGAGGAGCGGTTGGTGTATAGTTGTCTCGATTTCTATCCTAAAGGGCTGGATCAGCTGCAGGGGGAGACAAAACTGGAAATATTGCCGCTTCTTGCGGCTATTATGCATCTCTGTGATCTCGGATTGATCCGGGAAAATTTCAAAAACCAGTATGTGCGCCTGGGATAGGACAGACAGAGACGAGGAGCGTTTATTATGGCAAAGAACCTGGTCATTGTAGAGTCACCGGCGAAGGTGAAGACCATAAAAAAATTTCTTGGAAAAAATTATGAAGTCATGGCGTCGAACGGTCATGTGAGAGATATGCCAAAGAGCCAGATGGGATTCGATCCTGACAATGACTTTGAACCGAAATATATTACTATCCGTGGAAAGGGCGAATTGCTTGCTGCGTTGCGCAAGGAGGTAAAGAAGGCAGATAAGATTTATCTGGCAACGGACCCGGACCGGGAGGGAGAGGCGATTTCCTGGCATCTGACCAAGGCGCTGAAACTCGAGGATAAGAAGGTTTACCGTATTACCTTCAATGAGATTACCCAAAAGGCGGTAAAGGAATCCCTGAAGCATCCCAGGGAGATCGATATGAGTCTGGTGGACGCACAGCAGGCGAGAAGGATGCTGGACCGCATGGTGGGATATGAGATCAGCCCTCTGCTGTGGGCGAAGGTCAAGCGGGGGCTTTCCGCCGGCCGTGTACAGTCGGTGGCCCTGCGCATTATCTGCGACCGGGAAGAGGAGATCAGCAATTTTATTCCCAGAGAGTACTACACGCTGGATGTGGTGCTGGGGGTTAAGGGAGAACGAAAACCTCTGACGGCCAAGTTTTACGGCACAAAGGACGGGAAGACGGACATCTCCGACAAGGAGACGCTGGATTCCATTATGAAGGGACTGGAGAATGCCGAGTACCAGGTCATCTCCGTAAAGAACGGTCAGCGGGAGAAAAAAGCGCCGCTGCCCTTTACCACGAGTACCATGCAGCAGGAGGCCTCCAAGGCACTGAATTTTTCCATTCAGAAAACCATGCGTGTGGCCCAGCAGCTCTATGAGGGCGTGGATGTGAAGGGATCCGGAACGGTCGGCCTGATTACTTACCTTCGAACCGATTCCGTGCGTGTGTCGGAGGAGGCCCAGGCGGCTGCGGTTGATTTTATCGGCGCTCATTACGGACAGCAGTACCGGAAAAAAACTGCTCAGGCCGCGAATAAGAAAAGCGGAAGGATACAGGATGCCCACGAGGCAATCCGGCCTTCTGATGTGAACCGGACGCCTTCCGACGTGAAGGATTCCCTTACCAGAGATCAGTACCGGCTGTATCAGCTGATCTGGAAACGGTTCATGGCAAGCCAGATGAGCAGCGCCGTATACGAGACCACCAGCGCGCGTATTGGGGCAGGCAGCTATGTGTTTACCGCCTCGGCTTCCAGAGTGACCTTTGACGGTTTCATGCTGGTGTATACGGAGGCCGAGGAGGAGAAGGAGGAATCTTCCGCGGCGGTAAGCGCCCTGACCGAGGATTCCACGCTTACATGGAAATCCTTCGACGAGAAACAGCATTTTACCCAGAGCGCCCCGCACTTTACCGAGGCGTCTCTGGTACGGACGCTGGAGGAACTGGGGATCGGAAGACCTTCCACCTATTCTCCGATTATTACGACCCTTCTGAAGCGCAGATATATCGTCAAGGAGGGAAGGAATATCTTCGTCACGGAGCTGGGGGAAGTGGTAAACAATATCATGAAGGAATCTTTCCCGACGATTGTGGACGAACATTTTACCGCCAATATGGAGGGACTGCTGGATAAGATTGAGGAGGGAGTTGTCCCCTGGAAATCGGTGGTCAGCAATTTCTATCCGGATCTGGAGGAGGCGGTCAAGGTGGCTCAGAAGGATCTGGAGAAGGTAAAGATTGAGGATGAAGTGACCGATGTGATCTGTGAACAGTGCGGGCGGAATATGGTAGTCAAGTATGGCCCTCACGGCAAGTTCCTGGCCTGTCCCGGATTCCCGGAGTGCCGGAATACCAAGCCCTATCTGGAAAAGATCGGTGTGCCCTGCCCTAAGTGCGGCAAGGATATCGTGGTGCGCAAGACCAAAAAGGGAAGGCGTTTCTACGGATGCGAGAATCATCCGGAATGTGATTTCGTCAGCTGGCAGAAGCCGGTTGCAGAAAAATGCCCCAAGTGCGGCAGTTATATGGTGCAGAAGGGAAATAAGATTGTCTGCGCCAATCAGGAATGCCGCTATGTACTGCAATAGAGAAAACAGGAGACGCATATGAGTGTTCAGTTGTTAGACAAGACAAGAAAAATCGGAAAGCTGCTGCACAATAATCATTCTTCGAAGGTAAAATTCAACGATATCTGTCAGGTGTTGACGGAGATCCTGGATTCCTGCGTACTGGTGCTCAGCCGGAAAGGAAAAGTCCTGGGTGTCAGCTATAACGAGGAGGGAGACGATCTCTCCGAGCTGATCTCTGACCGATTGGGAGGATATATCGACAGCCTGCTCAACGAGCGGCTTCTTGGCATCCTCTCCACAAAGGAGAATGTCAATCTGCTGACACTGGGATTTGAGAAGGAAAATCTTCATGAGTACACGGCGGTTATCGCCCCTATCGACATCGCAGGGGAGCGGCTGGGAACGCTGTTTGTTTACCGGCATGGCAAAGAGTATGATATCGATGATATCATTCTCTGCGAGTATGGGACAACCGTTGTGGGTCTGGAGATGCTGCGCTCAGTACATGAGGAGCAGGCGGAGGAGGATCGGAAGCTTGCCATGGTACGTTCTGCTGTCAACACGCTGTCCAGTTCGGAGCAGGAGGCTATGCTGCATATTTTCCATGAACTGAACGGAACAGAAGGGACGCTGGTGGCATCCAAGGTGGCGGACCGGGTAGGAATTACCCGATCGGTTATCGTCAATGCTCTGCGCAAGCTGGAAAGCGCCGGCGTGATCCAGACCAGATCTTCGGGGATGAAGGGAACTTACATCAAGGTGCTCAACGATGCGGTGTTTGATGAGCTGGAGCAGATCAGGCATCGGTAGTTCATTTTTTTGTTGCATCCGGGCAGTTCCTGTGATATAATGCGTAAGGTTAATGACCAAAAAACACACATAAGGATTGATAAATGGGTGCTTAAAAGTCTTTTATCAAGAAGAGTTATGTGGAAGAAAAACCAGGAGGAAAGAAAATGAGTGTAATTTCAATGAAGCAGCTGCTGGAAGCCGGTGTTCATTTCGGACATCAGACGAGAAGATGGAACCCGAAAATGGCTCCCTACATCTATACCGAGAGAAACGGTATCTACATCATCGACCTGCAGAAATCCGTAGGCAAGGTTGACGAGGCCTATGACGCAGTATTCGACATCGCCGCACAGGGTGGAATCATCCTGTTTGTAGGAACCAAGAAACAGGCTCAGGACGCCATCAAGACTGAGGCGGAGCGCTGCGGTATGTTCTATGTAAATGAGAGATGGCTGGGCGGAATGCTGACCAACTTCAAGACGATCCAGAGCAGAATCGACAGACTGAAAGAGATCGAGGCGATGGAAGAGGACGGAACCTTTGATGTTCTTCCCAAGAAGGAAGTAATCGCTCTTCGCAAGGAGATGGAGAAGCTGCAGAAGAACCTTGGCGGCATCAAGGAGATGGGCAGAATCCCTGACGCAATCTTTGTTGTAGATCCCAAGAAGGAACGCATCTGTGTACAGGAAGCTCATGCGCTGGGCATCCCGCTGATCGGCATCTGCGATACCAACTGCGATCCCGAGGAGCTGGATTATGTGATCCCCGGAAACGACGACGCAATCAGAGCCGTGAAGCTGATTGTCTCTAAGATGGCAGACGCTGTTGTTGAGGCGAAGCAGGGCGAGGAGAACGTGACCGAGGAAGAGATGGCAGCCACAGACGAGGAAGCAGTGGAAGAGGCTGCGGCTGAGGAAGCAACAGAGGCATAAGTACTGGATATTTGGAGGAGATAGAAAGATGGCTATTACGGCAGCTATGGTAAAAGAACTGCGCGAAATGACCGGCGCAGGCATGATGGATTGTAAGAAGGCTCTTGGAGAGACCAACGGAGATATGGAGGCGGCTGTTGAGTTCCTGAGAAAGAACGGACAGGCCAAAGCTGAGAAGAAGGCAAGCCGTATCGCTGCAGAGGGACTTTGCCGTGTAGTAACCGACGGCGATCAGAAGGCGGCGATTGTAGAGGTTAACTCTGAGACCGACTTTGTGGCAAAGAATGAGGATTTCCAGGCATATGTTGAGACGGTTGCACAGCAGGCTTTGTCTTCCGACGCGGCAGATCTGGATGCGTTCCTGGCTGAGAAATGGAACCTGGATGAGTCTAAGACCGTGAAGGATGCCCTTACCGACAAGATCGCGGTTATCGGCGAGAACCTTACGATCCGTCGTTTCGCGAAGGTAACGGCTGAGAATGGTTTTGTTGTATCCTATGTACACGCTGGCGGAAGAATCGGCGTAATCGTTGAGGCTGAGTGCGAGAAGGTTTGCGACGAGGCGAAGGAAGCTTGCACGAACCTGGCAATGCAGATCGCGGCTATGAATCCCAAGTATATTTCCGACGCGGATGTAGACGCGGATTATCTCGCTCACGAGAGAGAGATCCTTATGGCTCAGATCATGAACGATCCGAAGGAGTCCCAGAAGCCTGAGAAGGTTATCGAGGGCATGATCAAGGGCCGCCTGAACAAGGAACTGAAGGAGATCTGTCTGCTGGATCAGGTATATGTAAAGGCAGAGGACGGAAAGCAGTCCGTTGCGAAGTATCTTGATCAGGTATCCAAGGAGATCGGCGCGACACTGTCCATCAAGAAGTTCGTTCGTTTCGAGACCGGCGAGGGCCTGGAGAAGAAAGAGGAGAACTTCGCGGAGGAAGTTGCAAAACAGATGAATATGTAATTTCATAAACCGTAAGGTATTTAAGTCCCTTGAAAATTCCCAATTTATGGAATTTTCAGGGGATTTTTGTATTCATTTATATGTTATAATCCAAAAGAACGAGTTAAGAGGTTAAACTGTTATCGAAAAGTTATCATATGGCTTCATTCTCCATCCATCCGAGAACTCTCTGCCGCATATTCTCGATATCCAGCACACCCAGCGCGAAGCCCTTGCGGACCAGCTTTTCCGGGACATACTCGTCATATTTTTCAAAGACCGGCACTTCGTTGGGGTATACCAGTTCCAGCGGATCGAAGTCCTTTGCGGCCTCCTCCGCCACGATTTGATAAAATTCCTCCTCGCTGACCTTCATGGTAAACTGCAGGCAGTAGGGCCTCGATGGGTTCATTCCCCGCAGGCCCAGCCGTTTTCCGCAGCGGATTTTCAAAAACCGTTCCAGAGCGAGGAAAGCGTAGCTGCCGAGCCAGGGAAACAGCGCCCACATATTTCCGCCCAGGTGTATCAGAGGATGGCGTTCCATGCCGGATCTGTGGAAATTGTCCCTGGCCTCCTGAAGCCTGCATACCGCGTGCCGCATGAGATAAGGGTACTGCTTTTCCTCCTGCAGGACGCCGTACATCCGCTCAAGGATACGGGTGTGAATATCCCCGGCCACATCGCCGAAGTAAGCCGGGATATTTCCTTTAACAAGGGTGCAGTACACTTCCCGTTTCTTGTGATCCACTTCATCCACTACCCAGACCCGTCCGGCGATGGCGATCTTATCGCCCGCAGGAGGCGGCTTTACGATGGTGCCGAGCTCCTCCGGACCGGAGCGCACGGAGTATTCAATATTTTCCTGAAAGACCGCGTAGAATTTGTAGTTGTTCACGATCCGCTCCCCGGCGAGGCCGACGATCAGGCCTCCGGTTTCCGTCCGGCTGATATGATCGATCTCCAGAAGATGCCGGAGCAGAACGCGGTAATCCTCCTGTGAAATGCGATGAAAGCAGGAGAGGGGAAGCACCCGCGACGCCAGCTCTCCCGGGGTCATCTCTCCGCAGGAGGCCAGTGTGCTCATGGTCTGATGGTAGAGAAGGCTGTAGGGGAGCCGTTCGGTTCGCGGCGGTTCCACGAAGCGTTCCTCAATATAGAGCTGTACCAGAGCGATCCCCTGAATCAGATACCAGGGGATCATGTCGGGGAGCATGGCCCGCGGTTCCGGGTGGTCTTCCCGCATGACGAACCACATTTCCGAGGGATTGCCCCGTCTTCCGGTTCGGCCCATACGCTGCAGGAAACCGGACACCGTAAAGGGAGCGTCGATCTGGAATGCCCGTTCCAGCCGGCCGATGTCAATGCCCAGTTCCAGTGTGGCGGTGGCGCAGACGGACAGGAGGGAATCGTCGTCTTTCATTTCCTCCTCCGCACTCTCCCGGTAGGAGACGGAGAGATTTCCGTGATGGATCAGAAAGCGGTCCGGTTCATGGTTGGCCTCGCAGTACTGTCGCAGATTCTGGCAGACAGTCTCGCATTCTTCCCGGGAGTTGGTAAAGATCAGACACTTCTTTCCCCGGGTGTGTTCAAAGATATAGCCGATGCCGGGATCGGCGGCTTTTGGAGCGGTATCTGTCGGCGATTCCACAAGCAGGGCTTCCGGCACCGTTTCTTTTCCCTCATCCGCCTGGGGAGCCGTGTTGAAGAAGTGTTCCATGGAAAGGCGCCACACTTCCTTTCCACCGTCGAACTGTGGGATGACGGTCCGCCGTCCGCTGCCCGCGGCGAGAAAGCGTCCCGCTGCCTCGGGGTTGCCGATGGTGGCGGAGAGGCCGATCCGTCTGGGATTGCACTCGGCCAGTTTGCAGAGACGCTCGATCAGGCAGAAGGTCTGCATGCCCCGGTCGCCCCGCAGAAGAGAGTGGATCTCGTCGATAACGATAAAGCGCAGATCGCCGAACAGGGATGGAATTTCCATGTGCTTGTTGATCATCAGGGATTCCAGGGATTCCGGTGTGATCTGCAGGATGCCGGAGGGGTTTCGCAAAAGTTTCCGTTTCTGCGTCTGGGGCACATCGCCGTGCCAGCGGAAAACGGGGATGCCTGTCTCCTCACAGAGGTCTTTCAGCCGCTCGAACTGGTCGTTGATGAGCGCCTTTAGAGGAGCGATATACAACACGCCCACACTGTCCGGCGGATCCTCGTCCAGCAGAGTCAGAATGGGAAAGAAGGCCGCTTCCGTCTTGCCGGATGCCGTGGAGGCAGTGAGCAGCACGTTATCTTCCGTGCCGAAGATAGCTTCGCCGGCGGCGTTTTGCACACCCCGCAGAGTCTGCCAGCCGGAGCGGTAAATATAATCCTGAATGAAAGGGGCATATCTGTCAAAAATGTTCATATGGTAAACTCCGCATAGTTCTTGTCTGTCTGATCGGAAACGGCTTCTGACTTCGCGTAGGCAAAGTCGTCGGACTGCAGAAGTTCCTCCATGGTCATGGAAGGATTCTGATACAGCAGATCCAGAAGTTCGATAAAGTCACGGATGATCTCCCGGGGCGTAATGTTCTGATCCGCGCCGATCCGTCCGTACTCCAGTTTGATAAAATTCGCGAGGTTCTCCGTGCCGATCACTCTCTGATAGCCGTAGAGATCGGCGTGCATACCGGCGAGTTTCTCGCAGAGCACCAGCATTTCCTCCGGTGTCAGGGGATCCAGGCGGATGACAGGAGCCAGGAGATCTCTCGCTCCCGGCTTGGAAAATTTCCCTTCCGCCAGGCGGGAGCGGAGAGCTTCGTAGCTGTATACGCCCCGGCGTTTGTCCTCGACGGCCTGGGGTGTCGCACCCATGATGATGCCGAGATATCGGGCTTTCCCCTGAAGGGTATCGTTGTACATGGTCAGCATTTTCTCATAATTGTACTGTCGGGTTATGGAATTCGGAATCTTGTAGATGTTGACCAGCTCGTCGATCATGATCATCATGCCGGCGTACCCTGCCAGCCGGAAAAAGACGGCAAAAATTTTCAGGTAATCGTACCAGTCGTCGTCGGTAATGATGATGTTGACCCCGAGTTCCTCCTTCGCTTCCCGTTTCAGGGCATATTCTCCGCGAAACCAGCGCACGACTTTCATTTTCGTCTCGTCGTCGCCTTCGATATAGGCGTGATAGTAGAGGGAGAGGAGCCTGGCAAATTCAAACCCGTGGACCAGTTCACTGATCGCCGAGGTAACACCGTAGATTTTCCGGTCCACGGCTTTGGTCAGAGCGGGATCTCCGGGGGTAAGACCGGTTTCCTGTACAGCCTGTGTCTGTACGCCGCTGATCCACCTGTCCAGCACCAGGGTCAGAGCGCCGCCCTCGGGTTTTGTCTTGGTGGAGAGGTTACTGATGAGTTCGCGGTAGGTGGCCAGTCCCTGGCCTCTGGTTCCCTGCAGCCGCCGTTCGGGGGACAGATCCGCGTCGGCCACAATAAAGTCCTTGTCCATGACGTAATTTCGGATGGTCTGTATCAGAAAACTTTTTCCGGAGCCGTAGCGGCCAACGATAAAGCGGAAGGACGCGCCGCCCTCCGCAATGATGTCCACATCGTGGAGCAGGGCCTCGATCTCATTTTTCCTTCCAACAGTAATATAGGGCAGGCCAATTCTCGGAACCACGCCGCCTTTCAGCGAATTCAGTATGGTCTGAGCGATTCGCTTTGGTACTTTTTTATTTTCCTTGTTCATGTTATTTTCCTCCAAACAGTTCCAGGAGATCTTCCCTGTAATCTTCTATCATCGTGATGGCATTGCCGTCACACTCGAGGACGTTATCCCCGATTTCATCAAATAACGCCTCGTTGATGGTGTCGGCAACGACAGAGGGCATCAGATGATGGGCTTCTATGTATGTTTCCGGGGATGCTCCCTCAAGAAGCATTCGAAGAATTCCGGTATGCTGCGGATCCAGGGCCTCGATGGGGCAATTTTCGGTGTCCGTCTCCCTGGTTTCATCCGCTTCCTTCAAACGCGTCTCTTTCTCCGATTGAGGCGATCTCTCCAGTCGTGTCGCTTTCTCCGGATGAGGCGCTTTCTCTGTGCCGTCCGCTAACTCCTCCTCTGTCAGCAGGCTGTCCCTGGTAACGAGGGAGTCCTGCCGAATCTGTTCCAGATCGGAGAGGTTGATGGTAACGGCTTTTCTTGCGTTATCTATTTTGGCTCTTTCCTCGGCCTTCAGGGCCTCTCTGATATAGGGCATCGTCCAGGCTTCGTTCGGATCTTCCTTGAGGTAATGACCGATCTTGAGGTAAAGCCGGAGAAGCCGGTCTGTCTCCCGCAGCAGAGCGTGAAATCGTTTCCGGTCAAAGTGCGGCTTGTCATATCGTTCTTCCTGCCACAGACCGTTCCGGCAGTGATAGATTCTGTTGGGACCCAGCACATAGTCGGTATCCGCATGCTGGTGCCTTTCATAATAGACGGCGTTGGCAAGGGGATGCCAGGGGTAGGATCTGCGTTCTCCGAAGCACGCGGAAAAGAGATCTCTGCCATTTGGGAGTATTTGTCTCGACGCAGAGCGCCAGACTGCAGCAAATAAATACTTTCCCTTTTGGGCATCTCTTTTGATGACGGGGGACTGTTCCAGTTTTTTCGCGCCAAAGCTGCAGAGGGCGGAAAAAATTTCCTCGTCGGAGGATTCTTCCGTATTTTGCAGGATAGCGAGAAGCGTGTCCCTCTCCAGAACGGAGGGATCGGCATATGCGCGGGCCTGTTCCGGCGGGAAATTGTGGACGATGGAAAATCCCAGCATCCATCGATGCAGGTTCCTGCGCATACCGGGATTACCAAGTCCGGTGTCGAGAAATCCAATCTCAAATTCCCGCAGTTTTTTGATGCTGTCCTCCGGCCCGTCTGCTCCGATTCCGTTTAACAGTTCGTAGATATACAGATAGACAAGGGAGGAGGCGAGAGGGGAAAATTCCCCTTTTCGGGCTTGGGTACGCCAGGTAAAATATCCCCGCAGCTGTCGTACATTCAGATCGTGATAGGTCGGAAAATAGTGTCTGAATTCCCCGCTCCAGGGGGCATTATCCTCATAGTCCTCCATGAACTTGCCCTGACGGTAAAAATTTTTGCATTTCTGGGCGAAGGAGTTATTCCGATATTCATAGAGCTTTTGCATTTTGCGAATCCGATCGGGAATCTGCGGATCTGCCGCCGGAGGAACTGCCTTTGCCGGGGGCAGGGCGGTGTCGTGGTACGCCGCGGTCTGTCTGACGGCGTTCTGTTGCCCGGCGCCGCGTTTGACAGAGTCACGATATGTGGACGAGGGGCTTGCCTTCCGGCGTCGCAATCCCCCGGAACCTTCGCTTTTCAGGCGCGAAGCCGAGGGCTCGATGCGGGAATGATCAAGCGTGATAGTATAACCTCTCTGCTCATTGGCATAAACCGCCCGGTCAAAAAGGTGGAAGACCACCTCCGGGTCGGTGGTGTCGTCGAATATGACGCCAACCCATTTCCTATTCTGCATGCGGAAGGGCTGTGAGAGATAGGGCTCCGACATTTCCTTCAGACACTGCTGTCCGCATTTGATATCACATCGCTGCAGCTCTGTTCCGGTGTCGGTATCCCACTGGCGCATTAAAATCGCAATCCACATTCCCGTATCCGGGTCGGCAAGAATGGAAAGGCCGGGATAATCCCTCCAATTGCGCTGCTCCGAAATATGAAATTTTTCTTCGGCGTATGCCGCCAGTTCCGATAGTTCCAAAGCGTTCCCTCCAGCATATTTTACAAAAAATATACTATATCATCCTGCCTGTAAAAATCAAGTGCATGGTATCCTTGTCTTCATCCGTTCCGACGGTTCTCCTATAATAAACATGACAGTATATGCGAATTTATATGACAGATGGAGGTGCGGACGGATGAGAAAGAGGTGGATGAGAAAGAGAGTGCTGGGAGTTCTGCTCGCAGGGATTCTGCTCCTGACCGGTTGCCTGACCGGGTGCGCAGGCCCGGCGGTTTCCGGGAGCGGAGAAGCGGGAGGATCGGAGGAGACGCGGCAGGACGCGCAGCTATCGGAAGCGTCCGAAGGAACAGATGCGGCCGGCAGGGCCGGGACCGACGGCACGGATGAAGAAGGGAGCACGGAAGAAGAGTACGTTACAGAGGGAACGGAGGAATACCGGGGATTTATCCTGGACAATGTGTTCCATTCCCGGGAGCAGGGGGAAATCCATTTTAACCTGTATGTTCCCGAAAGTTACGACGGCAGCGAGCCCTACGCTGCCTTTTTCACGTTGCCGGGATACGAGGGCCTGTATTTCCAGGGTGTCGGGGAAAACCTTTACAATGAAAATTTCGGATTTTCCGCCAGAGATTACAATGACAGAATGATCATTGTGGCGCCCCAGCTGTCGGACTGGGGGATGACCTCGGCGAATCAGACCATCGCCCTGGTGGAATATATTCTGTCTCACTACAATATCGATCCCGATCAGGTCTACGGGGAGAGATATTCCGGCGGCGGGGAAACTATGTCGCTGGTCATGGGCATGCGGCCAGATCTGTTTACGGCTTATCTCCACTGCAGTTTTCAGTGGGACGGAGCGTTTGCCCCGGTGGCAGAGAGCAGGGGTGTCCGTTCGCAGCACGGCGGCGGAAATCTTTTTGCCGAGGACGAAGAAATCATGGGCTGGCTTTTTGGCAGAACCTCCTTTATGTAGAAAAATACAGAAGAAAAAAGAAAAAAAGAGATGCAATTCGGTAATTTTCCCGGTAATTGTGTGCTAAAATCAAAAGAAGGTAAAATGTAAGGAGGATTTTAGACAGTGGATTTGAGTTTTATTGAGATACTGAAGGTCGTCTTTCTCGGTATCGTGGAGGGAATTACGGAGTGGCTGCCCATCAGCAGCACCGGCCATATGCTTCTGGTGGATGAATTTATCACGCTGGATATGAGCGATGAGTTCAAGGATATGTTCTTTGTAGTCATACAGCTCGGGGCGATCCTTGCCGTAGTGCTTCTGTTCTGGGAAAAAATGTTCCCCTTCCAGTTCAAAGATAAGAGTAAGCCGATTGTGATAAAGAAAACCTTCTCTCTGTGGATGAAGGTGGTGGTTGCCTGTATCCCGGGAGCGGTGGTAACCCTTCTTTTTGACGATTACATTGAGGCCCATTTGCATACGCCTCTGGTCATTTCCCTGGCGCTGATTATTTACGGTATCGCTTTCATTGTCATCGAGGCGTGGAACAAGAAGCGTGTGCCAACCACCAAGCGGGTGGAGGATATCAGCTACTGGACGGCTTTCCTGATCGGTATGTTTCAGGTGCTCTCGATCATTCCCGGCACATCCCGCTCGGGATCTACGATCGTGGGAGCGCTTCTGATCGGCGTGTCCAGGGTCGCGGCGGCGGAATTTACCTTCTTTTTGGCGGTTCCCGTTATGTTCGGGCTGAGCGCCGTCAAGGTACTTCAGTTTGGCTTTTCCTTTACCGGCGCAGAGCTGGTGGTTCTTGTTGTGGGATCGCTGGTGGCCTTCATCGTGTCGGTTCTGGTCATCAAGTTTTTGATGGGATACATTCAGAAGCATGACTTTACCGCTTTCGGCTGGTACCGTATCCTACTGGGTATTGTGGTCATTCTGCTTCTGGTGGTGTGACATTACAGAATTGTAAGGTAAATGTAAGCCCCCGGTCATGTGGATTTGAGGGAAAACGGGTATACTTTAAGAAAAAACAAAAGAGGTAAGAAACCATGGAAGTATATCTGAAAGTGATCGGGGAGGCTGTGTTCTTTTTCCCGCTGATCGCGCTGCTTTTCACATTGCCCTATGTGCTCTACAATTATCGCAAGTACGGTTCTGTTTTCAGTGTGCGCATTCTGATCGTATATTCTTTTGTGCTCTATATGCTCTGCGTATTCTTTCTGGTCATCCTGCCGCTTCCCTCGATAGAGGAGGTGGCGGCCATGACCGGACCGCGGATGCAGCTGAAACCGTTTCATTTTATTCTTGATATTCTCAAGGAATCCCATTTTGTGGCTTCGGATCCGGAAAGCTGGTTTTCCCTGATCATCAATCGGGCCTTTTTCCAGGTACTCTTCAACGTTGTGATGACGGCGCCCTTTGGCGTTTACCTGCGATATTATTTCGGCTGTCATCTGAAGAAGACGCTTGCGCTGTCTTTTCTGCTGTCGCTTTTTTTTGAATTGACCCAGCTGTCGGGGCTGTATTTTATCTATCCGAGAAACTATCGACTGTTTGACGTGGATGATCTGATGGCAAATACATTGGGCGGCGTGCTGGGGTATCTTCTGGTGGGACCTTTCCTGAAAATTCTCCCCACGAGGAGGGAGATTGATGAGGCGAGTTTTCGCAGGGGACGGGAGGTGTCCCTGGCGAGAAGGCTGCTGGCTCTGATGATCGACATTCCCTGTGCCGGACTTTTTGCCCTTCTGCTGGAAGCGATTCTGCCCATCGCCAGAGACGTTGTCTGGTTTTCCTTTTTCGGAGCCTACTTTGTCCTGGTTCCGGCGCTGCTTCGGGGCAGAACCGTCGGAAAACTGATCCTGCGGATCGGTATTCTGGCAGAGAATGGCAGCCCCGCGCGCTGGTATCAGTACCTGCTGCGTTACGGCAGCCTCTGGGCGGTACTCTTTGTGCTTCCGGCTCTCGTGGACGGAGGACTGGAGGCGGTTGCGGCTGCGGCGGGGCTGGGCATGATCTGGACCGTCGTGATCGGCGGAATTTTCTGGACGGGATACGTCTTCTTCCTGGTGGCAGAGACTGTTATGCTGGCTCTGCATCGGCCTTTATTCTATGAGAAACTGTCGAAAACCAGGCTGGTCAGCACAATTCGGGAAGAGTGCTAGCAAAAGTCTACTGCTGACTCAGATTGCGGTACTGCATGGGCGTCATGTCAAAGGTCTTTTTGAAGAGACGGTTGAAATGCTCCACGTTGGGATAGCCTACCGCGTCCGCGATATTCTCAATGGTCATATTTCCGTTGCGCAACAGTGTCTTCGCCCGCTTCATCCGGGCCTTCGCCACATGATCCCCAAAGGTTTTCCCGGATTTTTCCCGGATGTATTTGGAGATGTAGGGCGTGGAGAGATGGAACTCCTTCGCCATGCTCTCCAGTGTCACGGTCTGATAGTTGGCCTGAATATAATTGATCATGGCGATCAGCCGGTCATCCTTGTCGTTGCTGGCGTTCTGCACCTGGGGCAGTTTGTTTACCGCCACCACAAGGGCGTGGATGGAGGCCTTGATGATATCTTCGTCGATACCGGCGCCCCAGTACATGGTGCCGTCGCAGAGAATGCCCACATAGGCCATGGCTTTGGAGGAAGATCCGCTGGAGAGGGCATGCTCCTCGTAGACGGAGAGTTCATAGCTGACGCCGAAATACTGTTTGATGGTGTTGCTGACGGCATCCAGCCGTCCGGTGCCATTGGCGTCGATAATGACTTTCCGCTCGCCGCAGGAGATGGCCGCCTCCGCCATAATGCCGTTGATCTGCTGGAAATGGCAGTCTGGAATTGTAAACACCGGTGTGTAGTCGATGTAATTTTCACAGAAAATCTCGTATACCCGCTGGGGCGGGAGCTCCTTGTGGGCCTCGTCGGAGGCCTGTTTGACGGTATATCCCACATCCGCGCGCATCTTTTCGGGGATGGAGATGGAGTAGTTCTGCTTCAGGATGTAGGAGACGCCGCCTTTGCCCGACTGACTGTTGATGCGGATCACGTCCGCGTCGTAGGTGCGTCCCACGTCCACCGGGTCGATGGGAAGGTAGGGGACGGTCCATTCGGTCAGATGCTTCTCCTTTCTCCAGTTCATACCCTTGGCGATGGCGTCCTGATGGGAACCGGAGAAGGCGGTAAACACCAGATCTCCTGCGTAGGGCTGCCGGTCCGGGACACGCATCTGGGTCAGACGCTCGTAAGTCTCCCGGATCTTTGGCATATCGGAAAAATCCAGTTTCGGGTCGACGCCGTAGGAGACCAGGTTCATGGCTAGGGTAATGATATCCACGTTTCCGGTCCGCTCTCCGTTGCCGAAGAGGGTGCCTTCCACACGGTCCGCGCCTGCCAGAACGCCAAGCTCCGCGTCGCTGACGCCGCAGCCCCGATCGTTGTGGGGATGGAGGCTCAAGATGACGTTTTCCCGATAGTTCAGCCGATTGTTCAGATACTCGATCTGAGAGGCGAAGATATGGGGCATGGCGGTCTCTACAGTGGCCGGAATGTTGATGATAGCCTTGTTGTTGGGCGTGGGCTGCCATACATCCAATACAGCGTTGCAGACTTCCAGCGCGTACTCCACCTCAGCGCCGTGGAAACTTTCCGGGCTGTACTCGAAGGAGAAATTGCCCTCGGTCTCGTCCGCAAGACGCTTCAGGAGAACGGCTCCGTCCACCGCCAGCTGTTTGATCTCCTCCCTGCTCTTTTTGAAAACCTGCTCCCTCTGAGCGACGGAGACGGAATTATAGAGGTGTACCACCGCGTGGGGCGCGCCCTTTACCGCCTCGAAGGTCTTCTTTATGATATGCTCCCTGGCCTGGGTCAGCACTTGGATGGTCACGTCCTCAGGGATCATGTCGTGTTCGATCAGGGCCCGGATGAAATCGAATTCCGTTTCCGAAGCCGCCGGGAAGCCCACTTCGATTTCCTTGAAACCGATTTCCACCAGCATACGGAAGAATTCCAGTTTCTCCTCCAGGCTCATGGGTTCGATGAGGGCCTGGTTTCCATCTCTCAGATCCACAGAGCACCAGACAGGCGCCTCCTCTATATGGTCTTTTTTTGCCCATTCCATCCCGCAGACCGGGGGAAGGAAATATTGTCTCTGATATTTTTTACTGATATTCATAAACTTTACTCCTTTAAAATAAATCAATGAGATTGATAGTATTTTAACTCACGCTTTAAAAAAATAGAATGATTATATTTAATCAATATAATTGATTATATTTAATCTTCCGCCTTTCCGCTATACGCGTAGAAGAAAAAATGATAGAATAGAGAAAATTCTACAGGAGAGGAAGGGATTGTTATGAAGGAAAAACAGCTCACAGTATGGGAGGCTGCCTGCATTATAACCGGATATGGGATTGGAGGCGGTGTTCTGGCTATGCCTTATATAGTGGAGAAAAACGGACTGCCGGTTTCATTTTTGATTTTGGTTATCGCTTTTGCTGCCAGCTGGCTGCTGCATATGATGATTGCTGACGTGGCTCAAAAAGCAGGGGAGGGAATGCAGATCGTGTCGGTCCTTTCCAGGTTTCTGTTTCGCGGGAAGGCAAAAAATATTTTGACTATGCTGTTTTTTGTTCTGATGGCTTTTGTGCTTGTAACCAATCTGACTGCCTATGTGATTGGCGCGGCGGAAGTGTTGGCGGGTTTTGTTCCGGTACCTCTTTTTGCGGCGAAGCTGATTTTCTACATAGCGGCTGCTATCGTTGTGGTGTTTGGATTGAAGGCTGTAGGAATTTCGGAAAAATATGCGGTGGCGGCGATTTTTCTTCTGGTTGGCGTATTGGCGGCGGCATCTTTTCTTGCGCCGGCACACCCGCTGCCCATGAAGGTGGGAACGGCAGGGGACATGTTGTCCTTTTTCTCTATGGCAATGCTGTCTTTCGGGGCGTTTTTCTCGATTCCTCAGGCGGTGGAAGGTCTTGGCGGGGACGAGAGAAAAGTGCGGAAAGCCATTTTCCTCGGATTGGGAAATAATTTTTTATTGATTGTTGTGATCACGTTCTGTTCTCTTCTGGCCTCCTCGGAGGTAACAGAGGTAGCAATGACAGGATGGAGCGCCGGCATTGGCGGCTGGGCGCAGATTGTCGGCGGACTGTTCACGGTGCTGGCCATGCTGACCACCTATTGGTCTATTTCTCTTGCTTTGTCCGGCATCATTCGGGATCAGTTTCGATGGGACAATCGGATTTGCTGGCTTCTGGCCACAGCCCCCTCACTGGTGCTTGCGCTGTTTAATATCGGAAGTTTTATTGACTTTCTTGAGCTGGCCAGCGGTGCTATCGCGATTCTTGTGGCGGTAATGCTGATACCGACATACCGCAATGCGAGAAAGGAGGTGCCGGGTACCATGATGGGAATCTGGGGCGGCACAGGGTTTCAGATTTTGACGGCGGCGGCCTATGTACTGATGGCGGTAGGGAGTGTGATGTGATGAAGAAGATTCTGTTTACAGATGCTGTGATTCATACGATGGAGAAGAAAGATACGGTTGCTTCGGCCATGCTGGTAGAGGAAGGGCGAATAAAGATGCTTGACCCGGCGCCGGAACAGATGAAAGGGTCCAGGGTTGTCTCTCTGAAAGGCCGCCATGTCTATCCGTGCCTGATTGACGGTCACGTGCATCTGCTGTACACGGTGGTGCTGCTGGCGGCTGGATTTGATGTCTGCCGGATCCTGGACGGAAAGGTTATCCCGGAGAATATGAAGGGGGTGGAGAGAGCGCTCCGAGACTTTGCGGCGACAAAAGCGCCGGATGAGATTGTGGTAGGAAATCAGTACATTATGACTGCTGTTCAGGAACATCGGCTGCCTACCAGAAAGGAGTTGGACGACTGGTGTGGCGGACGGGCGGCAGTCATCTATACCATCGATGGTCATGCCAGCGCGCTTTCCAGTGCCATGTTGAAAAAACTTGGGCTGGACATCAAAGGCGACGGGGTACTGACGGGGGAAGCGCACGAACGTATTCAGGGAAGAATTACCGATCTGATTGCAGCAGGCGTCACGCCGGGGATTCTGGCCCGGGGTATCGCGATTTTTCACAATCTCTGTGCGGATTACGGTATTTCCTGCGTGGGAGCGCTGGACGGCAATGGAGATTCCGAAAAGGATCCTACCACAAAGCTGATTCTGTTTCTTGCCTCCCGGTTTGATATGGATGTAAGGTTTTATCTGCAATACATGGATATTGAGAAGGCGCAGTCGTTGAGACGGTATCAGGGAAGACCGAGGATCGGCGGATGTGGGGATTGGGAGATGGACGGTTCTATCGGGGCTCATTCCGCAGCATTTTCCCGTCCCTATCGGGATACCGGAGGTTGTGCGCCTGCTTATTTTACTCAGGAGCAGGTGGATGCGGCAGTCTGTGAGGCGGATCGGAGAGGATACCAGATTGCCAGCCACGCCATCGGAGATCTGGCAGTGGAACGTATTGTCCGGGCCTTGGGCAAAACAAAGAGCGGCAGGATGCATCGTATCGAGCACTGCGAGTTTACCTCTGATGAGATGATGGAGGAAATTGCCCGCGAAGGGTATGCGGTTATGGCCCAGCCGGGATATTCCTGGATCGACAAGCGATATCTTCATACTTATGAACGGTATCTCAGCCCTGAGACGTTGAAACAGATGCGGTTTGCCGATTTCCTGAGACGGGGCATCTGTATCTGCGGTTCTTCGGATTCTCCGGTGCAGAGCCTGGATCCCTGGCTGCAGATATTGGGGATGACCCAGTTTTACCGAGAAGAGGAGTCCATAACGCCCTATGAGGCGCTGCGCTGTTATACGGTCCATCCGGCACGGGCCCTTATGGAGGAACGGGAACGGGGGATGCTGCTTGCCGGCATGCGGGCTGATTTTTTTACATCGGACAGGGATCTTTTCCAACTATCTCCAAAAGAACTGGGGAATTTCCGGCCCCTGGGCACATGGTACGGCGGGAAACCCGCTCGTCGATGGAAGGGAACGGCGGGAGAACTGGCAGGGATGCTTCTGCGCAGACCGAAAAAAGTCTGACGAATTATAGTTTTTTTCTATGTTTCATCGCCTAAATCTGTTATGATAGGAATAGAAAAACATATCGGGATATGGGGGTGAAACCATGAACAGAATTATTACGGTTGCCAGAGAGTTCGGAAGCGGCGGACGTGAGTTGGGAAGGCGTATTGCCCAGGAGCTGAACATCGCCTACTATGACCATGAGATTGTACTGGAACTGTCCAGAAGAACCCGGATGACGGAACAGTATATTCGACAGATTGATGAGCAGGCAGATATGTCGCTGCTCCCGATTACTACTGCAAACACCCTTTCTATGCAGTTTTATCCTGCCCAGGATATCGGACTGACAGTCTTCAAAGAGCAGAGCAGAATTATCTGTGAGATGGCGGAGAAGTCAGACTGTGTGATTGTAGGACGCTGCGGAGATTATATTCTTCGCGATATGAACCCCTTCCGGCTGTTTGTCTACGCGGATATGGGTTTCAAGATTCGCAGGTGCCGGGGCCGGGGCAGCGACCTGGACGAGATGTCTGAGAAAGAGGTGCGTCAGAAGATTCTCTCCATCGACAAGAAACGAGCCAGATACTATCGGCTGCATACTGACCAGGAGTGGGGGGATATGAGCAATTACGATCTTTGCGTGAATACCACCGATAGAGATCTGAAGAAACTTGCCGGCGCGGTAATCAGCTTTCTGTGAATTTCATTGAAAAGAGCAGGAGGAATGTGGTAAAATCAGTTCGGCGGCAATGGAGCGGATTCCATTTTTGCCATTTGACGGAAAGAAAGGAAACGGAGCATGAAGAGAGTTCTATTGAAATTGAGCGGCGAAGCGCTGGCCGGGGAGAAAAAGACCGGTTTTGACGAAGCCACCTGTCTGAAGGTGGCAAAGCAGGTAAAACAGCTGGTGGATCAGGGAATCCAGGTGGGGATCGTGATCGGCGGAGGTAATTTCTGGAGAGGCCGTACCAGCGAGACCATTGACCGCAGCAAGGCGGATCAGATCGGTATGCTTGCCACGGTAATGAATTGCATTTATGTGTCGGAAATTTTCCGGTATGCGGGCATGAAGACCCAGGTGTTGACGCCTTTTGCCTGCGGTTCTTTCACGAAGCTTTACTCGAAGGATCGGGTAAACAAATATTTTGACAGAGGCATGGTCATCTTTTTCGCGGGCGGAACAGGCCATCCCTATTTTTCCACAGATACTGCTACGGTACTGCGGGCGGTGGAGATTGAGGCAGATGCCATTCTTCTTGCCAAGGCTGTGGACGGCGTCTATGACAGCGATCCCAAGACTAACCCGCAGGCGGTAAGATTTGATAAGATTTCCATTCAGGAAGTGATTGACCGGAAGCTGGCGGTGGTGGATCTGACCGCGTCCATCCTGTGTATGGAAAATCACATGCCCATGTATGTCTTTGCGCTGCAGGAGGAGAACAGCATTATACGGGCGGCCAGCGGAGATTTTAATGGAACGATAGTTACGGTATAAACGGAGGTTATGATTCATGAACGAGAAATTACAGCAGTTTGAGAGAAAAATGCAGAAATCCTATGATAATTTGCTGGAGGAGTTTGGCACTATCCGGGCAGGGAGAGCGAATCCACACGTCCTCGACCGGATTACGGTGGAGTATTACGGTGTGCCCACAGCCCTTCAGCAGGTGGCGAATGTCAGTGTTCCCGAGCCGAGAATGATTCAGATTCAACCCTGGGAGCCTTCTCTGGTAAAGGAGATCGAGAAAGCGATTCTCTGCTCGGACGTTGGTATCAATCCTACAAACGACGGCAAAGTTATTCGCCTTGTCTTTCCTGAGCTGACGGAGGAGCGCAGAAAAGAATTGGCGAAGGATGTCAAGAAAAAAGGCGAGGGAGCTAAAGTGGCGATCCGCAATATCCGTCGGGATGCCAACGACGCCATGAAGAAGCACGGCAAGGAAGCAGATGTGTCCGAGGACGAGGTTAAGGAGCTGGAACAGGAAGTGCAGAAGCTGACGGATCGGTTCATCGCACAGATCGATAAGGCCGTGGAAGCGAAATCCAAAGAGATCATGACGGTTTAGGCGTCAGAGACTTGTGACGGAGAGGACACAGCGGATGTGTCCTTTTTCCGCTATTTACAGCAGAAATCGAGGAAAGGATGTAGGATATGAAAATACCGAATCACGTCGCGATTATTCTTGACGGCAACGGGCGCTGGGCGAGGAGCAAGGGAATGCCCAGAACCTACGGCCATACAACGGGGGCGAAAAATGTGGAGAAGATCGCGGAGGCTGCCGGAAACATGGGCATCCGCTATCTGACGCTCTATGCTTTTTCCACCGAAAACTGGAATCGTCCGGCAGAGGAAGTGAAGGCATTGATGAATCTTCTGGACAATTATCTGAAAAACTGTATCCAGACGGCGAAGAAAAATAATATGGCTGTCCGGGTTCTGGGAGATATCAGCCGACTGGATGAGCGAATGCAGGAAAAGATTCGGCAGCTCGAGGAGAGCTCGGCACAGTATGACGGACTGCATCTGCAGATTGCCATCAACTATGGGAGCCGGGATGAGATTGTGCGGGCCATCCGGCGTCTCGGACAGGATGTGGAAGAGGGGAAGCTTTCCCCTGACCAGATCAGTGAGGAAACCTTTTCCTCTTATCTGGACACGGCGGGACTGCCGGATCCGGATCTTCTGATCCGCACCAGCGGCGAGGAACGCCTTTCAAATTTCCTGTTGTGGCAGCTGGCTTACGCGGAGTTTTATTTTACAGATGTGCCCTGGCCTGATTTTCATGAGGAGGATCTGCGGCGGGCAGTAGAGGCCTATAATCAGCGTGACCGCAGATATGGAAAAATTTAGAACGTAGACGAAAGGATAGAGAAATGTTTAAGACGAGATTGATAAGCGGCGTCGTGCTGGTCGTTCTGGCGTTGATTTTTCTGATTGCGGGAGGGCCGGTTCTTCTGGCTGTGACGGCGATCATTTCCCTGATCGGCATGTTCGAGCTTTATCGTATTTTTCATATTGAAAAGTCTTTGCCCGGGATTGTGGGATATCTGGCGTTGGCAATCTTTTACCTGAATCTGGCTTTTGGTTTTCTCTGGGAACCGATGGCGCTCTATATGGGATTTCTGATTTTGCTGCTGGCGGTTTATGTGTTCAGCTATCCGAAATTTCAGGCGGATCAGATCATGGCGGCCTTCTTTGCTTTCTTTTATGTGGGGGTTATGCTCTCCTTTATCTATCAGACCCGGATGCTGCCGGCGGGGGTGTATCTGGTGTGGCTGATCTTCCTGTGCAGCTGGGGGAGCGACACCTGCGCCTACTGTGTGGGAATGTTGATAGGCAAACACAAGATGTCCCCGAAGCTGAGTCCGAAGAAGTCGGTGGAGGGAGCTGTGGGCGGCGTTGTGGGGGCGGCGCTGCTGACAGCCCTCTACGGGACCGTTTTCCGGCAGAATATGGAGATTACCGTGACGGAAATATGGATACTGGCGCTGATTGCTGCCATAGGCGCGTTAATTTCCATGGTGGGGGATCTGGCTGCTTCCGCCATTAAGAGAAATTATGATATCAAGGATTACGGCACGCTGATTCCCGGACATGGCGGGATCCTGGATCGTTTTGACAGCGTGATTATCACGGCCCCCATTGTCTATTTTCTGGCGGCTACGATTTTATAGAAAAAGGGAGGGCGCGAGATGAAGAAGATAGCGATTCTGGGTTCCACGGGATCCATCGGTACCCAGACCCTGGATGTGGTGCGGCAGAACAGTGAGGAACTTAAGGTGACGGCCCTGGCGGCGGGACACAACGTTGCGCTTCTGGAGAAACAGATCCGGGAATTTTCCCCTCGGATTGCGGCGGTGGCTGACGAGGCGGACGCGCGGGATCTGCGGGAACGGACAAAGGATCTGGAACTGACGGTTGTCTCCGGCATGGAGGGGCTGCTGGCTGTGGCCAAGGAAGAGGAGGCGGAGATTCTTGTGACGGCCATCGTCGGTATGATGGGGATTCGACCTACCATCGCGGCCATCGAGGCGGGCAAGGATATCGCTCTGGCCAACAAGGAGACACTGGTGACGGCCGGCCATATCATCATGCCGCTGGCAAAGGAGAAGGGGGTAAAGATTCTCCCGGTGGACAGCGAGCACAGCGCGATTTTTCAGTCCCTTCAGGGCGAGGCGGGAAACGAGATTGAGAAGATCCTTCTGACAGCTTCGGGCGGCCCCTTCCGGGGAAAGAGTTACGAGGAGCTGGAGCATGTGACGGTGGAGGACGCTCTCAGACATCCCAACTGGTCCATGGGCAGAAAGATTACGGTGGATTCTGCCACGATGGTCAATAAGGGGCTGGAGGTTATGGAGGCAAAATGGCTGTTTGGCGTCCCGCTGGATAAGGTGTGTGTTGTGGTGCATCCCCAGAGTATTCTGCACTCGGCGGTGGAATTTGCGGACGGAGCTGTCATCGGGCAGATGGGCGTGCCGGATATGCGGCTTCCGATTATCTATGCTCTGTTTTATCCGAAGAGAAAGACGCTCCACGCCGAAAAGCTGGATCTGTTCTCCGTCGGAACTTTGACCTTCGAAAAACCGGATATGGAGACATTTTACGGGCTTGCCCTGGCATATGATGCTATGAGGGCCGGCGGAAATGTGCCCACGGTTTTCAACGCGGCGAATGAACGGGCGGTGGCGAAATTCCTTGACGGGAAGATCCGTTTCCTGGAGATTCCGGAAATCATTTCCGAGGCAATGACGGAAGTGGATTACATTGCGCACCCGGGCCTGGAGGAGATTCTCTCCACGGAGCAGGCCACATATGAATATATAGAGAGTCGGTGGTAGATTGAATATTATTCTTGCGATTATTATCTTCAGCTTCATCATCATTTTTCACGAGCTGGGACATTTTATCATGGCCAAGAAAAACGGGATCCGTGTGCTGGAGTTCTGTCTGGGACTTGGGCCTACCATTTTCAAGGTTCAGAAGGGAGAGACGGTTTACGCTCTGAACCTTCTGCCTTTCGGAGGCGCCTGTATGATGGAGGGAGAGGATTCCGAGAGCGATGATGAGAGAGCTTTCAATAAGAAGACGGTGTGGCAGCGCATTCAGGTGGTGGCGGCCGGACCTGTCTTCAACTTTATCCTGGCCTATCTTCTGGCTGTCATCTTTATCGGTATCGCCGGATACGACGCGCCGGTTATCGCCAGTGTGGAGGAGGGCTATCCGGCCCAGGAGGCGGGGATTGAGCCGGGAGACCGGATCACGAAACTGAACGGTTATCCGGTGCATTTTTACTCGGAGATCCGCCTGTACAATTTCTTTCATCCCGGCGAGGAGGTGGAAGTGGTCTATGAGCGTGGCGGCGAGGAGTATACGGTAACCCTGACTCCGAAGTACAACGAGGAGGCGGGGGCCTATCTGATGGGCATGAACGGCTCCGGCGAGCGGGAGAAAAGCGGCTTTTTCGGCACGCTGGCCTACGGCGCCTACGAGGTTAAATTTCAGGTGGTCAGCACCTTCGAGAGCCTGCGGATGCTGGTAACCGGCCAGCTAAGCTTAAACGACCTGTCCGGTCCGGTGGGAATTGTGAAGACCATCGGGGATACCTATGAGCAGTCCGTCCAGGACGGCATCTACTATGTTGTGGTCAACATGCTCAGCATGACCATTCTTTTATCCGCGAACCTGGGTGTGATGAATCTGCTGCCGATTCCGGCGCTGGACGGCGGACGGCTGCTGTTTCTGATTGTGGAGGGCATACGCAGAAAGAAGATCGACGAGGAACTGGAGGGCAAAATCCACCTGGTGGGATTTGCGCTTCTGATGATTTTGATGGTGGTGGTGCTGTTTAACGATGTGCGAAAGATTGTGCTGCCTATGCTGTCCGTAATCAATATCGGACAGTTCTGGTAAAAGCGGGAGGAGGAAGCTATGGAGAGACACAAGACAAGGGAAATCCGGATCGGAGACCGCGTGATCGGGGGAGCAAATCCCATCGCGATCCAGTCCATGTGCAATACGAAGACGGAGAACGTCGCGGAGACAGTGAAACAGATTCATCGCCTGGAGCGGGCCGGATGCGAGATTATCCGGGTGGCGGTGCCCACCATGGAAGCGGCGAAGGCTCTGGGAGAGATCAAGGAACAGATATCGATTCCTCTCGTGGCGGATGTTCATTTTGATTACCGTCTGGCCATCGCGGCCATGGAAAACGGCGCGGATAAGATCCGCATCAATCCGGGAAATATCGGGTCCATTGACCGGATACGGGCCGTGGTGGAGACGGCGAAAGAGCGGAATATTCCTATCCGGGTGGGCGTCAACAGCGGTTCCCTGGAGAAGGATCTGGTGGAAAAATATCGCGGTGTGACCGCGGAAGGGCTGGTGGAGAGCGCACTGGATAAGGTGCGCCTGATTGAGGATATGGGTTACGAGAATCTGGTCATCAGCATCAAGTCTTCCGATGTGCTGATGTGCGTGCGGGCCCACGAGCTGATAGCGAAGCAGACGGACTATCCCCTGCATGTGGGAATAACCGAATCCGGCACCATTACCAGCGGCAATATCAAGTCCGCTATCGGTCTGGGTCTGATTCTCTATCAGGGAATCGGAGATACGATCCGCGTGTCCCTTACCGGGGATCCGGTGGAGGAGATACGATCCGCGAAACTGATCCTGAAGACTCTGGGATTGCGAAAAGGCGGCGTGGAGGTGGTTTCCTGTCCGACCTGCGGCAGAACCCAGATTGATCTGATTTCCCTGGCCAACCGGGTGGAGGAGATGGTCTCCGACATCGACCTGGATATCAAGGTGGCCGTTATGGGCTGTGTCGTCAACGGCCCGGGAGAGGCGAAAGAGGCGGACATCGGCATCGCCGGCGGCATCGGAGAGGGACTGATTATCAAGCGGGGAGAAGTCTGCAAGAAGGTTCCGGAGAGTGAACTTCTGGACGCCCTGCGCTATGAGTTGTTACATTGGAGTGAAGAAGATTGAGCAGTCACGGCTTTTTTGAACTGTTTCCAAAACTGGAGATTGACCGGGATCTTTCCCACGCCCTGGAGGACGGAGTGGTGGAAAAGGTCAGCACCAACGGGGCTCACGACGCCCTGCGCATTTATCTGTCCTGTTCCGCGCTGATTCCAAAGAGGCGTATCTGGAAGCTGGAGGAGGAGATACAGAAGCAGTGCTTTCCCGGTCAGCGGATTAAGATACGGATCATAGAGAAGTTTCGCCTTTCCGGTCAGTATAATCCAAAGAATCTGTACGAGGCATATAAGGACAGTATTTATGAGGAGATCGACCATTTTAGCGCTCTCCTTTTTGGCGTGTTCAAGAAAGCCCAGATGGAGTTTGACCGGGCGGATCATCTTCAGATAACGCTGGAGGATACGGTTATTGCAAGGGAGAGAGAGAACGATCTTCACGATATTCTGGACAAGATTTTCTGCGAGCGGTGCGGACAGCGGCTGATCATCGATTTTTCCTACCGTAAACCGGCCAAAAGCCGCTATCGCGAGAAGAGCCGGCTGGAGATCGAGAGCGAGATCGCGGAAATTTCCAGACAGCAGATGCGTCTTGCCCTGCAGCGGGAGATCTCCGGCGATGAGGCAGGCGAGGAGCGCGCTTCAGAAGCGAAACCGGCGGCGAAGAAGTACGAGAAGCAGGAGCAGACGCCCAGGCAGAGATTTCAGAAAAAGAGGGCCGGGAGGGACCGCTATGGGGAACGGCGTTCCTCGAACCCGGATGTGCTCTACGGAAGGGAGTTTTCCGATGAGCCCATGTCCATCGAGGAGATCCGGGGAGATATCGGGGAAGTGGTCATCCGCGGAAAGATTCTGACCTGCGAGCAGCGGGAGATACGAAATGAGCGGACGATCATCTCCTTTGCCACGACAGATTTTACGGATACGATTGTGTCAAAAATTTTTGTTGCCACCGATCGGGCGGGGGAACTGGCGGAGAAGCTTGCTCCCGGCACTTTTATCCGTATCAAGGGCAGCACGGTTATCGACCGGTACGATCATGAGCTGACCATCGGCTCCGTCTTCGGCATCATGAAGATTCCGGATTTTACCACGAGCCGCATGGATCACGCGCCCATGAAGCGGGTGGAGCTGCACTGCCATACAAAGATGAGCGACATGGACGGAGTGTCGGACGTGAAGGACATCTTAAAGCGCGCCATGTCCTGGGGCCACAAGGCGCTGGCTATTACGGATCACGGAGCGGTGCAGGCATTTCCGGACGCGGATCACACGGTGCCAAAGGACAGCGATTTCAAGGTCATCTACGGGGTGGAGGCCTATCTGGTGGACGACCTGAAGGGCATTGTCACCAACTCGAAGGATCAGTCGCTGATGGGGGACTATGTGGTTTTCGACCTGGAGACTACCGGATTCAACCCGGACAAGAACAAGATCATCGAGATCGGGGCGGTCAAAATATCCGGCGGCGAGATTGTGGGCCGTTTTTCGGAGTTTGTCAATCCCGGGGAGCCGATTCCCTTCCGTATCACGGAGCTGACCAGCATACGGGACGATATGGTCATAGACGCTCCGGCCATTGAAGAGATTCTGCCAAGATTTATGGAGTTCTGCGAGGGAGCCATTATGGTGGCCCACAACGCGGAATTTGATATGAGCTTCATTCTGGCGGACTGCAAGCGGCAGGGGATCGCCTGTGACTTTACCTACATCGATACCGTGGCTCTGGCCCGTTTTCTTCTGCCGAACTTGAGCAGATATAAACTGGACAATGTGGCGAAGGCTCTCGGCGTTTCCCTGGAACACCATCATCGGGCGGTGGATGACGCGGAGTGTACGGCGCATATTTTTGAGAAGTGTCAGAAAATGCTTCTGGACCGGGGCTATGATACCCTGGACAAGGTAAATGAGGCGGGGGCGGCATCGACGGAGACCATCCGTAAGATGCCCTCCTATCACTGTATTATTCTGGCGAAGAATGATCTGGGGAGGATCAATCTCTACCGACTGGTGTCGGAGTCCCATCTGGACTATTTTTACCGGCGTCCGAAGATCCCCAAGAGCGAGCTGCAGAAATACCGGGAAGGGCTGATTGTGGGCTCCGCCTGTGAGGCGGGGGAACTGTATCGGGCCATTGCGGGCGGCAGGTCCGAGGAGGAGATCGCCCGGATTGTCTCCTTTTATGACTATCTGGAGATACAGCCCATCGGCAACAACGCCTTCATGCTGAAGGAGGAGGACGGTACCGTCAAGACCGAGGAGGATCTGCGGGACATCAACCGCAGGATTGTGCGTCTTGGCGAGGAGTTTAAAAAGCCGGTGGCGGCCACCTGTGATGTGCATTTTCTGGATCCGGAGGACGAAATTTACCGCCGGATCATTATGGCAGGCAAGGGATTCAAGGATGCGGACGATCAGGCGCCGCTTTATCTGCGCACCACTGAGGAGATGCTGGAAGAGTTTGCCTATCTGGGATCGGACAAGGCCGAGGAGGTGGTCATTACCAATACCAACCGGATTGCCGATATGTGTGAGAAGATTTCTCCCACCAGACCGGACAAGTGTCCACCGGTCATCGAAAATTCCGACGCGATGCTGCGAAAGATCTGTTACGATAAGGCCCACTCCATGTATGGGGAGAATCTTCCCGAGATCGTGGTGGAACGGCTGGAGCGGGAGCTGAACTCCATTATCTCCAACGGCTACGCCGTAATGTATATCATTGCCCAGAAGCTGGTGTGGAAATCCAATGAAGACGGGTATCTGGTGGGATCCCGCGGATCGGTGGGTTCCTCCTTTGTGGCAACCATGGCGGGTATTACCGAGGTCAATCCTTTGAGTCCGCACTATCTGTGCGAGTACTGCCACTATGTGGATTTTGATTCGGAGGAGGTCAGAGCTTACTCGGGAAGAGCCGGCTGCGATATGCCGGATAAGAAGTGTCCGGTGTGCGGGAAGGATCTGACCAAACAGGGCTTCGATATTCCCTTCGAGACTTTCCTTGGATTCAAGGGAAACAAGGAGCCGGATATTGATCTGAACTTCTCCGGCGACTATCAGGGAAAGGCACACCGATACACGGAGGTTATCTTCGGCGAGGGTCAGACTTTCCGGGCCGGTACCATCGGTACCCTGGCGGACAAGACAGCCTTCGGATACATCAAGAACTACTATGAGGAGAGGGGCATTCACAAACGAAACTGTGAGATCGACCGTATCGTGCAGGGGTGCGTGGGCGTGCGGCGTACCACCGGACAGCATCCGGGCGGCATCATTGTGCTCCCGGTAGGGGAGGAGATTTATTCCTTTACCCCGGTGCAGCATCCGGCGAACGACATGACCACCGACATTGTGACTACCCATTTTGACTATCATTCCATCGACTCCAACCTGCTGAAGCTGGACATTCTGGGACACGATGATCCCACCATGATCCGTATGCTGGAGGATCTGACGGGCTTAAACGCTCAGGAGATCCCTCTGGACGACGCAACGGTCATGTCCCTGTTCAAGAACACTTCTGCCCTTGGCGTGACGCCGGAGCAGCTGAGCGGATGTGATATGGGAACCCTGGGAATCCCCGAGTTCGGAACAGATTTTGCCATGGGCATGCTTCGGGATGCCAAGCCCCAGGAGTTCTCGGATCTGATACGGATTTCCGGATTATCCCACGGGACGGATGTGTGGCTGGGCAACGCTCAGACCCTGATCGAGGAGGGAACAGCCACCATTTCCACCTGTATCTGTACCCGAGACGATATCATGACCTACCTGATCCATATGGGGCTGGACAGCGAGGAGTCCTTTAAGATCATGGAGTCCACCCGAAAGGGTATCATTGCCAAGGGCAAAGAGCCAAAGTGGGAGGAGTACAAGAAGGATATGCGGGATAACGGGGTGCCTGAGTGGTACATCGGTTCCTGCGAGAAGATCAAGTACATGTTCCCGAAGGCCCACGCGGCGGCCTACGTGATGATGGCATGGAGAATCGCCTACTGCAAGGTATTCTATCCACTGGCCTACTACGCCGCCTTTTTCAGTATCCGCGCCACGGCCTTCAGCTACGAGCTGATGTGCCAGGGGCAGGAAAAGCTGGAGTACTACATGGCGGAGTACAGTCAGCGGAAGGATACGCTGTCAAAGAAGGAACAGGACACCTACCGGGATATGCGCATTGTCCAGGAGATGTACGCCAGAGGATTTGAATTTTTGCCCATGGATCTGTATAAATCCGACGCCCGGTATTTCCAGATTGTGGACGGGAAACTCCTGCCGCCCTTTACATCCATCGACGGTATGGGAGATAAGGCGGCGGAGTCGCTGGCGCTGGCCGCGGCGGATGGGGAGTTCCTCTCCAAGGACGACCTGCGGGATCGGGCGAAGATCAGCAAATCGCTGATTGATCTGATGGAAGATCTGCAGATTATCACGGATCTGCCGGAATCCAATCAGCTGTCCTTTTTTGATTTTACATAAACTTAACATTTTGTCCCTTGCGGGACGTTCTGAGATATACTAGTATAATTTAGAATGACGGGAGAAAAAATGAAAGATTTACAGGATATTCGCATAGAGTTGGATGAGATAGACCGACAGATTCTCGCGCTCTACGAACGGCGACTGGCGCTGGCGGATGATGTGGCGGCTTATAAGGAGGCCCATCACAAGCCTGTGCTGGATAAAGCCCGGGAGGAGCAGAAGCTGAAGACGCTGGGAGATATGGCTTCCGACGATTTTTCCAGGCAGGGGATTTGGGAACTCTTTGAACAGATTATGTCCACCAGCCGAAAGAAGCAGTACCGGTATCTGGCCTCCAGGGGCCTGGTGGAAAACAATGAGTTTATCTGTCAGGAAAGGTTTGATTTTACCGATACGAGAGTGGTCTACCAGGGCCTGGAGGGGGCTTACTCCCAGATGGCAATGCAGGAATTTTTCCCGGGGATTACAGAGGAAAAATCTTTCCATGTGAAAACCTGGCGGGATGCCATGGAGGCAATCCGGCTGGGGCGGGCGGACTACGCGGTGCTCCCCATAGAGAATTCCTCCGCCGGAGTGGTGGCGGAGAATTACGACCTACTGATGGAGTACGATGTATCCATTGTGGGCGAACAGATCATAAAGATCGATCATGCTCTTCTGGGGGTAAAGGGAAGCCGTATCTCAGATATCCGCTGTGTCTACACCCATCCGCAGGCGCTGATGCAGTGCGCTTCCTATCTGGAGCGGGAACATCCGGAATTTGAGACCATCAGCCTGAAGAATACCGCGGCCGCGGCCAGAAAGGTGCAGGAGGACGGAGACAGGAGCCAGGCGGCCATCGCGGGGGCCAGAAACGCCAGGATCTACGATCTGGAGATCCTGGAGGAGTCGATACAGGACAACAAGCATAACGAGACGCGTTTTATCATCGTGTCCGGCGAGAAGAAATATCTCGCCGGGGCAGATAAGATCAGTATCTGTTTTGAACTGCCCAACGAGAAGGGATCTCTGTACCACACCCTTTCTCATTTCATTTTTAACGGGCTGAATATGAGCCGCATCGAGTCCCGCCCGCTGCCGGGGAAGAACTGGGAATATCGGTTCTTTGTGGATTTCGCAGGAAATCTCCGGGAGGAGGCGGTACAGAACGCGCTGGTGGGCCTTGCCGCGGAGACCAGAGGACTGCGGATTCTCGGAAATTACTAAAGGACATATAAAGATTGCCGTGGAGACGGCGGAAAGGAAAAGGTGCCGGGGATGAAACTTTTTGCTTCAATTTACATTGGATCTTATGAGGTAATTTTAAAGATCTTTCAGGTAAGTAAGGGGAAGAACATGAAGGAAATTGACTGTCTGAAGGCCCAGACAGGGATCGCCAGGGATATCTACGGGGCAAAGATGATAGCTTTCGAGACTGTGGAGCGGATCTGCAGCGTGCTTTCAGATATGCAAAAGGCCATGGAGACTTACCAGGTAACGGAGTATCGGGCTTATATGGGGTCCACCATTCATCTGGCAAAAAATGATCTCTTTGTGATCGATCAGATCCGCATCCGCACCGGGATGGATGTGACGGTGCTCAGCAATTCCGAGCATCGCTTTCTGGGATACCAGGCGGTGGCTTCCATGGACGGGTTTTCCGACATGGTAAAGGACAGTGCGGTCATTGTGGATGTGGGAGGAGCAAGTCTTCAAATTACCCTGTTTGTCCATGGAAAAATCAAGACAACCCAGCATATCATGTTGGGAACCGTATATCTCAATGAAAACATAAAGCGGCTGTCCCACGCGGCGAATTACCGGGAGCAGATTTCCCAGATCATGTACAAGGAACTGGATGTGTTCTGCGCCGCTTTCCTGAGGGAAGTGGATGTGAAGTATCTGATTCTGCTTGGAGATCACATGTCGGAATTGGTGGGCCGGCTGGGACTGTCGGACAGCGAGAAGCGCATGAAGACGGAGGAATATCAGAAGTTCCTGGCGATGGACCGTCATGGGGCGCTGGGGGAGGTCATCGACCAGATGGATCTTCTGGAGGATAACCAGGAGCTGGTGGAAGCTTTTCTCCTTCTGCATCGGGCCATCGCGGAGCGGATTCCGTCAAAATATGTTTTCGCCCCCGGGGTGGGTGTCAATGAGGGCATTGCGTGCGACTACTTTTATCGCAACAAAATTATGACGTCATCCCATGATTTCGAGCAGGATATTGTCTCGGCTGCCTGGTCTATCTCCAGGCGCTATGAGAGTTATCAGCCCCATCTGAAGGCATTGGATAAAATTTCCCTGATGATTTTTGACACCATGAAAAAATATCACGGTATGGGTAAGCGGGAGCGTCTGTTGATGCGGGTGGTAGCCATTCTTCACGATTGCGGAAAGTATATCAGCATTTCTGAGGCGGCGAACTGTTCCTATACGATTATCATGTCATCTGAGATTCTTGGCTTGAGTCATCGGGAGCGGGAGATGGTCGCTACTACGGTGGCCTACAACCGAAAGGAACTGGAAGCCTATGAGGACGTGGCGGACCGTTTTACTCAGAAAGAATATATGACCATGGTAAAGCTTCTGGCAATATTGAAAGTCGCCAATGCGCTGGATCGCAGCCACCGACAGAAGTTCAAGGAGATCAAAATGTCTGTGCGCAAGGGGAAACTGGACATTGTGGTGGAATCCAGTGATTCCATTGTTTTGGAAAAGGGACTGTTTGAAGAAAAAGCGGACTTTTTCGAGGAGATCTTCTCCATTCGTCCGCAGATCCGTGAACGCAGGATATTTTTGTAGGAGGTAAGACATGCAGAAAAAAGGTAAATTCGGGGATCCGAAATATTTTGAGAACAGGGAACTGAGCTGGCTGAAGTTTAACCAGCGGGTTCTGGATGAGGCCAGAGACAAGAATCTTCCGATACTGGAGCGGTTGAAATTTGTCAGTATTGCTTCCTCTAACCTGGATGAGTTTTTCATGGTTCGTGTAGCTTCTCTGAAGGATATGGAGAATGCCGGTTACACGAAAAAGGATCTGGCTGGTCTTACTCCGACACAGCAGCTGGAGGCAATTCACGAGAGTACCAGAAAACTGGTGGATCAGCAGTATTCCATGTTTAATCGCTCCCTTTTGCCGATTATGAAGGAAAAGGGAATCCGTCTGATCGGAGCTTACGAGGATTTGAATGAGGAGCAGAGCGCTTACGTGGACCGCTATTTTGCCGAGCAGGTATATCCGGTACTGACGCCTATGGCTGTGGACGCGTCCCGGCCTTTTCCGTTGATCCGCAACAAGTCTCTGAATATCGCCGCCCTGATTCGCAGAAAAGATCAGGGATCCAGACTGCTGAAGACAAAGGGAAAAAAAGATGAGCTGGAGTTTGCCACTGTTCAGGTTCCGTCGGGACTGCCCCGGCTGGTGGCAATTCCTTCAAAAAAGGATGAACGCTATACGTTTCTTCTTTTGGAGCAGGTTATTGAAAAAAATCTGGATAAACTGTTTTTGAATTATGACGTGGTCTGCGCTTATCCATACCGTATTATGAGAAATGCGGATCTCTCCTTTGACGAAGATGAGGCGTCGGATCTTCTCAAAGAGATTCAGAAGCAGCTGTCCAAGCGTCAGTGGGGGCAGGTCATCCGACTGGAGGTTGAGGACAAGGTGGATAAGCGGCTCCTGAAGATTCTCGAGGACAATTTTGAGATCGAGGAGATGAACGTCTACAAGATCAACGGCCCCATTGACCTGACGTTTCTCATGAAGATGCACGGACTGGCCGGCTGCGAGGATCTGCGTCAGGAGTCCTATGTGCCTCAGCGCAATCCCAGAATCGTGCCGGGAGAAAATATCTTTTCGGAGATCAAAAAGGGAGATATTCTTCTGCATCATCCCTATGAAACCTTTGATCCGGTGGTGGATTTTATCAAGCAGGCCGCCAAGGACGAAAAGGTGTTGGCTATCAAGCAGACGCTGTATCGGGTCAGCGGAAATTCTCCCATCATCGCTGCGCTGGCCAGAGCCGCTGAGAACGGCAAGCAGGTAACGGTGCTGGTGGAGTTGAAGGCGCGTTTCGACGAGGAGAACAACATTGTCTGGGCAAAGAAGCTGGAGCAGGCCGGATGTCATGTCATCTACGGCCTGGTGGGACTGAAAACTCACTGCAAGATCGCCCTGGTGGTCCGCCGGGAAGAGGAGGGAATTGTCCGTTATGTGCATCTCGGCACCGGAAACTATAACGATTCCACCGCGAAGCAGTACACAGACTGCGGTATGTTTACCTGCTCCGAGATGTACGGACAGGATGCCACGGCGGTGTTTAATATGCTGTCGGGATATTCCGAGCCCGCCTCCTGGAACAAGCTGGCGGTGGCGCCCATCTGGCTGCGGAAACGGTTTATTGCGCTGATACAGCGGGAGATTCATCATGTTCAGGAAGGCAGAGAGGGACTCATTGTGGCAAAGATGAATTCCCTCTGTGATAAGGAAATCATCGAGAACCTCTATGAGGCGTCGGCTGCCGGCGTAAAGATCTATCTGATTGTCCGGGGGATCTGCTGTCTGCGCACCGGTATTCCCGGCGTCAGCGAAAATATCCATGTGTGCTCCATTGTGGGTACTTTCCTGGAACACAGCCGGATTTTCTATTTCTATAATAACGGTCAGGAAGATATCTATATGGGAAGCGCCGACTGGATGCCGCGAAACCTGGACCGCCGAGTGGAGATCATTTTCCCGGTGGAGGAAGAGGAACTCAAGAGCAAGCTGAAACACATCCTGGACGTACAGCTTCGGGATAACCTGAAGGCTTATCGGATGAACGACGAGGGCGAATATGTGCGGATTGACCGGAGAGGCAAGGTGTCCCTGTCTTCTCAGGCACAGTTCTGCAAGGAGGCCATGGAGCAGAATCAGGAAGAGATCCGCAAATGGAACGGCAGACGCTTTATTCCTGTATGGGCGTTGGAAGAGGAGCCATCTTCCGATGAGGCGTAAACTGATTTTTCTGGATCTGGACGACACACTGCTGTCTTCAGACAAATCTGTGACGGAGGAGAACAAAAGAGCTCTGAGGCAGGCGCTGTCTTCCGGGCATGGGATTGCCGTCGCCACGGGCCGCTCTCTGCGGGGCGGCCTTCGCGTTATGGAATCTCTGGGGCTGAACAGAGATGGCTGTTTCCTTCTGGCTTTTCACGGCTGCTTGCTTTACGATTGCGGAAAGAAAAGGCGGCTGTTGGCGGAAACCATGGAAGGGAGCGATGCGGCGGAGTTGATGGGGCGGCTCAGGGAATATGGGATTTATGCCCAGGCCTTTGACGGCCACGGGATTGTAACTTGGCAGGAAAGTCCGGAGCTTTTGCGCTATAACCGGGTCGCCGAAGAGCCTGTCCGTCTGGCCCGGGGTCTTTCCGTTTTTCAGACAAGGCAATATTTCAAGGTTATGGCCATTGACTTTGCGGATCATGAAAAACTGGAACGGTTCCGAAACGTTTTCGCGCCACGGGAAGAGGGCAGACTTGGCAGTTTCTTTTCCAATCCCTGGTATCTGGAATACTGCCGGGCAGGGTGCGACAAAGGCAGAGGCCTGAAAACGCTTGCCGGGATGCTGGGGATTCCCATTGCCGACACGGTAGCGGTAGGGGATGAGCAGAACGATATTCCAATGATTCTCGCCGCCGGAGTAGGCGCCGCCATGGCAAACGGTTGTGAAGAACTTCGCCGGTCGGCAGATTACGTTACCGCCGCAGATCAGAACCACAGCGGCGTGGCGGAAGTGATTGACAAATTTGTTCTAAAAAACAGTTGACTTTGCGGGAGAACTGTGCTAGTTTATAGTAGTTGTAAAAACCAAGTAGAGTATCCACTCTCACCTGAGCGCAGGGAGCGACTCAGTGTTTATATTAAAACAAATGGCATTATTTGTTTTGAGTCTGATTGTGGATAGTCTGCCTATCCACTTTTTTATTTCATGGAGGTGTAAAACCATTAGCGATTTAATGATTAACGAACAGATCAGAGACAGAGAGGTGCGTCTCATCGGTTCCAACGGAGAACAGCTGGGCATTATGTCCGCCAGAGAAGCTTTGAAAATTGCAGAGGAGGCAGATCTTGATCTGGTAAAGATTGCTCCCAAGGCCAAACCTCCGGTGTGCAAGATCATCGATTACGGTAAATACCGGTATGAACTTGCCCGCAAGGAGAAGGAGGCAAAGAAGAAGCAGAAAACCGTAGAGATTAAGGAAATCCGACTCTCTCCGAACATCGAGGCTAACGATTTGAACACCAAAGTGAACGCCGCGAAGAAATTTATTTCCAAGGGAAATAAAGTGAAGATTACCCTTCGTTTTCGCGGACGCGAGATGGCGCATATGGCGGAGAGCCGGCATATTCTTGATGATTTTGCTGCGGAACTGTCCGACATTGCAGTGGTGGAGAAGGCACCGAAGCAGGAGGGCAGAAGCCTGAGCATCGTGCTGGCAGAAAAGAGATAATTAAGGAGGAAAAAAACATGCCAAAGATCAAGACAAAAAGAGCGGCTGCAAAGCGCTTTTCCAAAACCGGAACAGGTAAATTAAAGAGAAACAAAGCTTACAAGAGCCATATCTTAACCAAGAAGACCACCAAGAGAAAGAGAAATCTCAGAAAGGCTGCGATGACAGACGCAACCAACATTAAGAATATGAAGAAAGTATTACCGTATATCTAAGATTGGGCAAGGAGGAATTAAGAGATGGCAAGAATTAAGGGCGGCATGAACGCCAGAAGAAAACATAACCGCGTATTGAAGATGGCAAAGGGCTACAGAGGCGCAAGATCCAAGCAGTATCGTGTGGCAAAGCAGTCCGTAATGAGAGCTCTTACCAGCTCCTACGCAGGAAGAAAGCAGAGAAAGAGACAGTTCCGTCAGCTCTGGATCGCGCGTATCAACGCGGCGGCGAGAATGAACGGACTTTCCTACAGCAGATTCATGTATGGCCTGAAGCTGGCTGATGTGCAGATGAACCGCAAGATGCTGGCAGAAATGGCTGTGAACGACGCTGAGGGATTCGCAAAGCTGGCTGAGGTTGCAAAGGCAAAGCTCGCGTAAGAATTTGCAGAAGACGTTTCCGTGTGTTCGGAGGCGTCTTTTTTTGCGGTTTCCTTTTGAAAATCTTTTTGCTAAATTCACTGTAAAATTCACTGTAAAATTCCCCGGGGACTATTGTCATCGGGGAGGAAAAAGGATAAGATAGGTAAGAAAGATAAAAGGAAAAAGGAGGAACTTGACATGGCAATTTTGGTAACCGGAGGGGCCGGATTTATCGGCAGCCATACCTGCGTGGAACTGCAGGAGTCGGGATATGAGGTGGTAGTGCTCGACAACCTTTCCAATTCCAGCGAGAAATCTCTGGAGCGGGTGGAAGCCATTACCGGCAAGAAGGTCACGTTCTATAAGGGAGATATACTGGACAGGGATATCTTAAAGAAAATTTTCGAGGAAGAGGACATCGAGTGCTGTATCCATTTCGCCGGGCTGAAAGCTGTGGGAGAGTCAGTGCAGAAGCCCTGGGAATATTATTGCAACAATATTTCCGGTACGCTGACACTGGTGGATGAGATGCGAAAACATGGTGTGAAAAATATCATCTTTTCCTCCTCAGCGACGGTCTACGGCGATCCCGCGCAAATCCCCATCACGGAGGAGTGTCCGAAAGGACAGTGCACCAATCCCTACGGCTGGACCAAATCCATGCTGGAGCAGATTCTTACCGATATGCAGAAGGCGGATTCCGAATGGAACGTGATTCTGCTGCGTTATTTCAATCCCATCGGAGCGCATCCCAGCGGAACCATGGGCGAGAATCCCAGCGGCACTCCAAATAACCTGATGCCCTATATTACTCAGGTGGCGGTTGGCAAGCTGAAGGAGCTGAATGTCTTCGGAAATGATTACGACACACCGGACGGAACCGGCGTGCGGGATTACATCCATGTGATGGATCTGGCCAGCGGCCATGTGGCGGCGCTGAAGAAAATCAAAGAGAAGGCCGGGCTGTGCATTTACAATCTGGGAACCGGCGTGGGCTACAGCGTCCTGGATATTGTGAAGAATTTTGAGGAAGCCAACCATGTGAAGATTCCCTATGTGATAAAACCGCGCCGGGCGGGCGATATCGCCACCTGTTACGCCGACGCCGGCAAGGCGAAGCGGGAGCTTGGCTGGGAGGCAAAATACGGCATCCGAAAGATGTGTGAAGATTCCTGGAGATGGCAGAAGAATAACCCAAACGGGTATGAAGACTGATCCTTTTTGTTGCCCCTCTTTTCAGATCGTGCTATACTGATACGCAGAGTACGATTTGAGAGAAGAGGGGCAATTTTTGTTATGGAAAAAAACGACAAGGTAATTTTGTTTGAGAAGACACCGATACCACAGGCGGTGGCAAAACTGTCTGTTCCGATGATTCTGAGCTCTCTTGTTATGGTAGTTTACAATATGGCGGACACTTATTTCGTGGGAATGCTGAATGATCCGGTGCAGAATGCTGCCGTGTCCCTTGCCTATCCGGTGCTTCTCGCTTTTAACGCGGTAAACAATCTGTTTGGCGTGGGTACCTCCAGTATGATGAGTCGGGCGTTGGGCAGAAAGGACTATGATACCGTCTCCGAAAGTTCTGCCTTCGGGTTTTACTGCTCCCTGATCAGCGGTCTTTTCTTCGGAGCGCTCTGCGCTCTTTTCCGAAGCCCGCTCCTGACGCTTCTCGGGGCGGATGCCACGACCCGGACGGCTACGGAGGGGTATATGTTCTGGACTGTATATCTGGGAGCGGCGCCGGCTATCTTAAATGTGGTAATGGCCTATATGGTGCGTTCGGAGGGGGCTTCTCTTCACGCCAGTGTCGGGACTATGTGCGGATGCTTTCTGAATATTATTCTGGATCCCATTTTTATTCTGCCCTGGGGATTGAATATGGGGGCGGCGGGAGCCGGGCTTGCGACCTGTCTTTCCAACTGTGTGGCCTGCGGCTATTTCTTCGTCCTTCTGTATGTGAAGCGAAAGAGTACTTTTGTCTGCATTGATCCGCGGAAGTTTCATCTGAAAAAGCGTATTGTCTTTGAGGTTTGCAGCGTGGGGATTCCGGCTTCCATCCAGAATCTTTTAAATGTTACCGG
>CASECT010000038.1 GCA_949286525.1 uncultured Eubacteriales bacterium | reverse complement strand
CAACAGTCTGCCTCACTCCGCCTTCCGCCCGGTGGCGGCTTCAAAATGATATTTCACAATGCCAAGATCCAGCCGAGTGAAAAAGCCTCTCCCGGCTTTCACTGTCACCTTCTCTCCTTCCAGAGTAAAATAAAACTTCTGCTGATTCATCGCTGTGGGAGCCAGCAGAACCGCCTCCATGCCCCGGGCAAACCAGTCCGGCATCTGCGAAGCACAGTTACAGAGCTGGTCCAGCGGCCTGTTCCTGTGGGGTTTCCCCTGATTTGCCCCGTACCCGATGGAAATGATACAGGCCAGCTTCTCATCCCTGTCAATCTTTGCCTGGCTCTTCCCGTGGGTCAGCGCCACCCAGCAGGTGGAAAGCCCCATCTTCTGAGCCTTCAGCACCATTTTCTCCCCATAGTATCCGGCTTTCTCCTCCAGATCCGGCCCCTTTTTCCCCACCAGGGCAATATAATTTTCCACATTGGAAAAACTTCCATAATGGGCTATTTTTCCGGAAAAGCACTTGGGCTCGTCAAAAAAGATCTGAATACTCAGACCGCTCTCTTTGCTGCATTCCTGTGCCAGAGACACAAGTGCCTCCCTCTTGTCCTTTTCAATTTCTTCTCCGGTGTACTGACGCACACTGTGGCGCGCTTTCATCACTTCCAGAATATCCATGAACATCTCTCCTTTCGGGCCGGGGCAGGATGACTGCTTTGTCTGAGCTTTTCCCCGCCGCTCTCAATTGACAGGCTCCGTTTTTTCCACTAATATCTATTACAGTATAAACGAATTCTGATGAAAATCCAATGCAGCGGTTTACAGCAGCACTGGTCGTAAAGGAGGAGTTACATCATGAAATACGACTTCACTTCAATTATGGACCGGCATGGCAAGGATGCCATCGCCATCGACGGACTGGGCTCCATGCCCGGTTTTACGCCTGACGCTCCAAAGGAGGGATTTGACGCCATTCCCATGTGGGTGGCGGATATGAACTTTCCCACTGTGCCCACCATCCCGGAGGCTATTATCGAGCGGGCGAAACATCCCGCCTTCGGTTACTTTTCTCCCACGCAGGAATATTTTGACGCCATCATCCAATGGCAGGAAAAGAGAAATGGCGTGACGGGACTGGCAAAAGAATGCATCGGCTATGAGAACGGCGTCCTGGGCGGCGTCGTCAGCGCCTTGAACGTGATCTGCTCCCGGGGCGACAACGTGCTGCTCCACTCTCCCACCTACATCGGATTTACCGGGGCCCTGGACAACAACGGATACCACATCGTCCACTCTCCCCTCAGGAAAGATGAACAGAACATCTGGCGGATGGATTTTGAGGATATGGAAAAAAAGATCGCTGAACATCACATCCACGCCGCCATCTTCTGCTCTCCCCACAATCCGGCAGGACGGGTCTGGGAAAAATGGGAGATTGAGAAAGCCATGGAACTGTTTCGAAAATACGATGTGTATGTGATTTCTGACGAGATCTGGTCTGACCTGATTCTGGAAGAACACCGCCATGTTCCCACCCAGTCCGTCAGCGAGGACGCGAAAAACCGCACTGTCGCCCTCTACGCTCCCTCCAAGACCTTCAATCTGGCGGGCCTTGTGGGAAGTTATCACATTATTTACAACAGCTGGCTGAGAGACCGGATCGAAAAGGAGTCCTCCCTGCCCCATTACAACGATATGAACGTGCTCTCCATGCACGCCCTGATCGGCGCCTACAAGCCGGAGGGCTACGAGTGGGTGGACGAACTATGCCAGGTACTCACGGAAAATGTGAACTATGCCTGCACGTATATCAAAGAACATTTTGACGGTGTGGAAGTCGCAAAGCCGGAGGGCACTTATATGCTATTCGCAGACTGCACGAAATGGTGTGAGAAAAATGGGAAAACCATAGATGAGGTGCTCAAATCCTGCTGGGATGTGGGCGTGGCTGTGCAGGACGGCCGCCAGTTCCACGGCCCCTGCCACATCCGGATGAACCTGGCCCTCCCGCTGTCCAGAGTGCAGGAGGCCTTTGGACGGATGGACCGCTACGTCTTCCACGCCTGACGATCCGAAAAGAGGAGGCTGCCCTGTCAGGGGCGCGCCTCCTTCTTTCTTCTCTCCGCCAGAATCGTCTCCGGGATCTCCCGGTATCTTCGGATCAGGTATTCCCGGCCTTTTGTCTTCCAACGATACCAGGTAACCGCCAGCCCGGCGAGAAACATCGCCGCCGCCAGCAGAAAACTGTGAGGATATTTCAGCTTCCGCAGAACGCCATAGGCAGCGACGGAGGAGATCATGGCCGCGGTAAGATAAACGCCCACCGCGTACCGCCCCACCTTCTTCTCCTCCAGGGAGAGGAAATAGTCGTTCCACTTTTCCGCGTCATAGTTCAACTGCCGGCCCTTAAAGGCAAACGTCAGAAGCACAAGCCCCAGGGCGGCTCCCTTGCATAATAATCCTTTCATTGCCGCGATCAATGCCAGTCCCATCATTCGCATCATGCTTCTTCTCCCTCTTCTTTTTCATTCCTTTTTGCAGAAATCCGTTCCAACAGTTCTCCGGGCAACACTGCCGGAATCGAAGATTTTGTATAGTCCCTTATATTGCGCGTCACAATATAGTCCATTCCGGAGCGCAGTGCCGTCTCAGAAACAACAGCATCTTCATAATCTCTCATCTCTGATAGCACTGCCCTTCTGCAGTCCGCTCCTGTCGTATCCAACAGTTCAAATAATTGAAAAAGTGTATCCATGATCTTCCGGCTTTTGATATCATCATGAAGCGCTTTATGTAGCAGATAATAGATATCTGTTACAGAACTTGCAGCAAGAAAACCCTCAACCTTATGATTCGCAACCGCCAGAAAAATCTTTTCCGCATCCCCACAAAAGGGTTTTCGGCCCTGAAGCGCATCCAGAACAACGCAGGTATCCAAAAGAATTTTCATAACCGCCCTCTTCTTTCCGCTTTCGCTTCCTCCAATGTTACAGAATCCGGAACAGCTCCAAACAGTGAGGAGGCCATCTGAACACGGTCAAGATTCGGGTTGCACAATTTTGCGACAATATGTCCATTCTTCGTGATATAAATATCTTCCGTTTCTGCCAGAGAAAGGTATTTACTGAGATTTTTTTTGAACTCTGTTGCTGTAATCGACATATGCCCCGCCTCCTTTTTCACTATTATTATATACAAATCGAACGATTGTATCAACAAAATCGTGCGATTTACATTTTCCTACAGTTCCCTCATCCAGGCGTCAATCTCCCCACTTATCCCAGAAGCGGGAAAATGTCCTCCACCCGCTCGGCCAGATGCGCCGCATTTGCCTTCTGCAGCTCCTCCCTGGAGCCGTAGCCGTAAAGCACGCCGATGGCGTCCAGCCCCGCCTGGGATGCGCCGGTCACATCATACTCCCGATCCCCGACCATGACGGCGGCAGAAAGGTCTGTGATGCCGCAACTCTCCAGAGCGTAGCGGATCACATCGACCTTGGCGCAGCGGGAACTATCCATCGTGGCCCCGGCCACAAAGGAAAAGTATGTTTCCAGTCCGAAATGTTCCAGGATTCTGATGGCAAACTCCTCCGGCTTGGACGTGGCAAGAAGCAGCTCTCTGCCGCTTTCCTTTATCTTTGCCAGAAGTTCCGGAATCCCCGGGTACACCTGATTTTCAAAGATGCCCTTCTCCCGGAAATATTCCCGATAAAAGGTTACCGCCTGCTCACTCTCCTCCCCGGAGAGGCCGAAAAACCGCGAAAAAGAATCCAGAAGAGGCGGTCCGATGAATCTGTAAAGTTCGCTCCGCTCCGGCACCGGGATCCCCATCTTCTCCAGAGCGTAAGCCACCGAATTGGTAATGCCGATCCCCGGATCCGTCAAAGTTCCATCCAGGTCAAATAAAATGTATTGGTACATGCATGCCACTCCTTTTCAGATCATCCAGACGGGAACAACAAAATTGTCGCGATCCAATGCTCCCAATCCCGGTTTCATGCAGACAACCGCCCCTTTTCCTCTCTGCACAGACGCTCGGTCCAGAAGAGAGAAAACTCTGGTAAGCTCCGTGCCCGGATTGGACGTCTTCTTAATCTCAATGGGATTCAATATCCCATCATGCTCCAGAACAATGTCAATC
>CASECT010000037.1 GCA_949286525.1 uncultured Eubacteriales bacterium | reverse complement strand
GATTCCGTTCCTGCAGAATGATGATGCCAACCGCGCGCTGATGGGATCCAACATGCAGCGCCAGGCAGTGCCGCTTCTGACTACTGAGGCTCCTGTGGTGGGAACCGGTATGGAGACCAAGACGGCAGTGGACTCCGGAGTCTGCGTAATCGCGAAAAGAGGCGGCGTGGTGGAGAAATCCGTCTCCAATCGGATTGTCATCCGCACCGATGACGGCGAGCGGGATGAGTATCCTCTGACCAAATTTGCCAGAAGCAACCAGTCTAACTGTTACAACCAGCGTCCGATTGTATTCAAGGGCGATCGGGTGGAGGCCGGGGAAGTCATCGCGGACGGCCCTTCCACATCCAACGGAGAGCTGGCGCTGGGCAAGAACCCTCTGATCGGATTCATGACCTGGGAAGGTTACAACTACGAGGACGCGGTATTGTTGTCCGAGCGCCTGGTGCAGGACGACGTATATACTTCGGTTCATATAGAAGAATATGAAGTGGAAGCCAGAGATACTAAGCTGGGGCCGGAGGAGATTACCAGGGACGTGCCGGGTGTCGGCGACGACGCTCTGAAGGATTTGGATGAGAACGGTATCATCCGTATCGGCGCGGAGGTGCGCGCCGGCGATATTCTGGTAGGTAAGGTTACGCCCAAGGGCGAGACGGAGCTGACCGCGGAGGAGCGGCTTCTTCGCGCTATCTTTGGCGAGAAGGCCAGAGAGGTAAGGGACACTTCCCTGAAAGTGCCTCACGGCGAGTATGGTATCGTGGTAGATGCCAAGACCTTTACCAGAGAGAATGGCGATGAGCTGTCCCCGGGGGTAAACAAGGCCGTCCGTATTTATATTGCTCAGAAGAGAAAGATTTCTGTCGGCGACAAGATGGCAGGCCGTCACGGAAACAAGGGTGTGGTTTCCCGCGTGCTCCCGGTGGAGGATATGCCGTTCCTTCCGAATGGCCGCCCGCTGGACATCGTGTTGAATCCTCTGGGTGTGCCGTCTCGAATGAATATCGGACAGGTGCTGGAGATTCATCTGAGTCTGGCTGCCAAGGCGCTGGGATTCAATATTGAGACACCGGTATTTGACGGGGCCCGGGAGATTGATATCCAGGATACTCTGGAGATGGCAAACGATTATGTGAACACTTCCTGGGAGGAGTTTGAAGCAAAATACAAGGATCAGGTAAGGGAAGACGTGATGCAGTATCTCTATGATCACAGAGACCATCGGGAGCTGTGGCACGGCGTTAAGCTGGGCAGAGACGGGAAGGTAACGCTTCGCGACGGACGTACCGGCGAAGAGTTTGACTCTCCGGTTACCATCGGGCATATGCATTATCTGAAACTGCATCATCTGGTGGATGACAAAATTCATGCCCGTTCCACCGGTCCATACTCTCTTGTTACCCAGCAGCCTCTGGGCGGAAAAGCACAGTTCGGCGGACAGCGTTTCGGAGAGATGGAGGTTTGGGCTCTGGAAGCGTACGGCGCGTCCTACACGCTGCAGGAGATTCTGACCATGAAGTCCGACGATGTGGTCGGTCGTGTGAAGACCTATGAGGCGATCATTAAAGGCGAGAATATCCCGGAGCCGGGGATTCCCGAGTCCTTCAAGGTACTCTTAAAAGAGCTGCAGTCCCTGGGACTGGATGTGAAGGTTCTGGACGAAAACCGGAAAGAAGTGCATCTTATGGAGAGCAGCGAGTACGGCAACACCGATCTCAACTCGATTATTGCGGGCGACAAAAATTTCGCCTTTGAAAGCAGCGAATCCTTCGAAGAGCATGGATTTACCAGACAGGAGTTTGATGAGGAGAGCGAGGAACTGGTAAACAGTGAGCTGGATGAGGATGCGGATATGGTTGCGGAAGATGTTTTCAGCGACGATATGATGGATGAAGATATGTAGGAAGGAGATTGACCATGCCAGAGACAATGAAGAAAGAATCATCAAATCAGGCCATTTCGTTTGATGCGATTCAGATTGGTTTGGCTTCCCCGGAGAAGATCAGAGAATGGTCCCGGGGTGAAGTGAAGAAGCCGGAAACCATCAATTACCGGACGCTCAAACCCGAGAAGGACGGTCTGTTCTGCGAAAAGATTTTCGGACCGACCAAGGACTGGGAGTGTCACTGCGGTAAGTACAAGAAGATCCGTTACAAGGGCGTTGTCTGCGACCGATGCGGCGTGGAGATCACGAAATCCAGTGTGCGCCGGGAGCGCATGGGTCACATCGAGCTGGCGGCTCCGGTGTCCCACATCTGGTATTTCAAGGGGATTCCTTCCCGCATGGGACTTCTTCTGGATCTTTCCCCGAGAACCCTGGAGAAGGTGCTCTATTTCGCGTCCTATATTGTTTTGGACGCGGGGGATACTTCCCTGATGAAAAAGCAGGTGCTCTCTGAGAGTGAATATCAGGAAGCCAGAGAAAAATACGGCAGCAGCTTCCGTGTGGGTATGGGGGCTGAAGCAGTGCAGGAGCTGCTGAAAGGCATCGATCTGGACAAGGATGCGGCGGAATTGAAGGAAGAGCTGAAAAACGCCACCGGACAGAAACGCGCCCGCATCATCAAGCGCCTGGAAGTGGTGGAGGCTTTTCGGGAGTCCGGGAACCGCCCCGAGTGGATGATCCTGACAGCGATCCCCGTGATTCCGCCGGATCTGCGTCCCATGGTACAGCTGGATGGCGGCCGTTTTGCCACTTCTGATCTGAATGACCTGTACCGCCGGATTATCAACCGGAACAACCGCCTGAGAAGACTGCTGGAGCTTGGGGCGCCGGACATCATTGTCCGCAACGAGAAGCGTATGCTGCAGGAAGCGGTAGACGGACTGATTGACAACGGAAGAAGAGGACGTCCTGTGACCGGGCCGGGCAACCGTGCCCTGAAGTCCCTGTCTGATATGTTGAAGGGCAAATCCGGACGTTTCCGTCAGAACCTTCTGGGAAAACGTGTGGATTACTCCGGCCGTTCCGTTATCGTTGTGGGACCGGAGTTGAAGATTTATCAGTGCGGTCTGCCTAAGGAGATGGCTATCGAGTTGTTCAAACCCTTCGTTATGAAGGAACTGGTGGCCAACGGCACCGCCCACAATATCAAGAATGCCAAGAAGATGGTGGAGAAGCTGCAGCCCGAGGTATGGGATGTACTGGAGGATGTTATCAAAGAGCATCCCGTCATGCTGAACCGTGCTCCCACGCTGCACAGACTGGGTATCCAGGCTTTCGAGCCGATCCTGGTGGAAGGCAAGGCCATCAAGCTGCATCCCCTGGTTTGTACCGCTTACAATGCCGACTTTGACGGAGACCAGATGGCTGTCCATCTGCCACTGACCGCTGAGGCCCAGGCGGAGTGCCGATTTATGCTGCTCTCCCCCAACAACCTGCTGAAACCCTCCGACGGAGGACCTGTGGCGGTTCCTTCCCAGGATATGGTTCTGGGTATTTATTATTTGACCCAGGAGCGTCCGGGCGTAAAGGGGGAAGGCAAGTACTTCAAGGATGTGAACGAGGCGATCCTTGCCTATGAGAATAAGGTTATTACTCTTCACGCGAAGATTCATGTGGGCGTGAAGAAGGAGATGCCGGATGGAAGCATCAAGAAGGGTATCGTGACTTCCACGTTGGGAAGATTTATCTTCAACGAGATCATTCCGCAGGATCTGGGCTTTGTGGACAGAACCAACCCGGAGAACGACCTGGCGCTGGAGATTGACTTCCTGGTAGCTAAGAAACAGCTGAAACAGATACTGGAAAAGGTCATCAACGTACATGGCGCCACCAAGACGGCGGAAGTGCTGGATGACATTAAGTCCATGGGATACAAGTATTCCACCCGGGCAGCAATGACCGTTTCCATTTCCGACATGACGGTGCCGCCCCAGAAGCCCGAGATGATCGCTCAGGCTGAGAGCACGGTGGATAAGATTACCAGACAGTATAAACGTGGTATTATTACCGAGGAAGAGCGTTACCGTGAGGTTGTGGAGACCTGGAAAGAGACTGATGAGGAACTGACAGAGGCATTGCTGAGCGGCCTGGATGCCTACAACAACATTTTCATGATGGCGGATTCCGGGGCCCGTGGTTCCGACAAGCAGATCAAGCAGCTGGCCGGCATGCGGGGACTGATGGCGGATACGACGGGACGTACCATTGAGCTGCCCATCAAGTCTAACTTCCGTGAAGGTCTGGACGTACTGGAATATTTCATGTCTGCCCATGGAGCCCGTAAGGGTCTGTCCGATACCGCTCTGCGTACCGCTGACTCCGGTTATCTGACCAGACGTCTGGTTGATGTGTCCCAGGAGTTGATTATTCGGGAGTCCGATTGCAGCATCAACGAGGATGGAGAGATCCCCGGAATGTATGTAAAGGCTTTCGCGGACGGACGGGAGGAGATCGAAAGCCTGGAGGAGCGCATTACCGGACGGTTCTCCTGTGAGACGATCTGTGACGCCAAGGGCAATGTGATTGTGAAGGCAAATCATATGATCACGCCAAAACGTGCCCATGATATTGTAACTGTCGGGGTGGATGAGAATGGAAACGAGATCACAAAGGTAAAGATTCGTACGATTCTTACCTGCCGTTCCAGACTTGGCGTCTGCGCGAAGTGTTACGGCGCTAACATGGCGACGGGTCAGGCGGTACAGGTGGGCGAGGCTATCGGTATTATCGCGGCCCAGTCTATCGGAGAGCCGGGTACACAGCTGACCATGAGAACCTTCCATACAGGAGGCGTGGCCGGCGATGATATTACCCAGGGTCTTCCCCGTGTAGAGGAGCTGTTTGAGGCAAGAAAGCCGAAAGGTCTCGCAATCATTACCGAGTTTGCCGGAACAGCGGAGATCAAGGACACCAAGAAGAAGAGAGAAATCGTTGTGACCAATAAGGAAACCGGAGAAAGCAAGGCTTATCTGATTCCTTACGGATCCCGCATCAAGGTTGTGGACGGCGCGGAGCTGGAGGCCGGCGACGAGTTGACGGAGGGTTCCATCAATCCGCATGACATTCTGCGGATCAAGGGCGTGCGCGCGGTGCAGGATTACATGCTGCAGGAGGTTCAGAGAGTGTACCGTCTGCAGGGCGTGGAGATCAACGACAAACATATCGAGGTCATTGTGCGGCAGATGCTTCGCAAGGTACGCGTGGAGAACAGCGGCGATTCCGGCCTGCTTCCGGGTATGATGGCCGATCTGCTGGAATTTGAGGATATCAACAAGAAGCTGGTAGCTGAGGGCAAGGAGCCCGCGGAAGGAAAGCAGGCGCTGCTGGGTATTACCAAGGCATCCCTGGCAACCAACTCTTTCCTGTCGGCTGCATCCTTCCAGGAGACAACCAAGGTGCTGACTGAGGCGGCTATCAAGGGTAAGATTGATCCGTTGATCGGTCTGAAGGAGAATGTCATCATCGGTAAGCTGATTCCCGCGGGAACCGGTATGAAGCGTTATGGAAACATTTCGTTGAATACTGACTATAATCAGCAGATGGCGGAAGCGCTGGACGAGGCGGAAGAAGATTTCGAGGGATTTGCCGATGAGGCGGATCCGGCCGAAGACGCAGTGGATGTGGAGACGGAGGAGACTGTAGAGGAGCCGGTAGAGATCGATTGAGTCATCGGAAAAACGATATCTTCGGTATCCTGTATAGAAAAATGATATGCGCAGGGCGGTCGGCTTAATGCCGGGCTGCCCTGTTTTACTGTGTTTTTGCCCTGCTTTTGCCGTCATTTTTGCCGAAAACCCTTGACAACAGCGGCTTTGGAAACTATAATGATTTAGCGTGCGCGAAAGTTGCGCGCGAATAAAAAATACTACAGGAGGTGAAAATAATGCCAACATTTAACCAGTTAGTAAGAAAGGGTAGACAGACGGCAGTAAAGAAATCTACTGCACCGGCTCTTCAGAGAGGATACAATTCTCTTCGGAAGAAACCCACCAGTACTTCTTCTCCCCAGAAGAGAGGCGTCTGCACAGCCGTTAAGACTGCGACCCCGAAGAAACCTAACTCAGCGCTTCGTAAGATTGCCAGAGTACGTCTTTCCAACGGAATCGAAGTGACAAGCTACATTCCGGGCGAAGGCCACAACCTGCAGGAGCACAGCGTTGTTCTGATCCGCGGCGGAAGAGTAAAAGACCTTCCCGGTACCCGTTATCATGTGATCAGAGGTACGCTGGATACCGCCGGCGTTGCCAACAGGAAGCAGGCTCGTTCCAAATACGGCGCTAAGAGACCGAAAGACGCTAAGAAGTAAGTAGCGACATGTGTATTTTCACGCAATATGGTTAGTGTGGTAAATTATTTTCATTCATACAAATATATTTACGCACGAACACATACATGTGAGTACCGTTGAATTAATCGAAACAAAAAAATATGATTAAGGAGGGAAGTAACGTGCCACGTAAAGGACATACTCAGAAAAGAGACGTTTTGGCGGATCCGATCTACAACAGCAAGGTTGTGACCAAACTGATCAACAACATTATGCTGGATGGCAAGAAGGGCGTAGCTCAGAAGATCGTTTACGGCGCTTTTGAGAAAGTGGAGGAGAAATCCGGAAAGCCCGCGCTGGAAGTATTCGAGGAGGCAATGAACAATGTGATGCCCGTTCTCGAAGTAAAGGCAAGACGTATCGGCGGCGCCACCTATCAGGTGCCCATCGAAGTGCGGCCCGACCGTCGTCAGGCTCTCGGTCTTCGCTGGCTGACCATGTTCTCCCGCAAGAGAAGCGAGAAGACCATGGTGGACAGACTGGCAAACGAGATTATGGACGCGGCCAACAACACGGGTTCCGCGGTAAAGAGAAAAGAAGATATGCACAAGATGGCAGAGGCAAACAAGGCTTTTGCTCATTACAGATTCTAATAGGAGGGAAAAACCTTGGCTGGAAGAGAATATCCACTGGAGAGAACCAGAAATATCGGTATTATGGCTCATATCGATGCGGGTAAGACCACATTGACCGAGCGTATCCTGTATTATACCGGTGTGAATTACAAAATCGGTGATACTCACGAGGGAACTGCGACCATGGACTGGATGGAGCAGGAACAGGAAAGAGGTATTACCATCACTTCCGCCGCTACAACCTGTCACTGGACGATGGAAGAGTACGGCAAACCCAAGCCGGGCGCGCTGGAGCATCGTATCAATATCATTGACACACCGGGACACGTTGATTTCACGGTGGAGGTAGAGCGTTCCCTTCGTGTGCTGGACGGCGCTGTGGGCGTTTTCTGCGCAAAGGGCGGTGTTGAGCCCCAGTCGGAGAACGTATGGCGTCAGGCAGACACTTACAATGTACCCCGTATGGCGTTCATCAACAAGATGGATATCCTGGGTGCAAACTTCTACGGAGCAGTAGATCAGATCAGAGATCGTCTGGGCAAGAATGCGGTTATCCTGCAGCTGCCCATCGGTAAGGAAGATGAATTCAAAGGAATCATCGACCTCTTTGAGATGAAAGCTTATATCTATAATGATGAAAAGGGCGAGGATATCTCCGTTGTTGATGTTCCTGAGGATATGAAGGAACAGGCAGAGGAGTACCGCACCAAGCTGATTGAGCAGATCTGCGAGTTGGATGATGATCTGATGATGCAGTATCTGGAAGGCGAGGAGCTGGATGTGCAGGAGATGAAGAATGTTCTGCGCAGGGCTACCTGTGAGTGTACGGCAGTTCCCGTATGCTGCGGCTCCGCTTACAGAAACAAGGGCGTGCAGAAGCTTCTGGACGCGATCCTTGAGTATATGTCGGCGCCTACTGACATCCCGGCAATCAAGGGTGTTGATCTGGAGGGCAATGAGGTAGAGCGTCATTCTTCTGATGACGAGCCCTTCGCTGCCCTGGCATTCAAGATTATGGCTGACCCCTTTGTGGGTAAGCTGGCATTCTTCCGTGTATATTCCGGAACCCTGAATTCCGGATCCTACGTGCTGAATGCGACAAAAGACAAAAAAGAGCGTGTGGGACGTATCCTGCAGATGCACGCGAACAAGAGAATGGAGCTGGACAAGGTGTACTCCGGAGACATCGCCGCAGCGGTTGGTTTCAAGATTACAACCACCGGCGATACCATCTGCGATGAGCAGCATCCGGTTATCCTGGAGTCTATGGAGTTCCCGGAGCCCGTTATCGAGCTGGCAATCGAGCCCAAGACCAAGGCGGGACAGCAGAAGATGGGCGAGGCCCTGGCAAAACTTGCCGAGGAGGACCCCACATTCCGGGCTCACACCGATCAGGAGACGGGTCAGACTATTATCGCCGGCATGGGCGAGCTGCATCTGGAGATTATCGTAGACAGACTTCTCCGCGAGTTCAAGGTGGAGGCAAACGTAGGCGCACCTCAGGTTGCCTACAAGGAGACTTTTACCAAACCTGTGGATCAGGAGTACAAGTACGCAAAGCAGTCCGGTGGACGTGGACAGTACGGTCACTGTAAAGTGAAGTTCGAGCCCATGGATCCCAACGGCGAGGAGACCTTTAAATTTGATTCCACCGTTGTCGGCGGAGCGATTCCGAAGGAGTATATCCCCGCAGTCGGCGAAGGTATCGAAGAGGCTGCTTCCGCAGGTATTCTCTGCGGATTCCCGGTACTGGGCGTACACGCAACCGTTTACGACGGATCTTACCATGAGGTTGACTCCTCCGAGATGGCATTCCACATTGCAGGTTCCATGTGTTTCAAGGAGGCTATGGCAAAGGCAAGCCCTGTGCTGCTTGAGCCGATCATGAAGGTGGAAGTGACCATGCCCGAGGAATATATGGGAGACGTCATCGGCGATATCAATGCGCGCCGTGGCCGTATCGAGGGAATGGATGATGTGGGAGGCGGAAAGATCGTTCGCGGATATGTGCCTCTCGCAGAGATGTTCGGTTACTCCACCGACCTTCGTTCCAGAACACAGGGCCGTGGTAACTACTCCATGTTCTTCGAGAGATACGAGCAGGTGCCGAAGTCCGTACAGGATAAGATCATTGCGTCGAAAGATAAGTAAAATAAAGCGAAAAAGTATTGAAAAACCCGGTATTTTTCTATATAATGACAATTAACCGAGTATTTTGATCAACCGGAAAGCAATCCCTCATAAGGGATGAAATTAAGGAGGACAATTTAAAATGGCTAAGGCAAAATTTGAGAGAACCAAACCGCATTGTAACATTGGTACTATTGGTCATGTCGATCATGGTAAGACTACCCTGACAGCCGCTATCACAAAGGTGCTGGCTCAGAGAGTTGAGGGAAATGCAGTTGTTGATTTCGAAAATATCGACAAGGCTCCCGAGGAGAGAGAAAGAGGTATTACCATTTCTACTGCTCACGTTGAGTACGAGACTGAGAAGAGACATTACGCACACGTTGACTGCCCGGGACATGCTGACTATGTAAAGAACATGATTACCGGTGCCGCTCAGATGGATGGCGCTATCCTGGTAGTGGCTGCCACTGACGGTGTGATGGCTCAGACAAAGGAGCACATCCTTCTGTCCCGCCAGGTAGGCGTTCCCTATATTGTTGTATTCATGAACAAGTGTGACATGGTAGACGATGAGGAGCTGCTGGAGCTGGTTGAGATGGAGATTACCGAGCAGCTTGAGGAGTATGGCTTCGAGGGATGCCCGATCGTTAAGGGTTCTGCTCTGAAGGCCCTGGAGGATCCCAGCGGCGTGTGGGGCGATAAGATCATGGAGCTGATGGATACCATCGATGAGTATATCCCGGATCCCCAGCGTGCAACGGATCAGCCGTTCCTGATGCCTGTTGAGGACGTATTTACCATTACCGGACGTGGTACTGTTGCAACCGGTAGAGTAGAGCGTGGTACGCTGCATCTGAATGACGAAGTTGAAATCATCGGTATTAAGGAAGACGTTCAGAAGACCGTTGTTACCGGTATCGAGATGTTCCGTAAGCTGCTGGATGAGGCTGAGGCCGGCGACAACATCGGCGCCCTGCTTCGTGGTATCAACCGTGACCAGATCCAGAGAGGACAGGTTCTGGCAAAACCCGGCACTGTTACCTGCCACACCAAGTTCAAAGCTCAGGTTTACGTTCTGACCAAGGATGAGGGTGGTCGTCATACTCCGTTCTTCAACAACTATCGTCCGCAGTTCTATTTCAGAACAACTGACGTTACCGGCGTCTGCATCCTTCCGGAAGGAGTCGAGATGTGCATGCCTGGCGATAATGTTGAGATGACTATCGAGCTGATTCATCCGATCGCTATGGAGAAGGGTCTTACCTTCGCTATCCGTGAGGGTGGACGTACCGTTGGATCCGGACGTGTAAGCGAGATCATCGAGTAATTGCGCGTTGGCAATGAGCCGTGCAAATGAGGAAATAAAATCAGGGAAGAGTACTTGTACTCTTCCCTGTATTTTTTTGCTCATTTATAGGGCGAAGCCCGCGACCTCGAAATCGCTGTGCGCTTTCGAGGTGCGCATGGCTCATTGCAGGGCTTATATCTCACAGCGGGTTTTGTTATTTCCGTGAATGCGGCGACTGCCGCGTTCAGTGAGAAAAAGCGTCAGCTTTTTCGAGCGTCTTCTCGTTGCGGCCATGTTGGAAGATTGTTTCTTGTTTTCAGCCCCCAGAAGGCATTTTGTCTTCCGGGGCTGATTTTTTTCTGCTGATTTTGTGTAGGTAGAGACTTTTCTGGGGCCTGAAAGGAAAAATCCTCGTGAGAGGCTGATATTTTCAACAGTATCAGGCGTAAAAAGGGGAGAAAGCCGTTGGAAGCTGGTAAAATTTTCAGCCTCTCACAGGAAAAAGGTTCTTAGGGGTAGACAAAAGGAAAAGTCTTCAGGGAAAGGGCGCAAAAAAGTTTAGCCTGTGGGAGAAAAATATCTTCAGGGGCGGATTTCTCCCTGAAAATTAAACTTTTAAAGGGATATAATTTCAAATATTCTTGAAGAGGCGGAAGAATATGCAGGAGACACAGCAGAAGGAATGAACTTGCTCAGTTTAGTGTTTACATATGAGGGCGCGGAATTGGAGATCATTCAGAGGATGACCTCCGCGATTGCCTGTCTTCTGGTATGGCGGTTGCTGTGCTGGATACGGCAATCAATTTACGGCGTTTTCGTGTCGGTTCTGATTACGTGGATCTTCGGATATTTTGTTTCAAAGAGGGAAAGTGTTGATTCTCAGTCGGAGTAGGCCTGATTCAAAGCAGTCATATTTTTGAGATAAAAAACATTCGAGAACAATGAAACAAATAAGTGGTTTCCATCAGGTAACTACAGCACAATATTGTACCTGCTTTACATTATCTTTGCGAGAATTTCATTCTACCGTATTTGTTACCGTTGATGAGAAGGGATGCCCGGTTACCTGTGCCATCGACATGATGGACTGCGATGAAAGCGGACTTTACTTTTTTACTGCTAAGGGCAAGAAGTTTTATGAACGGCTGAAGGCCAATGAAAATATCGCTTTTACCGCCATGAAGGGGGAGAATACCCTTTCCTGCGTGTCGGTGTCGGTGCAGGCCAAAGCGCGGGAAATCGGGTTCAAAATGCTACCGGCTCTTTTTGAGAAAAACCCGTATATGAAGAAAATATATCCTGATGTACGTTCCCACGATCAGCTTACCATATTTAAAATCTGCGAGGGAACCGGAGAATGGTTTGATCTCTCCAGGTTTCCCATAGAGCGGGCGAGTTTTTCCTTTGGCGGTGCGCTAGCGAGAGAAAGCGGATATTTTGTGACGGAACAATGTATCGGCTGCAAGCTGTGTTATTCCAAATGTCCGCAAAAGTGTATTAATATCACACAAAAGCCCGTGGTAATTCAGCAGTAACATTGCCTGCACTGCGGGAACTGCGCGGAAATCTGTCCGGTGGGGGTCATAGAAAAGAGCTGAAAAACAGAAATAGCTATTGTCAGGGCATTGAAAGTAGGGTATATCTATCTCAGAAGGAGTTGCTAATTGGCGACAGACGAATCCGGAGGGGATGCTATGAATAAACGCACCTTGAAAATTGTGGTAATCTTAGCGGCGGGTCTTATCCTATTTTTGTCAGGTTCCGGCTATGTCCTGTTTCGCTTGGGATATTTTCAAGCAGGAAATGAATATATCGGGATATTGACGAAAAAAGCCTATTATTTCGAAGCTCCGCGAGATGGGATTTATTCGTATCATCCGGGAAAAGAGCCGGAAAAACTGATCAGTTCCTTCTGGGTGGAGGACTGGGACGTAAACGAAACGGCGTTGTATTATAAGTATGGGCGCAGTTTGTATTCGCTGGATACAGAGAATGGGAAAAAGCGGAAACTGTACGAAGCGACGGACAGCAGATGTTCCCATATTTCCTTTTCCCTGAGAGGAGATGGAGGCATTCTTGTCAATTTATATGATAAGGATGAGGAAAAGATCAAACAGATCCTTATAGCTGGGAAAAATGGAGAAATTTTACATGAAATGACGGACTTTCTCCCTTATTCAGAGGTTGAATCATACAATGACACTGCAAATGTTAGACTTGATGAACAGTCATTCCTGCCGGAGGGAGCTTCCTATGTTCTGGGGTATGGGAACAGAATGGCGGATGTTCAACCATATATCTTTTATTTATCAGATAATGCGATATGGTGTCTGGACGGAGAGACAGGCGAGGCATGGAAGATGAAGGAAATCGATGGCGAGTACATACAGTCCGTGTGTACAGATGGGGAATATTTCTATGCGATTTCCATCGCAAAATCTCCATCTGTCTATCAGATCATCAAAGACCAGGATGGCAGTCCTGGGGGGCTGCGGCTTATTGATGAAGAGATTATAAAAAAATAGGCGAAAACGAGGTCGGTGGCAGAGGAGTTGACTTTTTTCGGTCTCGTCGCTGAATATTTTTCTGTTTGTACCTTGTGCTGCAAAGCTCTGGATTTGCTTACAGCCGTCAGCTGTGCTATGATCTCGTCTTTGACAGTTTAGAATGAAAGCGAGTGCCACAATCCTTGAAAACACAAGGACTGTGGCACTTTTGATCACGAACTCGAAATATAGTAATGTTTTATCTCTGTTTACTTTTTTTCTGAATCTGTTTCATTTTCCGTTTTGTTATGAATTGATAGTCTGTCCGGAATCCACATATCTCATGAAGTTCATCCGTGATCTTCTTGCGCTCATATACCGGCATGAATCCTTGATCTTCTACATCAG
>CASECT010000036.1 GCA_949286525.1 uncultured Eubacteriales bacterium | reverse complement strand
GGAGATAAGATCCCTTGAAGAGTACAAGGTAGATAGGGCAGAGGTGGAAGTACAGCAATGTACGGAGCTGACTGTCACTAATCGATCGAAGGCTTGACCAAGAAGTTTCGTGTCTGTGATCTGTATGAAGTTTTGAAGGTATTTACCTTCTATTCCTCCTTAGCTCAGTCGGTACAGCATTCGGCTGTTAACCGAAGTGTCGTTGGTTCGAGTCCAACAGGGGGAGTTTTTTATTACCTGTTATTTTGGTAGAAACGGCTCCGTGGTCAAGCGGTTAAGACATCGCCCTTTCACGGCGGTAACACGGGTTCGATTCCCGTCGGAGTCATTTAATTAGTATGCCGATGTGGCTCAATTGGCAGAGCAGCTGATTTGTAATCAGCAGGTTATCGGTTCGAGTCCGATCATCGGCTGTCTGGACCTTTAGCTCAGTTGGTTAGAGCAACCGGCTCATAACCGGTCGGTCCTGGGTTCGAGTCCCCGAAGGTCCACTCTTCTGCTAAAGGTTTTGTTGGTATGGCCCAATGGCTCAGTTGGTTAGAGCGCCGCCCTGTCACGGCGGAGGTCGCGGGTTCGAGTCCCGCTTGGGTCGTTTAATGGGATCTTAGCTCAGCTGGGAGAGCATCTGCCTTACAAGCAGAGGGTCATAGGTTCGAGCCCTATAGGTCCCATTTCTGTAAGTGTTTTACAGAGATGCCGGCGTGGCGGAACTGGCAGACGCGCAGGACTTAAAATCCTGTGGTGGCGACATCGTACCGGTTCGATCCCGGTCGCCGGCAGTAAGAGATTTTTTTCTTGATTATTTTGCTGATAAGTGTATAATACTTGTTATAGATTATGTGTGTGTAGCTCAGCTGGATAGAGCACTTGGCTACGGACCAAGGTGTCGGGGGTTCGAATCCTCTCACGCACGTCTTTGGAAAGAATACTACATATCGTTTGTAGTATTCTTTTTTTTGCCGGCTTAGAGGCAGGAAATATAAAGCAAAAAGAAAGAAAAGAGCAAAGAACAGGGCAAAGAGAGGAACGACAATGAGTGAAGGTTTTATTGTATTTCAGCGGATACTGGTGCTTCTGGCAATGATAACGCTCGGTTTTTTCGCAGAGAAAAAACATTGGGTTACCGACAGCGGTTATCGTCAGATTTCCGGTCTGGTTGTCAATATTTTCAATCCCATGCTGGTGGTTAACGGTGTGCTGGCGAATACGCTGACAGTGGACTCCCGGATGGTTTTTGAAAATTTGCGGGGAGTAGTGCTTTATTTTGCAGTGATGATTCTGCTCGGTATGGTCGGGACCAGATTCCTTTTTCCCGCTGATCGGGAGCGAAGGCAGTACCAGCTGATGTATGTCTTTTCCAACGTGGGGTTTATGGGGATCCCGGTGCTTTCCGGATTGTTCGGAACGGAATGCGTGATTTATATTACTTTTTATATTCTCGGATTCAATCTGTTGCTCTATACTTATGGTATCGCTGTCGCCAGAAGGGATAGAAGCTCCCTGTATGCAGTATCTGATGAGATGGTTGCGGGAGTTGACGTTGCAGACAATAGGGACAGCGAGGGAGACAGGAACTGGAAGGGAGACAGGGATCGGAAGGGCGACAAGGACAGTGGGGGAGTCAAGGACCGGAAAAAGGAGAAAGGCAGCTGGCGCAAAATTGTCAATCCCGGTGTGGCGGCTTGCATCGCAGCTATTCTGATTTTTGTAAATCAGATTCGGCTTCCGGACGCAGCGCTTACCTTTTTTGATTATATGGGAAATGCGACGATTCCGCTCTCCATGATTGTAATCGGTATTTCCATAGGGAAGATACCTTTTCGAATTCTTTTTTCTTCCGCCAGGATGTATCTTTTCTGCGCGATCAAACTGTTGGCAGCACCTCTGGCGGCAGCCTTTCTGTTTCGGGGATTGTTTGATTCAGAAATGCTTTTCGGGATTTTTGTGCTGATGTTCTCCATGCCGGTGGGAAGTATAGTGACGATGATTTTTAACGAATATGGAAGAGGTGAGACGGTCTGCAGTCAGGGGATCGTTCTTTCCACCTTGCTTTCGCTGATTACGATTCCGGTGGTTGCAGCCCTTGTGCTGTGAATTAAAAAAGACAAAGTAAAAAGGCCGGGGAAACGGCCTTTTTGAGGGGAGTATAAATAATAAATAAGGGGTGTAAAAGGATATTGCCTTTTACGTTTGTTATTGTATAATAGATAGCCAGGTTATGCAAGTACTTTTTGAAGAAAAATTATTAAAAAAATATAAAATAATGAATAAAATCTAAAAACATAGATTTTGTCAGGCTCTGTGCTATTATTTGCCAACATATAATCAGTAAATCGATCCATACTACTAGTGCAGTAAAAAAAGGAGGATTTTATCATGGCAAAGAATAATTACGGCAAAAACAGCTATAATGCTCAGAACGCGGACAATGGAATGGATTGTCACGATACGTTTAACGGAAACGGAGCAGATCAGACTTCTAACAGATCGTCCAACAAGGCTTCGAACAAAGCGTCTAACAAAGCCAAGAACAAGACGGCAAACAAGACGTCCAATAAAATGTCCAATCAGAGCGACAATCTGACCAACGGATATTAAGATTTTCTGTTGTGTCCGGATAGACACGTGTGTGCACCTGGTATCATATGATATGCTAGAGGCGGATCATAAAGAGCAACCTTTATGGTCCGCTTCCTTATTGATTATAAAATAAGGACGAGGAGAGAAGATATATGGGTGTACATTTAATATCTGCGAGAGATGTTTATGCGTATTTTACAGAGGGTACACGGTTGATTGACATGAGAGACAGAAATGTTTTTGAAAAATGGCATCTGCCGGGGGCAGTCTGTGTTCCGTACAATGAAGACTATAAGCAGTGGAGAGCGGCTTTACCGGAGTTTCGAGCAGCGATACTCTATTGTGACAGGGGAAATAACAGCCTGTACGCGGCAAGAAAGATGGAAGAGGCGGGGGACATTGTATATGCGGTGGCCGGAGGGATGGAGGCCCTGAGAAAAGTCTGAAAAACAATTGACAGCAAATCTGTGAAAAGCTAAGATTATTTTATCATTAAGAAGTGAACAGAGGATACAAAATGAAAACCATGGAAGTGATTGCGCCCTGCCATTTCGGTCTGGAAGCTGTGCTGAAAAAAGAAATATATGATCTGGGGTATGAGATAACCAGAGTGGAGGACGGACGCGTGACGTTTCTCGGCGACGCGGAAGCCATCTGCAGAGGAAACATTTTTCTTCGCACAGCGGAACGGATTCTGATCCAGGTGGGGCGTTTTTCCGCCAGGAGTTTCGAGGAATTATTTGCAGGTATCAAAGCGCTTCCCTGGGAGGAATATCTCCCTCAAAATGCAAAATTCTGGGTAACAAAAGCTTCTTCGGTAAAAAGTAAGTTGTACAGTATTCCCGATATTCAGTCTATTGCGAAGAAAGCAATGGTGGAGCGAATGAAGGAAACCTATCATCAGGAATGGTTTTCGGAGGACGGAGCTGCTTTTCCGGTACGGATGTTTCTCTTGAAGGACGAGGTTACGGTGGCGTTGGATACCACAGGACAGCCCCTGCACAAGAGAGGATATCGGACGTTGACCAGCAAGGCGCCCATTTCCGAGACGTTGGCAGCGGCCCTTCTGATGCTGACTCCCTGGAGGGGAGACCGTATTCTTGTAGATCCCTTTTGCGGGAGCGGCACTTTTTTGATCGAGGCGGCACTGATGGCGTCTCACATTGCTCCCGGGAAGAACCGGAATTTCACTGCGATGGAGTGGACAGACCTGATTCCCGGAGCACTGTGGAGAGAAGTTCTGGAGGAGGCTGTCGATTTGGAAGAAAAGCCTGAACATGCGGATTTACAGGGATATGATGTCGATCCGGATATGATAAAAATTGCCAGAGAAAATGCCAGACGGGCGGGGGTGGATGATTTGATTCACTTTCAGGTTCGAGATGTGGCGGATATGCACCACAATAAAAAGTATGGATTCCTGATTACCAATCCGCCTTACGGGGAACGCCTGGAAGAGAAAAAGAATCTTCCGACAATTTACCATGCGTTGGGAAAGGCGTATCGGGGATTGGATTCCTGGTCCCTGTATGTGATTACTTCCTATGAGGGCGCGGAGAAAGATATCGGAAGAAAAGCTGATCGGAACCGAAAAATTTATAATGGAATGATAAAGACATATTTCTATCAGTTTATGGGGCCAAAGCCCCCGAAGAGAGAAAAATAGCAGAGGTGCTTTATGAAAGGGTCCAGAAGATACATAGTGTTGGGCGTTCTGCTGGCGCTCTTACTTTTGGGGAAAATAAATACATGGAGTGATGATTACAGCCAGGTGGAAGCGTTTCGTGGAGCGCAGCTGGAAGATCAGGTATTTTATCCGCTGAAAGCGAGAAATATTAACGCCACAGGGATGGCGACGCTGACAGTGGGGGAGCAGATATACCGCAGCGCCGGCGGTAATCTTTTGGTAAACGATAATTTGCGTTTGATGGGTTCTCTGGATCTGGTGCAGAAGTTGTTTGGAGCCAGCGCTCATCTCTATGAGAACGGGGAAATTTTTCTGGAAAGGAACGGGGACATTTTCCGTTTCCAGGCAGACCAGGTGGAAGGGACGAGAAACGAGAGCCTGATACTTCTGGAGGACGCGCCTTTGGTTTTTGAAGATGCAGGTTATCTTCCGCTGAAGGATCTGTGCGATCAGTTTTCCTGTTCCTATACCTGGGATGAGGCAGCCTGTGCGGCAACCATGGAGATAGGGGACGCGCGGGCTTCGCTTCCTGATCGTTATGACCTTCGGGCCAGAGACCGGGCGCCGGAGATTCTTGACCAGGGCTCTACGGCTACCTGCTGGGCGTATGCCGCACTGGGAGCGCTTTCGTCTGAGCTGCTTCCTCTTGAGAAGGCAGCCTATTCTGTGGAAGAGATGACAGAACACAACGCTTTCTCGCTTCCGGTCAGCAGTGGAGGGGATTACACTATGGCTGCCGCCTACTTTCTCTCCTGGGACGGACCAAGAGATGAGAAGGGGAATGTGCAGAAGCATGTTCAGGAAATTCAGTTTTTTAATGAGGATGACCGGGAGAAAATTAAGTGGGCTGTCTATCAGCACGGGGGTGTTTCCACATCCATTTATGCGGATGTCAACGGATCTGATCTGGAAAAATCTTCCTATTATAATAAGGAAAGAAACGCATACTGCTACCGGGGCAGGGAAAAGCCGAACCATGACGTGGTTATTATTGGATGGGACGATGATTACGAAGCGGAAAATTTTTCGGGAAGAGTGCCGGGAGATGGGGCGTTCATCTGTCAGAACAGCTGGGGAAAATCTTTTGGCGAGGAAGGGGTTTTCTACATTTCTTATTATGACAGCAATATAGGGACCCAGAGTGCGGCTTATACAAAAGTGGAGAACACAGACAACTATGACACGATCTATCAGTCGGATCTCTGCGGCTGGGTGGGAAGTCTCGGCTACAACAGAGAGCGGATTCTGGCTGCCAATGTGTTTGAAAATGAGGAAACACAGCAGATTGCAGCTGCAGGATTTTATGCTTTGGGAGCGGATACCACTTATCAGGTCTACATGGTTTCGGACTTTCAGGATGTGGGATCGCTGGCCGGCCGGACGCCGGTGGCCGCCGGGACTGTGGAAAACATGGGCTATTATACGATACCTTTTGATTTCCCGGTTACAGTGGAAGCAGGAAATCGTTTCGCGGTGGTCATCATGCTCGAGACACCGGGAACTACATTGCCCATGGCTGTGGAGTATGCTTCCGATGAGCGCACGGAACATGTGGACGTTTCCGATGGAGAGGGCTATATCAGCAGCAACGGTCTGGACTGGGAGCGTGTGGAGGATAAGGCGGATGGAAATCTTTGCCTGAAGGCATACGGCAGGGTTTTAGCCGGGCAGGAATAGTACTGAGATATCGAATTTTGGCAGTGTAAGGACGAAAGAGAGGACGACAGAGAGAATGAGGCAAAGATTGATTTTCGCAACGGGAAATGCAGGGAAAATGCGGGAGATCCGAGATATTCTCGGAGATCTGGGATATGAGATTTGCTCCATGAAGGAAGCGGGCATCGATGTGGAGATAGAGGAGAACGGGCAGACCTTTGAGGAGAATGCGCTGATTAAGGCCAGAACGGTGGCGGCCTGCTGCCGCGATCTGGTGCTTGCGGACGATTCGGGACTGGAGGTAGACTATCTGGGCAGGGCGCCGGGGATCTATTCGGCGCGCTTTATGGGAGAGGATACTTCCTACGATATTAAGAATGCCGCTATTCTGGAAAAACTGGAGGGGGTACCGAAGGAACAGCGGACAGCCCGGTTTGTCTGTGCCATCGCCGCAGTGCTGCCGGATAAAAGGGAACTGACGGTCCGGGCGACCGTGGAGGGTTATATCGGTTGGGAGCCTGCAGGAGAAAACGGGTTCGGCTATGATCCGATCTTTTATGTGGACGCTTACGGATGTTCTACGGCGCAGCTTTCCATGGAGCAGAAGAACGAGATCAGTCATCGGGGAAAGGCCCTTCGGAAGATGAGGGAAAAACTGGAAGAAAGAACGGAAGAAATATGAGAATACTTGTAGTCAGCGATACACACAGACAATATGACAATCTGGAAACCGCCATCGAGAGGGTAATGCCGGATAAAATTTTTCATGCGGGTGACGCGGAGGGGGGAGAGGATTACATCGAGGCTATCTGCGACTGCCCGCTGGAAATTGTGAAGGGGAACTGTGATTTCGGGAGCATGCTGCCCGCCGAGGTAGTGCTCAGTGTCGGAAATCATGTGGTGCTTTTGACCCATGGGCATCTCTTCGGAGCCGGGTTTGGCCTGGAAGGCCTTGCGGCGGAGGCGAGGAACAAGGATGCGGATGTGGTTATTTACGGACACACTCATTGCCCACAGATAACCTATGTGGATGATATCGCCATTGTCAATCCCGGCAGTATCTCCTATCCCCGGCAGGACGGGAGGAAGCCTTCTTACCTGGTTATCGATGTGGACCGCTTTGGGGATCTGCACTATAATATCTGCTTTCTGGAACAGGTGTGACTTGTAACCTCTGTGTAAAATTTCCGAATAATTTCTGTGAAAAACTTGTTGACACAGGACAGGCTCTGTTATATAATAAGTTTTGCGTTTCGGGTTTTAAGACACGGATTGCCATGTGACCGGGGTGTGGCTCAGTTTGGCTAGAGCACCTGGTTTGGGACCAGGGGGTCGCAGGTTCGAATCCTGTCACCCCGATGAATGCGCGGGTGTGGTTCAATGGTAGAACATCAGCCTTCCAAGCTGAAAACGTGGGTTCGATTCCCATCACCCGCTCTTGTGTGTTCGTAGCTCAGCTGGATAGAGCAACGGCCTTCTAAGCCGTGGGTCGGGGGTTCGAATCCCTTCGAGCACATTTTTCCCGTATTTATGGGGAATATTAATGGTGGGTATAGCGCAGCTGGTTAGCGCGCCAGATTGTGGCTCTGGAGGCCAAGGGTTCGAATCCCTTTATCCACCTTGTTGCGATAGCAACAGGTCTTGGGCTATCGCCAAGCGGTAAGGCACTGGATTTTGATTCCAGCATTCGCAGGTTCGAATCCTGCTAGCCCAGCTTTATCGTTTATTTATGGGGTATTAGCTCAGTTGGCAGAGCACTTGACTTTTAATCAAGTTGTCCGGGGTTCGAATCCCCGATGCCTCACGCTTCAGAGAGCCTGTAGTTCCGCTGTTTATGCGGGCTGCGGGCTTTTTTGTGCCCTCCCTTTTGCAATGTTTTTCTGCAAAGAAAATGGGACGAGCCAAAGTATTCATTGAAAGCGTTCGAGGAGGAAAGCAATGAGCGGCGTATATGACAACGAGGAGTTTTTCGTGGCCTACGGACAGATGGAAAGAAGCAGAGGCGGACTGGAGGCTGCCGGAGAGTGGCACCAGCTGCAGCCTCTTTTTCCCGATCTCGCGGGAAAGGACATGTTGGACCTGGGCTGCGGGTACGGCTGGCACTGCCGGTATGCGGCAGAACGAGGGGCGAAGAAGGTGCTGGGGATTGATCTGAGCATCAGAATGATCGAGAAGGCGAAAAGTTTCGGGGAGAACAAGCGGATTTCTTACCGGATTTGTGATTTGATATCCTACGAATATCCGGTCGAGGCCTGGGATTGCGTCGTGTCCAATCTGGCGCTTCACTATGTAGAAGATCTGGGGGATATTTACCGGAAGGTGTACCGCACGCTGCGGCCGGAGGGGATTTTTTTGTTCAATATTGAGCATCCGGTGTTTACCGCCGGCGTGGGACAGGATTGGATGTACGATGAAGCGGGGCAGCCGCTCTGCTGGCCGGTGGACGATTATTATCTTTCCGGGGAGCGTTTGACGCATTTTCTCGGTTGTGAAGTTCGAAAATATCATCATACCCTGACGCAGATTCTCATGGGCCTGCTGGCTGCCGGTTTTGCCATTGAGGCGGTGGAGGAAGCCGAACCGCCGAAAGAGATGATAGGGCTGCCGGGCATGGCAGACGAGCTGCGCCGGCCCATGATGCTTCTGGTCAAAGGGAAAAAGCGGCTCTAATCCCAATGGATCGCGCTGGTGGGGCAGGAGTCGATGGCCTCCTGTACGCTGGCTTTCCGGTCTTCGCTCACTTCTGAAACGCAGTGGGACTTTCCGTCTTCGTTCATCTGAAAGACCTCCGGCTGAATGCCGGTACACAGGCCGCATCCGATACAGGTATCCTGGTCAACGGTTGCTTTCATGTTTGCGGTTCCTCCTTGTTCTTTTTCCCTAGTATACCCGAAAACCGTTTTTTTATGTGAA
>CASECT010000035.1 GCA_949286525.1 uncultured Eubacteriales bacterium | reverse complement strand
CATAAACTTTTGCGTCCTCCTTTTTCCCAAGGATCTCCGCCGTCCGGCTTAAAATCCTAGCGGAATTGGCAAAATACGCGGTGGAGGTCCACTTCGCTTTCGCCATCCACTGTTTCATATCTTCCCCCGGCGTCTCCCCAGACCGCGTCGTCCTGATCGTAAACTTCCGCCCAGAAATTGCTCTTCCGATCCCGGATGAACCCGTTGCTGGGCACGATGGAGGGCACTACTCCCACAGCCTTCTGCACCAGAGCCACATCCCCCAGCCATTTGTTCATAAAGCCGGAGATATCCATGTTAAAAGCCGCAATGGGTGCAAACACGGCAATGTCCCCGGTCCAACCGCAGCGCTCATCCCGCTGGGGGCAGTCCATGGGAATGTCCACAAAGTTTGCTTTGAGGCTGGTCTGGATATTTCTCTGCAGCTGATTCAGCCGCTCATCGGAGCAGGAAAAATCCCCGATCTTCTCCATGTCAGAGTAGATCTCCCACGCCGCCAGATTATCCTCGGTAACCTCCATTCCGGTAACGGCCACATGCTGAAATCCCATGTAGGTAAATTCCGGCCATATTTCGCCCGAAATCCACCAGGGTCTCCCCGTCGGCGTTCTTCCAGATACGCTTCGGTTTAACCTTCTCGTGAACCTTAACCGGCACGCCCGCATCCTCCACAATCTGTTCCGGTAGCTCTCCCTCATAGAGCCGGGCCGGGGTGTATGCCGCTACGTTGGGATCGGTCTCCCGCCTTGCGTCATAGATCTCCCCGTCAAAGAAACCGGCCATCCTCCTGGGGCCGTCCATGGTTATCTGCCAGGAGGCATCCGTTCCGATGATCTCCTTTGTGCCGTCCGCGTACTCGATCTCCAGCTGGCCCAGCAGCGCCCGCTTGGGACCGTACTGATTTCCCCGGACTGCCAGGCCCACCCGGCCGGCGTACCATCCTCCGGTCAGCTCAGCCGTCAGGCTGAAACCGCCCGCCATTTCCTTCAGCATCTCCGTGACCGGATATTCCTGATACTGCACCCGGTAAAAATACTCGGTGTACCCCGGAGCGAAGTACCGATCCCCTACCCGGTTCCCGTTGATCCAGAAGGTATAGACGCCCAGGGCTGACGCATACAAAGTTGCCCGGGCAATCTTCTTTTCCTTCTTTACCTCAATCTTCTTCTCAAACAGATAAGGCGGCTCCTTCTCATCGTCGTCCACCTAGGCCGGTCCCGTAATCCATTTTCCCATCCATTCCATCTGCAAAAACCTCCCATATCTGTGCTATGCATTACCCCAGCTGCTTCGCCCCCTCGGCGTACTCCATCAGCTCCAGCCGGTTGCCGTCCGGGTCCACCAGCCAGAACTGGTAAGCGCCATCGGCACCCAGGGAAATCTCCGTATCCGGCTTCAGGCCGTTGGCGATGCAGGCATCCCAGGCCGCGTGGATATCGGAAACCTCCAGACAGATGTGCTGATATCCATCGTACCCGGACAGATCCCGCAGTTCCTGAAGCTGCTGCCCGTCGGTGTGGAACAGCTCGATATACTGATGAGGCGCCACCTCGATGTAGTCGATCCAGGGCCGGTCCCCCATCATGCGCATGCCCATCAGCGCCTTCTCATCCGCCATGCCGCTTGCTTCGGCAAAATCACACAACTCTCCGTAAGTCAAGGTTTTTACCTTCTTCAGTCCCAGTCCCAGGCAGTAGAAATTGACCATATTTACCGCGTCCTGCACCTGGAAAGCCACCTGTGTAGTATACCTGACCGCGGAACAACTCTCGCGATGGTCCTCCGTCAGCGGCACCGCCCCGCTTCCGTCCTTTGCGTACTCGGTAAACTGCACCTCGTTGCCGTCGGGGTCCTTAACCACAATCTCCCTGGAACCGTCCGCTGTGGGATGGATATCGGTCGCAATCTCCACGCCCGCAGCAGCCAGTCGGTCACGGATCTCCTCGATGGAGTCCACCTCAAAATTCAGCTTGGTATAGCCGTAATTCTTCTTCCGATCCTCCACATGCTCCATGGGTCTGCCCATATCGTAAAACAGTTCCAGATACTGGCGGTCCGCCAGCTTCATATAGGTAATCCATGGCTTATCCGCCATGGCCTTCATGGCCGCTTTCCGCTGTTCCAGTTCCTGGCGCTGCTCCTCAGAAAGTTCCTGTAACTTCTCCTGACTCTCGGTGTCCCCCATCCGTTCCGCCATCGTATCCAGCAGATCCCCCATGGTCAGTGTGAAGAGCCGCCCCATCCCAAGGACATCGCCATAAAAGTGCAGCATGGCCTCCTCATTTTTCATCTGGAAGGACGTGTGGCCGATATTGACAATGGGCACCGGCTTCTGCTCCAACGGAAGCGGCCGCTCCATCCGGGAGGCCACATCCGTAAATCCTCCCCCCTCGCCGCCGGAAAGGATCGCCGTCAGCACCTCCTGCACATGGTACGCCATCTCCTTGGAAGCCCGGTTCGGCCTGCCCTCCGCGATGGCCTGCGCCATCTCCGCGGGACCTACGCCTCTGGAATTTTCCTCATAGGGGGTAAATTTCCAGAGAACCGTCTCCTTCTCCGGATTCATGGGATTCAGAGGATTGGGCAGGAAACGGACGTCGCCGCCAAATCCGTTGGGATCCGTCAGATAGAGGATTCCCTTCGTGCCGTACACTGCGAAATAGCTCTGGTCCATAAAGTGGCTCTCGGCGTCAATATGCAGCGTTCCCGTCACTCCATTCTCCATTTGCAGAATGGCGGCTACTTCACTCTCGTTGGGCGTATCCATCTCCTGCCCGAACTCCGGGCTGTTCGGCATAATGTTCACATGGGTCTTATAGGGTGTGCCGATGACACTGCCCACCCGCCTGACCGGGCCGAAAAGACTGGTCAGCGCCGTCAGGTAGTAGACGCCGTAATCGTAAAGAATCCCCGCTCCCGGCTGCCGCAGGAAAGAGAAAACGCTCAGCAGCAGATCGTTGTTGCGGTTTGCCGAGACGGCGAAGGAGTGCACCTCTCCCAAAAGCCCCTGGTCAATGGCGCATCTTGCCGCCTGCAGGGCCGAGCCCAGAAACGTATCCGGCGCGCTTCCGAGATACAGTCCCTTCTCATCCGCGAGTTCCACCAGTTCCCTGGCCTTCTCCACATCGTCGGTCATGGTTTTTTCCGTGTAGACATGCTTGCCCGCCAACAGCGCGTCCTTGATCAGCTGATAGTGAGCTCCCACCGGCGTCAGGTTGACCACCATCTCCACCTCGGGATTCGCCAGCATCTCCTCCACGGTACAGGCCGGAATATTGTACTGATCCGCCTTTGCCTTCGCGTGCTCAAAATGCTTTGAAGCGATGCACACCACATCCAGATTGTCAAATTTCTCGATCATGTTCTTCAGATAAATATCGCTGATCGCCCCCGAACCAATCACTCCTACTTTCATACTTTTCCTTCTCCTTTTCATTTTTTATATAGCATAACAGGATTGATTGTGATATCTTTTGCTTTCCTATTTCCAGAATCCATTTCGCACAACTATCTCCACATGCAGAATTTTTACGCCTTCAGACAGGCATTCCGCGGTGGAATCTGGTCAAAGACAGGACTCATAACGCCCTCTCCGCTTAAAATATCAGAATCGTCAACATAGCAGTACCTCCATGACTATGATCTTCCTGAATCTGTACTTATTATATCAAATTTCACGCTTACTTCCACCGCTATTTTTCTCTTCGCTGCCATCCGCAGTTACTAGCGTCGGTGTACAAAGGGGCTGAACAGGGCAAAGCTTCCTCAGTCAGACTCCCCCATCATCAAAAATCAAACCGCATCACAGTTTCTTTCCCAGCGGAGTCCGCCACAACCTCAGCAGAAACAGAGAGCCCCGGACGCAAAGTTCCAGGCACATGGCCGTCCATACACCGGTAAGCCCCACCCGGGGCGCCAGGAAGGCCGCCAGCGGAATCCTTACCAGCCACATGCTGACAAAATTTAAAATACTCGGAATCAAGGTATCCCCCGCTCCCCGGAACACACCGGCAGCCACCATGGAAGCGGCAAACAGCGGCTCCGCAAAGGCCTCAATCCGAAGCACGGAAGCTCCCAGCTCACGGATTGCCGGATCCGGCGTCAGAATACCGATCATGACCGGCGCCGCCAGATACATGAAAGCGCCGCTGAAGGCCATAATCCCCATGCCAAAAAGCGTCACAATCCATCCGAGCCGTTTGGTCAGATCCTTCCGCCCGGCGCCGATACTCTGGCCGATGATAGTTGTGGCCGCCGTGCCAACTCCATATCCCGGCATATAGCAGAGGCTCTCCGCCGTGACCGCAAAGGAGTTCGCCGCGATGGAAATCGTTCCCAGCGGCGCCACAATTCTTGTCTGCGCCACCTGAGCCCCGCTGGAAAAAATCTGCTCTGCCCCTGCGGGAACGGCAATCCTAACCGCCGTTTTCAGAACACTCCGGGAAATATGCAATTTCTCCTCTCTGCGGAGCCGAAGCTTGGGCGATCGGAAAAGCAGCGCGCCAAGCATGAGAAAACATACACTCAGCTGCGCGAACGCGGTTCCAAGGGCGGCCCCTGTCACACCAAGCCCCGCTCCCGGAACCGTCAACGTCCGCCCCATAAGCGTCAGTTCCCTCGTCGGGAAAATCAGAAGAAAATTGAACACCACATCCAGCGGACACATCAGAATGTTTAAAGCGCTGGGCGTTTTCATATTTCCGCTGCACTGCAGCATACCCGAAGCCGCGTAATTCATCTGCTGCACGGGAAGAAACAGGGCAAATACAAGAAAGTAAGCGCTGGCATCCCCGCGCAGGCTTTCCCCTGCCCCCAGCCAGACCGGCAAATGACTGCTGGCAGCGGCGGCAGCCAGAGACACAGCCAGTGCAAAGCAGAACACACTCAACAGTCCCTGACGGACGATTTCCCGGGCTTCTCTGTCTTCCCCGGCGCCGATCCGATGAGCAATCTGTACGGTAAAACCAACCGCCACAGCGGAGCAGACACCGTTTACCAGCCAGGTACTGGAGGACACCAGCCCGATGGACGCGGAGGCATCCGCTCCCAGCCGCCCTACCATGGACGCGTCGATATACTGCATAATAATAGAGGAAATCTGCGAAAAAATCGCCGGTATGCTCAATGTGATAATCATGCGAAGCTGCTGGGAGAGGGTCAGTTTCTCCCCCGCCCGCAGTCTGTCAAGTTCTGTCTCACCGTTCATTTTCCATATCTCCTGATATACAAATATCGGGGAGCAATTTCAACACACTCCCCGAGATATAAGCAGAAAATATTCTATACCGACTGATAAAAAATAGCAAGGTTCAAATCAGATAATCACATACCAATATACATAGGAGATCAGGGCCAGCGCAAGAATCATCACAGCCCCCGCTCCCCAACAGAGAAATCCGTACAGGATCTGCCTTTTGCCTCTCCAGGTCTCCTCGTCCGTCCCGTCTCTTTTCCATAGCGTCCAGATACCGGTCAGGAAAAATCCGATTCCGGTTATAGCAAAGGGGAAAAACATGCAGATCACAGCATCCTGCCATGTGATGACCGATGAAATAAATACCCGGCCGCCAAACCACCCCAGCAAAATCAGAGCAAGGAACTTGCAGGCCCAAAGAAAAATGTCGCTGATTTTCGTCTCCGGTCTTTCACGCTTCCCGAGAATAACCGCGATCGGTTTCCCGAAGCCAAAGGAAAGGGGGACAGCGGTTACGTCGGGATAATCTCCGTAATTCTTTTCACTCTCCGAATCCCTGTATGTATACTCATCAGGGGCAATCAGGTTGTACTTCTCAGCCATATTCCGGATTCGCCCTATGAAAAAAAGCCCCATCAGAGTACCAAAGCAGAAGAGATACCCCAGCAAAGCCTCGCTGTGAATTCCAGGGAAGATCCACCGGCCTGTCATGAAAAAGACCGCTGCCGCTATAATCCAGAAATGCATCCAGAACCCCGCTGTCACAATCATCTCCCGCAGCGGTTTTCTCGTCTCCATGCTGGACGCCAGGTAGTAGGTAAGCGAATGTTCCACCGCCTGCTGCACCCTTTGCTCCTCATCTCCGACATCCTCCAACCGCTTCCCCTCCAGAAGCTCCGCCACGCTGATCTCCAGCGCCAGAGCCAGCGGTTTCAGCAGAGTCACATCCGGGTATCCGGCGCCACGCTCCCAGCGGCTGACCGCCTTATCTGTTACCTGAAGCACCCCCGCCAGATCCTTCTGGCTCCATCCCTTGGCCTTTCTGCACTCCGCAATGAACGCTCCCACCTGACCGTTTCCTGATGTCATTCCTTCTCCCCTTTTCATACCGCTCTCCTCGCTTTCCCGAAAACGAAAAACAATCTTCTATCGTTGTCTCTAGTATAGCATCCCCCGCATATTCTGTCAGTAAATGATTCGTTTACTCTCAGTCATTTTGCAATTTACCGCCATCCTGCCAACCGGTCGGCGGTCCCTTTCCATTCTCCTATGATCCCATACTCAGTCCCCAGGCTGCCATTATGGCAAGCAAACAAATGACCATGAGAACGCCGGAAAAGGTATCCGAACCGCGAAACCAATTCGAAAAAATCAGGAAAACGCCAAAAACCATCAGAACCATACCCCAGATTCCTGCCCCGATCCATCCGATCTGTGCCGTAGATATCAGTCCGACAATAGAAATACACAGCCAGATATAAACCAGACACTCAAAGATGGTATTTTTTACCACACGCCAGGCTGTTCCTCCCCTGCTGGCAAGCCGCAGGCCTTTTCCCTCCCGCAGCCGCCTTCTCCAGCGCCAGGATCATCCGACAAGAGAAATGGTCCGGACCAGAATACAGAGTCCCACCGCCAGCATAATCGGAACCATCATCGGAAAATCTTCTGCAAAAAAAGTAAGATTGAACGCTATGGTCAGCGTCTCCCACCAGTTTGTCGTCAGAATCCCCCTCTCGGCCCTGACCACATTGGCCAGGCGCTCCTCATCTGTCACGATGGGCACTGCTTCCCCTTCCATCTGCTCAAAGATGCAGAATTTCCGTACGCTTCCCAAAAATTTCCATCCCGCCGCCTCGCAGTAGGCGGCATACTCCTTCGTCTCCCAGGTGGCCCCGTCGTCGTCCTCCCTTCTCTTCGGGAACACCTCCACCCGGTAGCGGATCTCCGCCGGCTCGCCTCTCTCAAAAACCAGCCCCATATGAATTTCTTTAAAATGCCACCCCAGCCTGGCCTGCTCTTCCAGATACGCCGCAAAATCATCGCAGTCCCGGTAGGAAAACAGAATCGGCTCATGTTTTCTGTTTTTCATCATTCCACCCCATTTCTCACAGCCGTTCGATGCGGCTCTTCCCGTCCTCTGCCATGCGGTTCAGACGCTCATACTCCCTCTTCAGCATTTCTTTCCCCTCGTCGGTAATAATGTAAGACTTTCTCCGTCCCTCCTCCCCGGTTTTCCGGATGATTTGATTCTCCTCAAATTTTCCCAGCATGGCATAGAGGGTTCCCGGGCCTACCCTGACCCGCCCGCCGGATAGCCCCCGAACCTTCTCCATAATGTCCACACCGCAGCA
>CASECT010000034.1 GCA_949286525.1 uncultured Eubacteriales bacterium | reverse complement strand
TGTACGGTCATCGGATTCCCCAACGGCTATTCCACCACGGCGGTTAAGGCTTTTGAGGCTGCGGACGCGGTAAAAAACGGCGCGGATGAGATCGACATGGTCATCAACGTAGGATGGGTCAAGGATGGCAGATACGATCAGGTGCTGGCTGAAATCAATGAGGTCAAGAAGGCCTGCGGCGGGAAAATTCTGAAAGTTATTATCGAGACCTGCCTTCTGACGGAGGAGGAAAAAATCCGTATGTGTGAGGTGGTTTCCGCGTCGGGAGCAGACTTTATCAAGACTTCCACGGGATTTTCCACCGGTGGGGCTACTTTCGCGGATGTGGCGCTGATGAAAGAGCATATGGCGCCCGGAAAGAAGATCAAGGCGGCCGGGGGGATCGGCAGTCTCGCTGACGCTGAGAAGTTTTTGGAATTGGGGGCTGACCGCCTGGGAACCAGCCGGGTGGTAAAAGCTGCAAAGGAAATACATTGACAGTAAAGACACAATGTGACAAAATTTTTACCTGGACAGGTTTACAATGGCCCGGACAAGTGGAAGGTACATGGAGGTAAAAAGATGATTGATTTTGAAGAGGAACTGAAGAAATTTGAGCCGATCATGGAAGTGGAGGAGGCGGAGGACGCCATCCATAACAGGGATCTGACAGATATGACGGATATTTTACGGGAAATGGCAAGCAGCTATCAGAACAGATAAGGAGTCGCTATGGAGTGTTATAGATGTGGAACAGTAGTGGACGGCGAGGACTTCTGCCCGAACTGCGGCGCCGATATCCGGCTGTACCGCAGAATTCTGGCTGCGGCTGACGCCTGCTACAATGACGGACTGGAGAGAGCGCAGGTAAGAGATCTGTCCGGGGCGGTGGAAAGCCTGAACAGGTGCCTGTCCTATTATAAATATCACACTCAGGCCAGAAATCTTCTGGGGCTGGTTTATTTTGAGCTCGGGGAGATTGTGATGGCTTTAAGCGAGTGGGTCATCAGCAAGAATCTGCAGCCGGAGAATCCTCTGGCGGACCGGTATCTGGAGGAGATTCAGAAATCGCCGGGAATGCTGGACAAGATGAACCAGACCATCAAGAAATATAATCAGGCGCTTGCTTATTGTCATCAGGACAGCCGTGATCTGGCGACGATACAGTTGAAGAAGGTGCTGAGTCTGAATCCGAAATTTGTGGCGGGCAGACAGCTTCTGGCGCTGCTCTACATACAGGATGGCAAGTATGAAGAGGCGATGAAAACTCTGCAGGCAGCGAACAAAATTGATGTGAAAAATACCAGGACGCTTCGGTATATGAGTGAGGTCCGGGATCAGCAGGTGCTGCAGCAGAAAAACCAGAAGAAGAAAAAGAAGCGGAAGGACGACGCGGTTTCTCTCAGAGATGGAAACGATACGGTAATTATGCCTCAGAATAATTTCCGGGATCTTTTGGACAATACCAGGGCAAGTATTGTGAATATTCTGGTCGGGCTGGTAGTGGGACTTCTGATCTGCTTTTTCCTGGTGGTTCCCACTGTGCGGGAACAGGCCCGAAGCGAGGCGGCCGGCGCGTTGGTAGACGCCAACGAGGAACTGACAAACTCCAGCGCCAATATAGAATCTCTGCAGAATCAGGTGGAGCAGCTGCAGTCGGAACTTTCCAATTATACGGGAAAGGCGGACGCCGTAAATTCCTACGAGCTGCTTATGCAGGCCCAGGAGGCCAATGGCAACGGAGACCTGGCAGCGGCCGGGACGGCCCTTAGCACAGTAAACAGGGAGCTTCTGGGAGACCGGGGGAAGGCGGCCTACGACACGATCCAGACGGCTATCAATGCCCAGATCCTGGAGGAGAATGAGGCGACCGGCCGTAGGGCTTTTCGGCGAGGCAATTATGAGGAGGCTATTACGGCGTATCTGGTTGTAGTAGGTATCGATGAAAATTATCGGGACGGCCAGGTACTCTATAATCTTGCGGAGAGCTACCGGGAGATTGGAGACACCACAAACGCCCGGACCTACTATGAAAAGGTTATCGCGGCCTTTCCTGATTCCTCCTACGCGAGAAATGCCCAGAACCGTCTGGACGAGATCACGGAGGCGGAGCAGGCGGCGGGAGCTCTCGGCAGTCAGCAGGGACAGACCACGCAGCAGTGACGGAAAACAGAATAAAGAGCAGACAAAAGACGTTTTCGGGTTATCCGGAGGCGTCTTTTTTCATATCAGCGTCCCCGCACGGCGGCGCTGCATATTTTCAAAAAGAGAGGTAAAGAAAAATGGAATACAATCTGGAGAGAAATGAGGGAAAGCTGACGGTTACCATGCCAAAGGAGGTGGACCACCACTGCGCCAATCAGATCCGGATGGAGGCGGATCTTTTGATTGACACCTATCATGTGCGCAAACTGATCTTTGACTTTTCCCATACGGAATTTATGGATAGTTCCGGAATCGGCGTGATCATCGGCCGAAGCAGGAATATGGGTTTTTCCGGCGGACAGGTTATCGCTGAAAATCTCAATCAGCGGGTGGAGCAGATCTTTCGTGTGGCGGGGCTGAACAAGCTGGTTACTGTTATACCGTCGAAAGAAAAGGAGGAGGTGTAGATGTGGAAAACCATGTTACGGTAACCTTTGACGCTATTTCACAGAACGAGGCTTTTGCCCGCATGGTTGTGGCCGCGTTTCTGACCGGGTTTAACCCGACGCTGGATCAGATGACGGATGTAAAAACGGCGGTATCCGAAGCGGTAACAAACGCGATTATTCACGGTTATGACGGGAAAGGCGGGACAATTCTCATGACCTGTCAGCAGAAGGGGCAGGATCTGACGGTGGCGATTCAGGACAAAGGAAAAGGGATCTCCGACATCAAAAAGGCAATGCAGCCATTTTATACCAGCCGGCCGGAGCTGGAACGCTCCGGCATGGGTTTTGCCTTTATGGAAGCCTTTATGGATGATGTGGAAGTGATCTCCGAAGTGGATGTGGGAACGACGATCATCATGAAGAAAAAACTGGGGGCACAGGATACATAGATGGAGGATATATACAGTCTGCTTGACCGGGCCCACGACGGAGACAGGGAAGCGCGGGATAAACTGGTGTATGAGAACACAGGGCTGGTGTGGAGTGTGGTTCGTCGCTTTTCCTACAGCGGGGCGGAGAGGGAAGAGCTGTTTCAGATTGGCGTGATCGGCCTGTTGAAAGCCATCGACCGCTTCGATCCGTCCTTTCAGGTATGCTTTTCCACCTATGCTGTGCCGGCTATCAGCGGGGAATTGAAACGGTTTCTCCGTGACGACGGCCCCATTAAAATATCCCGTTCCATTCAGGATCATCAGAAAAAAATCAGGGAATTTCAGGAGGAGTGGGAACGGAAGAGGGTAAGGGAAGGCGGGGCGGCAGGAGGAGAGAGGGTGGATGGCGAATTGAGTCTGGAGGAGTTGTCCAGGGGAACCGGGCTGTCCACGGAGGAGATTGTGCTGGCCCAGGGAAGCATGAAACCTGTGGAGTCTATCTATCAGACGGTCTACGAGTCTTCAGACAGCAGCTTGCAGTTGATCGACCAGCTGGCAGAGACAGAGGAGAATTTTGACGAGCGCGCTGTTAATCGGACGGTACTGGCGGAATCCCTGGAACGTCTGAGCCCCGGGGAGAGGCAGCTGATCTACTGCCGCTATTTTAAGGATATGACTCAGGCAGCTACGGCAAAGGAACTGGGGATGACCCAGGTTCAGGTTTCCAGAACCGAGAAAAAAATTCTCGAAAAGCTGCGGAAGATGTTTGGCGATGAAACTTTATAAATATTTAATTTGTATAATATCCCGGAAAGTCTTAAAATAAACGTATTGTTGAGATCAGCCGGGATATTGTTCTGCCCGGCCCGGAAAGGGAGAATGAAGATGTTAAACTGGATAAAAGGACACAGGAGGCTGTTCATCGTGTTGCTGGTAGCGGCGGTCATTTTGATTGTTGTGCTGATTGCGGTCTTCGGAGGGAAAGGCGGAGAGAGTCAGACACAGGAAGACCGGCAGACTGCTACGGTGGAACGGAGGACTCTGGCGGAGAGCGTCTCCGCGACCGGAACTTTTCAGGCTTCGGATGATGTGAGTATTTCCGCGGATATCATGAACACAACGGTGCAGGAAGTCCGGGTCTCCGTGGGAGATACGGTGGCAGCCGGGGATGTGATCTGCGTGCTGGATACGACGGATCTGCAGGAGAGCCTGGCAGATGTCCAGGAGAGCCTGGCCGACACGGAGAGTCAGACCAATAGGACGGTGGACAGCGCGAGGAGAAACCTTGAGCAGGCTCAGAAGGACCGGGATGAGGCCCTGGCCAGTGTGGACCCGGACATTTCGGACGCTTACAATGACTGGCAGGAGGCGGCTGCCAGATATCAGGACCTGCAGAATCAGTACAACGCGGCAGTAGCCCAGAGGGATCAGATTACCGCGGCGAACGGAGGAGCTGCAGATGTGACCAACAGCGCTTACTGGCAGGCACAGCAGCAGGTAACCTCCCTGGAGACTCAGATGAACACGGCAAAATCCACCATGGAACTGAACCAGCGAAATTATCAGGAACTGGCGGACAGCCGGGAGGAAACGATTCAGCAGATCAATGACACCTATCAGAACCAGGTGGACACCTATAACACCACCATTGAGAATTCCTCGACAGCAGGCGATGCCCAGCGGGATCAGATCCAGGAGCTGCAGGATCAGATCGACGCGGCGGTGGTAACGGCGCCTATCAGTGGTCTGATTACCTCGCTGAACGTAGAAGCCGGAGATGATTATAACGGCGGTCTGATTGCCGCTGTGGAGAATGTGGATACCTTCGAAGTGACCACAGAGATTGACGAATACGATATCAACAAGATCCAGATCGGGCAGGAAGCGGTAATCCGTACGAATGCCACAGGCGATCTGGAACTTTCCGGCACGGTTACCGCTATCGCCCCCAAGGCTTCCGGCAGCAGTTCCATTCTGGACTCCGGATCCGGAAGTTCGGACATATTCAGTATGGATTTCAGCAGTATGATGGGAAGCAGCTATTCCAACGGCAGTTCCGGCGGAAATGTGACATACACGGTAACGATTGTGGTCAACACGCCCTGCGACCAGCTGAAGATCGGTATGACGGCAAAGCTCAGCATTATTCTCCAGCAGGGGGAGAATGTGCTCTCTGTGCCCTTTGACGCGCTGCAGCAGGCGGATGATGGAAGCTATTATATCGAGGAGATCACATCTGTCAACGAGGACGGTACCACTGAGACAAAGCAGATTCCGGTAACCACAGGGCTGGAGAGCGACTACTATGTGGAGATTATCGGAGACGATGTCAAGGAGGGGATGGAAGTGCTCATTCCCGAGGCCGAAGGCGGCAATTCCCTGGAAGATCTGATCAGCAGCGGCGGAGCGATGGAGGGGATTTAAATGAGCAGGACAATCATAGAGCTGAAAGAGATCTATAAGCGGTTCTATATTGGTACCCCCAATGAGCTGGAGGTGCTCCATGGAATTTCCCTGACGGTACAGGAGGGGGAGTTCGTGGCCATTGTCGGCGCTTCCGGCTCCGGAAAATCCACCCTGATGAATATCATCGGCGCTCTGGACCGACCAACGGAGGGAAGTTATATTCTGGACGGAGTGGACGTCAACGGGGCGAAAGATGCGGAACTTTCCAAAATCCGGAATAAAAAGATCGGCTTCGTGTTCCAGACCTACAATCTGATTTCCAAGACCAACGCCCTCAAAAATGTGGAGATGCCTATGCTTTATGCAGGTATCTCTGGAAAACAGCGTGTGCAGCGGGCGAAGGAACTGCTGGAGATGGTCGGTATGGGAGAGCGGATGCGGCACCTTCCGGAGGAGCTTTCCGGCGGCCAGAAACAGAGGGTGGCCATCGCCCGGGCCATGGCCAATGATCCGGCCATCATCCTTGCGGACGAGCCCACCGGGGCCCTGGATTCTGTGACCGGGCGCAAGGTTATGGATCTGTTCCACCAGCTTCACGACGAGGCGGGCAAGACGATTGTTCTGATTACTCATTCGCCGGAGCTGGCGGAGGAAACCCAGCGGATTGTGACCATCAAGGATGGTCATATTATCGGGGAAAGGGAGGGCAGCGGGCGATGATTGTTTACGAGAATATACGGCTGGCACTGTTCAGCCTGAAAGCAAACAAAATGCGTTCTCTGCTGACGATGCTTGGCATTATCATCGGTATTGCCTCCGTGATCGCTATCATGACGCTGGGAGATTCCGTCACAGTTACTGTCACGGAATCCATGTCCTCCATTGGCGCTAACAATGTGACAGTCTCCCTGCAGCAGAAGACATCCGAGGAGGATGCCGGGGAAGAGGAGAACAGCAGCGGGATTGAGTTTGGCAAGGATGAGGAAGAGCAGCAGCCGGAGCAGTCGGATCTGATTACTGTAGATATGCTGCAGCAGTTCTGCGATACTTATTCGGATTCGGTGGAGGCTATCTCCATCTCGGAATCTGTGGGAAGCGGCGAGATCGAGGAGGGAGAGCTGACGTCGGACATTTCCGTTATGGGAGCGAGTCTCGGCTATTTCGCCGCCAATAATATTACTATGGTGGAGGGAAATTATTTCAGCGACCGGGAGTTTGACCGGGGCGGCATGGTTGCGCTGGTGGCTTCCCAGGTGGTGGATGATATTTTCGGCGGGGACATGGACGCCGCGGTGGGAAGCACGATCCAGGTAGCGGTCAATGACAAGTACTACAATTTTGTTATTTCAGGCGTCTATGAGCAGGATAACGACATGTACAGCTCTTACAGTTTTATGTGGGGCAATCAGCCCAGTACTTTCTATATTCCCCTGCGGACGGCCCAGGATCTGAACCATTCTTCCGGGTTCTCGCAATTTACGGTGCTTACCCGGGGAGAGGTCAATGCGGATGATTTCGCGGTGGAGACGGAGCGGTTCTTCAACAATCTGTACCGGAATAACCGGGAGTTTGAAGTCTCTGCCATGAGTATGTCCTCGATTGTCAGCATGATGGAGGATATTATGGGTACCATTACCACAGCGATCGCTTTTATCGCCGGTATTGCTCTGGTAGTAGGGGGAATCGGCGTCATGACTATCATGCTGGTGTCCATTACGGAACGGACCAGAGAGATCGGAACGAGAAAAGCGCTGGGAGCGCCAAAC
>CASECT010000033.1 GCA_949286525.1 uncultured Eubacteriales bacterium | reverse complement strand
CTCCACCATAATAGGAACATAAAAAAGATATGTTCGGCAAAAAGCCCGTGGTTACGGGCTTTTTTGCTGCCTAAATGCCGGGATTTCAAGATGCATATTCGTAGATATAAAACGGCCATTTTTGCTTTGCGTAGAGATTTGAACTCCCGTACAACTGAATAACTGCTGAATTGGCAGGCAAGTCAGAGAAAACTTGCCTGCCGTTTTTGTTATCTATCTGCCCGAAGTTTTGCAAAAGACTTCGGGCTTTTTTCATTTCACGAAAAGGAGATGACACAATGTATTTTACCGATACTCCCGCCCTCAACAGCATTGAGGCGATCATGAAAAAACTGCCCTATGGCACACAGAAAGGCGGCGGTCGATTTCGAAGCCCATACAAATACACCAAGAAAGACTGTGATTGCCGCCTCTGTCTGTACCACAGAAAAAAGGGTGGCTGCTCACTTCCGGTTTGCCCTGTACTGGACATCCGTTTGGAATGCGGCGCTGTCACTTTAAAGGAAGCCGTTTTATCCGCATTTCAGGATGTGCCGCACACGCCGTTTCAGCGGCGGCTCGCCAAACTATACAAGCGAAAGGATTATCTCCCCATGATTTTTCAAAACGAAACCCACAAGCGAATTTTTGAAGCTGAGCGCACAAAACTCCGCAAGCCGGATAATCGGGTGCTTGCCGCCCTGTATCTGCTGACGGCGGAGCATTCCCTATGGATCAGCGCAAAGCATCATATCGGCAAGGACGGCAAAGTGGATTTGCAGAGCGTCCGCCTTGGAAACATTTCCACGGATGGGTATGCCCTGTGGAAAGCGGTCAAGGAATTGCAGACTGCCGAAAGGCAGATATCCCAGTGTGAGCTGTCCGACAGCGAGGTGATCTCGGACAGAGCCTTCCGCCTTATCGTACAGGCTATGACCGCAGCCCGGTTTGGCGCTGCGGTATTGACAGAACAGGAGGTGCGCCATGCTTAACGCGCTCATTACAAGCGGAGAGAAAACGGCAATTCTAACGCTGCCAAGTGACAGCTTCACGCTGCAATACGAGCTGGCACAGATCGGTATCCGTAAGCGGCTTACAGAGATTCCAATCAATGATGACGAGGAACAGGATATTCAGATCAAGCTTTTTGCCGATTCGGATATCGGAAACAACTTGGCTGTGCTGTTCAATCCTACCCACACGCTGGAGGACGCCAACTTGTGCGCACACATGGTAGAAAATGCGCAGCCGGAGCTTCAGGAGGAAATCGAGCAGAATATTCTGATCGGGCAATATACCTCCCCACAAGCGCTCATGGAGGATATCCGCTCCATGAGCGATGGGCTGATAGCCGTGACTGTCAATTACTACTGCCCCCTGCAAATCCACATGACCGATGAGGAATACGGAGATTGGGTTGAGGTGGACAACGGCTATGCACTGACGAATGAGGATGCCGTCCGGGAACTGCTGCAACAGGAGCAGGCCCGCGACCTCAACAATATGGCGCATTATTTTGACGGCAGCGAATCTGCAAGGGCAAAGCTCATATCCGCCGTGTGGGATGTGGAAGAAGCGGACGGTGAGCTGTTCGGCGTGATCCGCACCGGACTGCGGGAAGCCTTCTCCCCGGTCGAAGAACGGGAATGGATTGATGAACTGATCGGTCAGGCGGCGGACGGCTTCGGAGAAGGGCTGGAACAAAGAGAAATCCACACCGATGACGGCGATCTGTATGTGTCTTTCTGGAACGACGGAGATGATTACTTTATGGAAAACGAATCGGATTTTCGGCAGCGAATGACCGACAGTCCGCATTTCGGAAATATACAAATGGAATGAAGGGAGAATGTGAAATGAACAGATTGGAAGCGGAACGGCGCTTTGTCCAGCGAATGAAGGACAACTATCCGCCCGGCACAAGGATTCTGCTCCTGCAAATGGGAGATGATCCCCATCCGATTGAAGCAGGGACAAGAGGTACCGTGGTAGGTGTGGACGATATCGGAACGCTGCATTGCCATTTTGATAATGGCAGACAGCTTGGTATTGTCCCCGGAGAGGACACCTTCCGTAAGCTGACGGAGGAAGAACTGGCAGAGGAACAGGAATCCGGCATGACTGAAGATCAAGGCCCCGTCATGGGAATGTAGGAGGTAAATCATTTGGAAATTGAAATTGAGATTCCGGAGGCGCTGGTGGAGCCACTTTTGATCCAGGCTGCCATTGAGGAAGTGCCTGTAGAGGAAATTGTAACAAGGGCGATTCAGAAATTCATGGAAAGAGGTGAACACAGTGGCTCCTGATGGGAAGAAAGGCATTACGGTCAAAGTCGATGCGGCTTTGCATGCCGAGATTACACAATATCTGCAAGACCACGGGATGACGATGACGGAGTTTGTCACGCTGGCCTTGCAGGATGAACTGCATCCTAAAATTGATGAAAAGGAAGGGAAAAACATGGAGAAAATGAGGACACTGGCATTTCAGGTGCCGGAAAGCCTGTTCCAGCGGATTAAAGATTATCTGTACCGCAATAACATGACACAGAAAGACTTTGTCATCGGCCTGATTGAACAGGAACTGGATCGGGATCTGGCTGAGAGTCAGGAAACCAGCGAGGCCCAGGATGACTTCGAGGATAGGGAGGAACTGGAGGATACTGAGCAGTTGGACGCTGATCAGGAGTTACTGGAAGATACGGAAACTGCTTCTTCTGCGGAGGAAATGGATGAAGCGGAACCGTCTATCTCCGATCAGGAAGAACCGGAGACATCTGAGGAAGGCCCTGATGCCGAAGAACTGGATGATGAGATGTCCCTATCGGAGGAAACCGGCGAGGCAGACTATCAGGATGATGAGGATATGTCAGAGGATACCCTGGAGGACGAATACGAGGATGAATCCGAGATTGAGGATGAAAACATGGATGAGGATGAATCGGAAGATGAACATGTAGGTTTCGCCATGGGAATGTGAGGTGAATACAGCCGATGACAATCTATCAGGCAGAATTGTTCCGCCGTCTCCCTCAATTAGAGTGTACCGGATATTATGGCTATCAGGATGGTCTGCTTCACATTTTTCACGGAGATGCTCCATTCTGTCGTCAGACTTCCGAGGGGTTTTTGCGGTTTTATGAGGATCAGTTTGAAGCACTGAGCCAGACGGAACTCTATGATCAGATCCAGCAAGAGGCCAGAGAGATCCGTGAGTATGTGGGCCTCTATGAAGCAGCCCCGCAGATGGATGCGGATGGCGTCCATGATTACCGGAAACTGGCGGAGTATGGGAATATCGTCCTGGCCGGAACCTACAGTGAAAACCATAGGTTCATGTTTACCACATGGGATCAGGATAAAGAGCGCGGCTATGTATCCGGCGGCGATTATTCTCCCAATTATGCATATGCAAAAGAATCTTTCGTCCGGCGTTCGGGGTTGTTCCAGGAACAACGCCTGTTCCAGCCGGAAGAAGCAGAAAATCTCTATCGTTGTGTGGACTACGCCAGAAATCACTGCGGCTCCCTCACCTTTGAGCAGTCGAAAGCGCTGGATGAGCTGGCGGAAAAGCTGTCGTT
>CASECT010000032.1 GCA_949286525.1 uncultured Eubacteriales bacterium | reverse complement strand
GAAATCGTAAAAAGGCGCTTCGTTCGACTTGCATGTGTTAGGCACGCCGCCAGCGTTCATCCTGAGCCAGGATCAAACTCTCATGTTTAAAAGTTGTTCCTGCAGTCCCAGGCTCTTCTGGCCTTTTCCTGCTTTACTGTTTTTAGGTCGCTTATTGCTAAGCTTGTTCGAAAAATTTTCTCTTAGAATCTTTCAAGGTTGTTTCACTGTTCAGTTATCAAGGTCGGGTCGCTGTCGCATCAGCAACTTCTATAAGATATCATATCTTCGCTGCTGTGTCAACAACTTTTTCATCTTTTTCTAACCTGTTTTTCGGTTAGCTAAATCATATTACCACCTCTTACGAGGTTTGTCAAGAAGTTGTTAAAACTTTTGACAACTTTTGTAAAATGATTGAGCGGAGAAGGAGGGATTTGAACCCTCGCGCCGCTGTTAACGACCTGCACCCTTTCCAGGGGTGTCCCTTCGGCCAGCTTGGGTACTTCTCCAAGTTGCTCGAACATATCGAACAATATTCAAATATATAGATGAATGGCTTCCCTGCGGGAAGGTATCATCAGCGGAGAGGGTGGGATTCGAACCCACGCGCCCTTTCGGACAAACGGTTTTCAAGACCGCCTCGTTATGACCACTTCGATACCTCTCCATGGATCCGCCATTTTTGGCACGAATAAGATTCTACCATTGAAATATGGGAATGTCAACTACAATTTCAAACTTTTTTCTCTTCTCTTTTTACCGTCATTTCCCGCCGCTTTAAAATGGCCTCTCCCAGCAGCAGATCGTCGGGCGTAGTAACCTTGATGTTCTCGTAAGAGCCCTCAATCAGGCGCACCGGATGAGCCGTCATCTGTTCCACCACCATGGCGTCGTCCGTCACACGGATCTCCTCCTGCCCCATCAGTTTACCGTAAGCGCCCCGCACCAATTCCGTCTCAAAACACTGAGGCGTCTGAACGCTCCAGAGTCTGCTGCGGTCCGGCGTCCCGCTGACGATCCCATCAGCTCCCGCCTCCTTGATGGTATCCTTAACCGGCATTGCCACCACCGCCGCGCCACATCCAAGCACCGCGTCCATGGCACGGAAAATGATCTCCTCCGTGAGAAAAGCCCTGGCACTGTCATGAATCAGGACATAGTTTCCCGTCACGGACTGCAGGCCGGCATAGACAGAGTCATACCGCTCCTGCCCACCCTCCACGATACGGGGCATCTTCTCAATTCCATATTTTTCCACGATCTGCTGCCGGCAGTACGCCGTCTCCCCGGGGGCTGCCACCAGAATGATTTCATCCACCGGACTTTTCGCAAAAGCCTCCAATGAATACACCATCAGCGGTTTTCCCAGCAGGGGCAGATACTGCTTTGCCACGGATGTTCCCATCCGCTTTCCGGATCCGGCCGCAAGTACCACAGCGGAAAACGTCTGACCTCTGTACATTTCCTCTCCTCCTATCGCTCTCCCAGCTTCAGATTCGGCACAGCGTTCAAGTCCCATCCATCCCGCCGCCCCGCGAGAAACTCATAGTAGGCCGCGGCGCCGATCATCGCTGCGTTGTCCGTGCAGAGGACAGGCGAGGGATGGTAGAATTTTATTCCTTTTTTCCGACAGGCTTCCTCCATGGCCTGACGCAGAGTGCCGTTGGAAGCCACGCCGCCGGCAATGGCAAAGGTGTCCGCGCCGAACTCCTCCACCGCCCGCATGGCGTGATCCACCAGAGCGCCGATGACCGCTTTCTGAAACGAAGCGGCGATGTCCGCTTCGTTGTAGCTCTCGCCTTTCATCTTTTTGCCATTGATATAATTGAGTACCGCTGACTTCAGTCCACTGAAGCTGAAATCGTAAGGTGCGTCCTCGATTTTGGCAATGGGAAAAGGAATGGCGTCAGGATTTCCCTCCTTTGCCTTCTGCTCAATCTTCGGACCGCCGGGATATCCGAGACCGATGGCCCGGGCCACCTTGTCAAAGGCCTCTCCCGCCGCGTCATCCCTGGTACGTCCGAGAATCCGGTACACGCCGTAATCCTCCACATTTACCAGATGAGTATGGCCGCCGGAAACCACCAGACACAGAAAAGGCGGTTTCAGATCTTTGTTTTCTATATAATTGGCGCTGATATGTCCTTCAATATGATGCACTCCGATCAGCGGCAGTTTCCGGGCAAAGGCAATCGCTTTCGCCTCCGCCACTCCAACCAGAAGCGCCCCCACCAGTCCGGGACCATAGGTTACCGCCACCGCGTCCAGATCATCCAACGTCGTATCCGCCTCCGCGAGGGCTGCAGTGATGACCTGATTGATCCGCTCCATATGCTTTCTGGAGGCGATCTCAGGCACAACGCCTCCATAGAGCGTGTGCAGGGGAATCTGTGTGGAAATGATGTTGCTTCGCACATCCCTTCCGTTGCACACTACCGCCGCCGCCGTCTCATCGCAGGAGCTCTCTATCGCGAGTATTCTGATCTCTTTTTCTTCCATTGCAAACACCTTTATATCTCCGCAAAAGCTTTATTCTTCCACAAAATCCAGCGTCTTTGTCTTGCCGTCCTTTCCCAGATAGGTTTCCGGGAAAATCGAGCGCACCTCATCCATGTAGGATCTGGGATTGGTCAGGGAGGGACTGAAATGGGTCAGCCAGAGTTCTGAAACCTCCGCCTCCTTTGCCATCTGCGCCGCCTCGTAAAACGTCATATGCTTATACTGACGGGCCTTTGCCAGTTTTTCCTTCTCCGCATACATCCCCTCGCAGATGAACAGATCTGCACCCTTGGCATTTGTCACAATGCGCTCCGTGGGGCGGCTGTCAGTACAGTAGGCAATCTTGATCCCTCGTCTCGCCGGGCCCATAACCATATCCGGCGTGTAGGTCTTACCTTCCCACTCCACCTGTGTACCCTTCTGCAGGGGATTCCACAGACAAACCGGCAGGCCCAGCTCTTTGGCCCGCTCTACGTCAAACTTCCCCGCCCGGGGAATCTCGATGGCGTACCCGTAGCAGGTTACATTGTGGTTGACCCGGTATGCGGTAATGTGATAACCGTTGATCTCCAACTTTTCCTCCGGCTCCCGCAGTTCCCGGTACTCAATCGGGAAAGGCAGTTCGGGGGCAATGACCCGCATGGCGTTTACCACCCGCTCCAGTCCCGGCGGTCCGATCATGGTTACCGGCTCCGTGCGCTCGGCGTTTCCCATAGTAAGGAGCAGCCCCGGCAGACCGCTGATATGATCCGCGTGGTAGTGGGTAAAACAGATAATCCCGATGGGTTTCGGGCTCCACCCCTTCTCTTTCATGGCAATCTGAGTGCCTTCTCCACAGTCAATCAACAGATCATTTCCGTTATATCTCGTCATCAGAGACGTGAGCCATCGGTTCGGCAGAGGCATCATCCCCGCCGTTCCCAGCAAACATACGTCCAGCATCTCTTCTCTCCTTTTTTATCTGATCATCTATCCGCCCGCGCGTCAGCAGTGTTCTCCGTCGCGGACAGCTCCCGGTGCAGAAGCACGGCGCCCTCCAGTGCGGACAGTTCCCGGTGCAAAAGTACGGCGTCCTCCTTTGGATTGCTGTAAAATCCCGGACGTTTTCCGTCCACAACAAATCCGCAGCTTTCGTACAGGGCCAGCGCTCCGGCGTTGCTCTGGCGCGCCTCAAGGTAAACGCGCTTTACACCGCTCTTTTTTGCCTCGGCGAAAACCGTGCACAGAAGCTTCGCGGCAATTCCCCGGCGCCTGCTGCCAAAATCCACAGCGATCGTGGGAATCTCCCCCTCGTCAGCCGCCGTGTACAGCACACAATAACCTGCGATTTCGCGTCGCTCTGCTTCTTTCTCCGCAACAAGAAAGATAACCTCCGGCCTTCCAAGGGCCTCCGCAAATCCCTTCCGGCTCCAGGGATCCGGGATCGATCTTCTCTCAATTTCGGCCACCGCTTCCAGGTCCTCCTTCCGGGCCTTTCGAATGCAGTATTCTTCTCCCCGCGCGTCTTTGATCTGATATGTTTCCTCTCGCTCATGCCGCTCGCGATCTTCCGGTTCTTTCACGCCTTTTTTCCTTCCCGTTCCAGGCGCTCCCGCTCCGCCTGGGACATACGCAGATAGTCCGGCACATGCTCCGCTGCCGTCACGCATTTCCCCTGGCGAAAATATTCCATGCCAAGCACTGCCACCGCTGCCGCGCTCTGCCGGTTGCGGTGGGCCGGGGCAAAACGACAGGGAACCGCGCACTGGCTCGTAATCTTCTCCCGGAACACCGGAACGCCGTCCCCGAGGAAAATCACACTCTCGCCAAGCTCATTGACCTTTTCCAGAAGTTCCTCCACAGCAATGGCGCACTGGGGAAGAAGCGTCTCCAGGCCCCGGTCCGTCATGCGGTAAATGCCGGTGTAAGCCTGGCCTCTCCGGGCATCCATGACGGGACAGACCAGATCCCTGCTGCCCCAGAGCTGATAGGCAAGCGCCTCCACCGTAGGTACCGGCACAATAGGAAGATCCAGTGCCAGTCCCAGTCCTTTCGCAGTCGCCGAACCGATGCGAAGCCCGGTAAAAGATCCGGGGCCCGCAGCCACCGCGATCGCGTCTATGGTATACAGATCCAGCTCCACCATGCGGGTAATCTCGTCCAGCATGGGAAGAAGGGTCTGCGAATGGGTCTTTTTGTAATTTGTCGTGTACTCCGCCACCAGCTGATCGTCCTCAACAAGGGCTACGCTGGCCACCAGCCCCGAGCTGTCCAGTCCCAAAATTTTCATTTATCTACCTCTTCCTGTATGGTAATTCTGCGATAATCGAAACCTTTTTCCAGATCCTTCTCGATCCGAATCGCGACCCGCTTCTTAGGGAGAATCTCCTCGATCAGATCTGCCCACTCGATCAGGCACAGGCCGTCCCCGTAAATGTAATCGTCAAATCCGATCTCGTCCATCTCCTCCGGATCGCCGATACGGTACACATCGAAATGATAGAAAGGTATTCTGCCGCTCTCATACTCCTGAACAATGGTAAAGGTCGGGCTGTTGACCGGCTCGTCGATGCCGAGTCCCTCCGCAATTCCCTGGGTAAAGACCGTTTTTCCCACCCCGAGATCTCCCACGAGGGTAAACACATCTCCCGGCTTCGCCCGCTCCGCCAGTTTTTTGCCCAGTTCCTTCGTCTCCTGGGGACTGTTCGTCTCTATGATCATAATAAACCTCTCATACGGCTATTTTGCTCTCTGATGCCTAAGTATAACACGATTCCCGAAAATACACAAACCCCCTTTCATTCCACATCCACCGCCAGCTCATAAGTGACGGTAAGATTGGCGCCCTTTTCCCGCTTCAGCCCGGTACCCCCGAAAAGATACTCCGTGCCGCTGAACTCCTCATAGTCGGCATGATAGGAGCCTGTGTAGGTGTCCTCCTGTTACCCGTTGATCCATCCCGGAATGGTCATACAGATGATCGCAATGGCGCCGACCGCGTAAATACTGTTGATCGCAACGCATACCTGCATAAGTCTCGATTTTACTTTTCCTCTGGTATAGACAAGGATGGAAAAGATGCCCGAAAAAATCATAAAGGCGCATAGCTGTAAATCATGGTCTCGGCCACCTCACATTTACCTTACATTTGGAAATTGCCAGCGGGATCTCCTGCCCCCTGTACACCGACGCAAAAAAAGGAATGCCGCACCTATGATTTTCATCCCACATGGATGCGGCATCCCCAACAAAAAAGAAAACTATGACATTTGACTCTCTACAGATTCTGCGTTCCCTTCAGGATTGGCGAAAGTTTCTTGTACACCAGCATGGTAATGACAACGGAGAACAGCGCCTTCACAAAGGTAAAGGGCACGTTAAAGATCAGCAGGCACTTCCAGAGTTCATCCGCGGAGGGAAGAATCAGCTGGTAAGCCGCAATAATCGTGTCCATAGGCATGAAATTCTCATACACCGGATACATGATGAAATAGTTGGAGGGGAAGCTGACCAACGCCATGATAACCGCTCCCACCAAAGAACCGAGGACCGCCCCCTTCTTCGATTTCATCTTCCGGTAAATCAGTCCCGCCGGAAGCACGAAGGACGCGCCCAGCACGAAGTTGCTCAACTCTCCCACGCCGCCGGTAGAGGTAATCATCAGATGAAGCAGATTCTTGACCAGGCAGACAACCACGCCGCAGACCGGGCCGAGGGCAAAGGAGCCGATCAACGCCGGAAGCTCCGAGAGATCCATCTGGATGAAGGACGGCATGATGGGGACCGAGAAATCCAGAAACATCAAAATGAAGGCGATGGCGGAGAGCATAGCCGTCACTGTGACATAGCGGACGTTGGTGGTTCCTCTGACTGCCGAACGTTTTCCGGAGGATTTTCTCTGTCCGGAGGAATAGTGATTGGTTGACATGCTGCTTGTTGTGCTCATAGGTAACACTCCTTTTCCATAAATATTTTTATTTAGGAAAATTCCGGTTGTGGTAAGCTGAAAATTGCGGACTGGGAAGGATTCTGCGTTTCTCCTGCCTCTGACGCCGAGAATGGTCCTTCCGCATACAAAAACCCCGGACACGAAAACGCATCCGGGGCAAGATAACCACGCAAAAAAGCTTATCTTCTCTCATCCAGACTATACTGTCGGTACCGGAGTCACACCGGTTCCACTGCCAGCGGCAGGTCACGGACTCATGCGCCA
>CASECT010000031.1 GCA_949286525.1 uncultured Eubacteriales bacterium | reverse complement strand
GCATGATCTTTCCATTCTGGCAGATCTCCTCCAGGCGGTGTGCGCTCCAGCCGGCGATACGCGCAATGGCGAAGATCGGCGTGTAGAGCTCCATGGGAAGACCAAGCATCTGATATACAAATCCGCTGTAGAAGTCTACGTTGGGGCTGACGCCCTTGTAAATCTTGCGCTCCTCGGCGATGATCTGGGGAGCGAGTCTCTCCACCAGAGAGTAGAGGGCGAATTCTTTCTGGTATCCCTTTTCCTCGGCCAACGCCTCCACGAAGGAATGGAAAGTAACCGCACGGGGGTCCGAAAGGGAGTAAACGGCGTGGCCCATACCATAAATCAGGCCGGCCTTGTCGAAGGCTTCCTTGTGAAGCAGAGCCCGGAGATAATTGCCGACTTCCTTCTCGTCGGTCCAGTCGTTCAGCGTCTCCTTCATGTCGTTGAACATCTTTACCACTTTGATGTTAGCCCCGCCGTGCTTGGGCCCCTTCAGAGATCCGAGAGCCGCGGCGATGACAGAGTAGGTATCGGTTCCGGAGGAAGATACCAGATGGGTGGCAAAGGTAGAATTGTTTCCTCCGCCGTGTTCCATATGTAATACGAGAGCCACATCCAGAAGCTTGGCTTCCAGAGGACTGAATTTGGTGTCATCCCGCAGACAGTGAAGAATATTTTCTGCAGTGGAATACTCCGGCTTGGGAGAGTGGATGATCAGACTGTCTCCCATATGGTAGTGGCGAAATGCCTGATAACCATAGACAGACAGCAGAGGGAACATGCTGATCAGCTGCAGGCACTGCCGCAGAACATTTGGGATGGACGTGTCATCCGGGTTGTCATCGTAGGAATACAGCGTCAATACGCTGCGGGCCAGCGTATTCATGAGATCTTTGCTGGGCTTTTTCATTATAATGTCCCGCACAAAATTCGGCGGCAGAGACCGGTAGCTGCCAAGAAGCTGACAGAACTCAGTGAGTTCCTCGCGATTGGGAAGCTTGCCGAACAGCAGCAGATAGGTGCATTCCTCGAAACCAAAGTGGCTGTCCTTTGGCATTTTTTTGATGATTTCCTGCACGTTATAACCGCGGTAGAACAGTTGGCCATCACAGGGAATTTCCTTTCCATCAACCATTTTCTTCGAGTTGACTTCGGAGATGTCGGTAATGCCGACCAGGACACCTTTGCCGTTCAGATCTCGAAGACCGCGCTTTACGTCATATTTTGTGTAAAGTTCGGGATCGATGTAGGAGGATTCCCGTGAAAGCTCTGCTAATTTTACAAGTTGGGGGGTGACTTCGCTAAAAGTTGTATTTTCCATATGCATACCTCCTTCTCTAATTTAATATCATAGCATTGTTTTGATTTTAGTACAAGGAACAAAAACTTAATTTTTTATAAAGAACGGCGACCGAGGTCTGAGACAGACAGTTTCTGGAAGCCTATTTTTTGTCTTGAAGAAGTATGGGGAATGTATTATAATGTGTTCATGGAACGAAGGCGGAAGGCTTTCGCGACAGTGTAAAAGCCTGGGATGTTCGATTTAACCTGTGATTTTGAACCTACATTTACTTTAAACGGGATTCCTATTATTGCCGATTGGATGTCAGGCCGTCATTGCGCAGCGGAAGGCAGAAGAGAGGTTGCGGTTACCCACCTAGCTTTGCTAGGAGTCAAAATACAGGCCCGGCATTTTGGGTTCTTACTTTTAAGAGAAATCCTCTTCGGAGGAGGGAGTACAGAAGAGGAAAGGGAAGCTTCGGCTTCCTTTTTTATTTTTGTTCTCTTTTCCGCCCGGGGAAAATAAGATAGAATGAATGCAGACAGGATAGGCACAAAAGGAGAAAGGTATTGGCACGGCAAAGAAGGTATGGGCACAATTATAGAAAATACATACGACATTTCGGGAAAAGGAGCGGGAGCAGCCGCGGAAGGCGAGGGCTCGTCTGCTTTTATATACTGCTGTGCATGGGGCTGATCGGAAGTATTCTCTATATGCAGTGGAGGATGGGAAATCTCAGGGAGATACAGGCGCGGCTTTCAGAGTTTCTCCGACAGCAGACGGCGGGGCAGACTGGGGAGGAGGCAGAAGCTTCTGTTCCGGAACCCATGGAGGCGGTAAGAGTGCTGCTGTTGGAAAACGATACCGATACCTATCGGGGAAGTGTCCGAATCGCGGGAGATGCCGGCTGTATTCTGGATGACGGGACGAAGCAGTGGACCTTGGGACCGAATGAAGTCGTCTCCTTCGGGGCGGAAAACCTGGTCTCTTTTACCGGAACTACTGTGGTTACTCCTGCGGAAGGCGGATGTCTTTATCTGGTGGACGAGACCGGAGCCCGGCAGCAGCCCGGTTACCGGGGGACGCTGGAAGTCTGGCAGGACGCAAACGGATATGCCCTGGTTAATGAAGTGTCCACGGAGGATTATCTGGCGTGCGTGCTGCCGAGCGAGATGCCGGAGAGCTACGGACTGGAAGCACTGAAAGCCCAGGCAGTCTGTGCCAGAAGTTATCTCTACGCTCAGACCGGGCAGGAACATTATCCGCAATTTCACGCCCATCTGGACGATACGGTTTCTTTTCAGGTGTATAACCATGAGGCTTCAGGGGATTTGAGCGCCCAGGCAGTACGGGAAACATCCGGGCAGGTACTGATGAGTCAGGGACAGATTGTAGATGCTCTTTACTATTCCACATCCTGCGGATTTTCCCAGTCAGGCAGTATTTTCGGCGCGGATGAAAATGTATTCCAGTCTGTATATGTGGGATCAGGGGATGCGCCGGCAGATTTCGACAGCTATATCCGGGGATGGGATGAACATGCCTTTGAGCGGGATGAACGTTATTTCCGCTGGGTGGCGGTAATCGACGTGGCAAACAGGACAACAAATATAGTTGATGCTATTGTGAATCTGAAGAAAAAAGACGGGGAGGATGTGGTATATTCCGACGATCTGAAGAGAAGAATAAGTGATACAGAGATTGCGACAGCGGCGGAGGCCTTTGGGGAACTGAAAAATTTTCAGGTTGCCAGACGAAATGCCGGAGGGGTAATCGAGGAGGCACGTCTGGAATTTGCCTGCGGGACGGTAGACGTCACGGGGGAACTGCATATCCGGGATATCCTCGGAGCTGCCCAGACCTCGGTACAGCTTCAGAACGGAGAGATTGTCACGGGACTTGACCGTCTCTACAGCGCGGCTTTTGTGCTGGATGTACAGGACGGCCAGTGGATTCTGCGGGGCGGCGGATGCGGCCACGGAGCCGGCATGAGCCAGAACGGCGCGAAGGCGCTGGCGGCGGAAGGGTGGGAGTATCAGGATATTCTTCACTTCTTTTACCAGAATGTGGATATCGCTCAGCTGTTCCAGTGACGGGAGATGCGGACGACGATGGGAAGACTGGCCTGGAAGAATATTCGAAATTTTGTGAGGAAGTGCAGAATGGACAATGTGGGTGCCTTTGCGGCTCAGGCAGCCTTTTTTATCCTGTTGTCCTCTATCCCGTTTCTGATCTTTTTTTCATCCCTGCTTCCGTACACCCCTGTGAGCCGCGCGTACGTGATCGAGACGGCGGCGGCTTCCATGCCGGATTATGTGGAGCCTTTTTTTATCCATGTGCTGGATGAGGTTTATGACAGAAGGCCGGGGGTCCTGTCCGTCACGGCCTTTCTGGCGGTGTGGGCGGCGGGCAAAGCGATTCAGTACCTCACGGCGGGACTCAATGCGGTCAATGGCATGTACGAGACGAGAAGCTGGCTCGTCATTCGCTTCTGGTCCGTGATTTATACTCTGGTGTTCGTGCTGGCTCTGCTGACAGTGCTTACCTTTTTTGTTTTTTCCGATGCTCTGTACCGGATGCTGCCGGAGAACGGGGGAATCTTTTCCTTTATCGTTCGGGTGCAGCCGCTGTTCCGGGGAATTATAATTTTCTGTCTTCTGTGCGTTTTCTTTACCATTCTTTTCGCAGCGCTGCCAAACCGGAAGCTGACGTTTCTTCGCCAATTTCCGGGAGGCGTAGCCTGCGCTTTGTCCTGGTATGTCTTTTCCTTCCTGCTTTCTGTCTATGTAAATGATTTTCAGGGTTTCAGTATGTACGGAAGCATGACCACGGTGGCGCTTCTGATGCTGTGGCTGTATGTGTGCATGTATATTTTTCTGGTGTGCGCGGAGGCGAATCTTTTCTTCGGGGAGCTGACAGGACGGATTCTGTTTTGGCGCCGTTCCTCTGTGAAAAAAGAAAACTGCCGGGAAAACAGTTCACGGAACCGGGCGAAAAGCACAGGAAAACGGGGGGAAAGTGCTTGACTTTGAAGGATTCTGTGATATCATAAACAGGTAATACGCAAATGCGAGGAAGATGTCAGTAGCATCCTGTTTTCCCACAGAGAAGAGGGGCCATCGGCTGGAAGCCCCTTCGGGTTCAGACAGAAATGTGAATTTCCCATCGGAGCAGCATTCCCGAACATTCATCGGATAAAAAGTAGGGGATGACGTTTTCTGCACGTTACGCAGCTTGAGTGCCCGGCAGAAGCCGGGAAGCAGGGTGGTACCACGGAATACAGCTTCGTCCCTTTTTTTGGAGGGACGGAGCTTTTTATTTCATAGCAACACAGTTCCTATGAAATAAAAAAGCTCCGCAGAATGCGCACTCGCGCGAAGCAGAAATATGTCGCTAAAGCGACCGCGCTCAGCGCGAGAGCTCCGCTTGCGGAACTCTTTGTTTACAGGAAAGGAGAATCATTGTGAAAGACGAAATCAATCGCGTTGTATCAGAAGCAAAGACAAAACTTTCTGAGGCGACGAGCGAGAAGGAACTGCAGAATCTGAAGACCGCTTATGTGGGAAAGCAGGGCTCTCTGACGCTTCTGATGAAGGAGATGCCGAAACTGGACGCAAAGCTCCGCCCGGAGATGGGAAAACTGTTAAACCAGGCAAAGAAGCAGATCACAGAGCTGATCGATGAGAAGCGGCTGGAGCTGAAACTGAAGGCCTCTGAGGTGTCCCCGGATTTTGACTGTTCCGTTCCGGGCATCATGCCCTCCGGCGGCGGTCTTCATCCCATTACCCAGATGTGCTATGATCTGAACGACGCGTTCCGGTCCATGGGATTTGAGATCTTTGAGGAGGACGAGATTACCAGTGAAATGTACGCCTTCGACAAATTGAATTTCCCGCCGAACCATCCCGCCAGGGAGAGTATGGATACCTACTGGATTGCCGGGCATGACAGCGGGAACACTAACGAGAAACTCTGCCTCCGTCCCCACTTAACCGGCGGGAGTGTACGCTACATGCAGACCCACAAGCCCCCCTACCGTTTCGTGTATCCGGGACGGGTTTACCGGAACGAGACCACGGACTCCCATCACGAGAGAGCCTTCTTTCAGTACGAGGCGCTGATTGTGGACAAGGACATTACCTTCACTTCCGGAAAAGTGATGATAAAGAGTATCTTAAGCAAAGTCTTCGGTACCGATGTGCCGGTAAGGATGCGCTCCGGCTTCTTCCCCTTTGTGGAGCCGGGCTTTGAGATCGATATGCAGTGCCAGGTCTGCGGCGGCAAGGGCTGCAGCGTCTGCAAGCATGTGGGCTGGATCGAAGTCATGCCGGGAGGATCCCCCCATCCTAACGTGCTGCGGGCGGCGGGACTGGACCCGGATGAGTATACCGGTTTCTATGTCAATATCGGCCTGGACCGGCTGGTTATGATGCGGTACGGTGTGGATGACGTAAGGCTGTTCCACAGCGGCGACCTGAGATTCCTGAAACAGTTCAGATAGGAGAGGAAAAAGATGAAATTATCGTTATCTTGGATAAAGGATTTTGTAAATATCCCGGAGGACATGGACTTAAAGCAGCTGGCATATGATCTGACTATGTCCACGGTGGAAGTGGAAGATGTGGAGGATCTGGCTCGCCGTTTCGACAATATGATAGTGGGCGTGATCGAGAAAATCGAGGCCCATCCCAATGCGGATAAACTGAGAGTGTGCAAAGTGGACGTCGGAGACGGACAGATCAAGGACATTGTCTGTGGAGGCATCAACCTGGAGGAGGGGATGCGCGTGGCTGTCTCCTGCCCCGGTGCGGTGGTGCGCTGGCACGGAGAGGGAGAGCCGGTAATCATCAAGAATTCCAAGCTTCGCGGCGTGGAGTCCTACGGCATGATCTGTGCTTCCGACGAGATCGGGCTGGGAGATCTGTTCCCGGCTGAGCGGGAGGCGGAAATTCTCGACCTGTCCGCTTTCGATGTGCCTGCAGGTACGTCTCTCGCGGATGCGCTGGACATGAACGATGTCCTGTTGGAGATCGACAACAAGTCCATGACAAACCGCCCGGATCTGTGGGGACACTATGGAATCGCCCGTGAGATTGCGGCTCTGTACAATCTCCGGCTGAAGGAGATCGAGCTCTTCGAGACGGACGTGCAGTCTGATTTCCATGTGGAGATTCTGGATCCGGATCGCTGCGCAAGATATATCGGTGTGGAGATGTCCGGTGTAGGGGTAAAACCGTCGCCCTACAAGATGCAGAGCCGGATCTGGAAGGCTGGCATGCGCCCCATTAACGCGCTGGTGGATATCACGAATTATGTGATGCTCGCCACGGGAAATCCCACCCACGCCTTTGACGCGGACAATATCACGGACCATATCGTGGTAAGACACGCCGCGGAGAGGGAGAAGCTGGTGCTCCTAAACGACAAGGAACTTTCCCTGTGCCCGGATGATCTGGTTATCACGGACTCCGAGGGACCGGTGGCCCTGGCGGGCGTCATGGGCGGAGCGAAAGATTCCATTCTGCCGAAGACACGGCGGGTCATTCTGGAGGTGGCCAACTTTGAGGCGGCCGGCATCCGCAGGACCGCGCTGCGTTACGACACCCGTACAGAGGCTTCCTCCCGGTATGAGAAGGCCATTGATCCCGAGCGGTGCGACCAGGCGCTGGCTCTTTCCATGAAATACTTTAAGGAGCTGTACCCGGAACTGAAAGTGACCGGATACTGCGATCAGTATGTGAAAAAGCTGGAGAAGGCTCAGATTGACGTGAGTCTGACCTGGCTGGAAAAGAGGCTAGGAAAGCATCTGACAGAGGATGAGATTCAGGGATGCCTGGGACGTCTTGGATTTGAGGTGGCGATCAGTGGCGACAATATGCATGTGACCGCGCCCACCTGGCGTTCCACCGGCGATATCTCCATCAAGGACGACGTGATGGAGGAAGTGGCCAGAATGTACGGATACGACCATTTTGATGCCACATCCTTTACCACGTCCTTTGCCGGAGCTATCAATCAGAAGGACAAGAGCCTGATCCGGGGTATCAAGGAGTATCTGGCGATTCGCTGCGGCATGCAGGAGATCTATACCTATCCCTGGATGAACGATGTGTATGTGAATGCGGTTTTGCAGAGCACGGAAGGAATGCTGAGGCTCTCCACGCCGCCGGCGCCGGATCAAAGCTTCATCCGATCCTCCCTGCTCCCGAACATCTGCGAGGCGGTGGTAAAGAACGAACGCTACTTCAACGATTTCTCCATTTTTGAGGAGGCGCAGGTATTTTTTGACAGAAATTATAGCTCGCCCTACGACGAGACGGAGCTCTTGCCTGAGCAGCGCAGACATATCGCCGGGGCCTTCGCCAGCGGAACCAGGAGCATCAATGAGCTCTTCCGGGAGGCCAAGGGCGTTCTGGAGTACATGCCCCGATATACCCAGATGGAGGCTTATGAGTTCCGGAAGGAGGAGAAGCCGGTATGGGCGGACAATGTGGTGTGGCTGAACCTCTGCCTCGGGGATGTGAAGATCGGCGACATGGGACTTCTGGCAAAGAAAGTTTCCATGGAATGCGGCATCAAGAATCTCTCGGTTATGATTTTTGAGCTGGATGCCACAAAGCTTGTGCCGCTGATCTCCAGAACCAACAAGTTTGCCCACCTGGCCGAGTATCCGGAGACGGATTTCGATATTTCCATGCTCTTCGACTCTGACGCGGCCTGGAGCGATATCTATGAGGCGATCATGGGTAAGAAGAAGGCCAGCGCGCTGCTGAAGGACGCGGCTTTTGTGGACGAGTACCGGGGCAAACAGATTCCCCAGGGCAAAAAGTCCGTGACGATCCGTCTGACTATCGGATCGGCGGAGAAAACGCTGACATCCCAGGAGATCGAGAACGCTGCCAACCAGGTAATGAAGAAGCTTGGCAAAAAGATGGGAGCGGAGCTTCGGACACAGTAAGACAAAAACATCGGAACATCGCGGCGGAGAGCACCGGGAACGTGTGTGGAAGCTGCGCATGCGACAGGAGCGTACGGATATGGACGTAAAGGATTTTTATTATGAACTTCCGGAGGATCTGATTGCGCAGGATCCTCTGGAAAAGCGCTCCAACTCCAGACTGATGGTGTTGGACAAGGAAACCGGCGATGTGACCCATCGCCATTTTTATGATATCAAAGATTATCTTCGCCCGGGAGACTGTCTGGTGCTGAACAATACCAGAGTTATCCCGGCCCGGCTCATCGGGGAGAAGGAGGAAACCCATTCCAGAATGGAACTGCTTCTGCTGAAACGGAAGAGCGATAATGTCTGGGAGACTCTGGTAAAGCCCGGGAAAAAGGCGAAGATCGGAGCCCGCTTCTCCTTCGGGGACGGGCTTTTAAAGGGAGAGATCATCGACATTGTGGAGGAGGGAAACCGTCTGATCCGTTTCGAGTACGACGGGATTTTCGAGGAGATTTTGGATCAGCTGGGACAGATGCCCCTGCCTCCCTACATTACCCACGAGCTGAAGGACAAGAATCGCTATCAGACCGTCTATGCGAAATATGACGGTTCCGCGGCGGCTCCTACGGCGGGGCTCCACTTCACGGAGGAGCTGCTGGAGGAGATCCGGGCTATGGGAGTAAAGATCGCCGAGGTAACCCTGCATGTGGGGCTTGGTACTTTCCGACCGGTCAAGGTGGAACACGTTCAGGATCATCACATGCACTCGGAATTTTTCATGATTTCCAAAGAGGCGGCGGATACCATCAACGGGACGAAGGCTTCCGGCGGTCGGGTAATCTGTGTGGGGACCACCAGCACCCGCACCATCGAGTCCGCGGCGGACGATAAGGGACGTCTGAGAGAGTGCAGCGGCTGGACGGACATTTTCATCTATCCGGGCTATCGGTTCAAGGTACTGGACGGCCTGATTACCAACTTTCATCTGCCGGAGTCCACGCTGGTCATGCTGGTCAGCGCCCTGGCGGGCCGGGAACATGTGCTGAACGCCTATCAGATCGCGGTAAGGGAGCGGTATCGTTTTTTCAGCTTTGGGGATGCCATGCTGATTATTTGAGAGAGGACGGTAAATAAACAATGCGTGACGCAGGTTTTTTCCATGACAAAATTTTTTACAGAAAGCTGTGGAGCCTTGCTTTTCCCATTGCGCTTCAGAGCCTGATGTTGGCGACGGTGGCGGCCATGGACGCGCTGATGCTGGGATATCTGGACCAGAACGCCATGTCGGCGGTGTCGCTGGCTACGCAGGTGCAGTTTATCCAGAACATGGTGTTGGGAACCATCACGGCGGGCATCGCGATTCTGGGGGCTCAGTACTGGGGAAAGGGAGATAAGGAGACGTTAAACGATATTTTTTGTATGAGTCTGCGCTTAAGCGCCCTGGTCAGTGTGGCATTTTTTGCGGGGTGCGTCTTTTTTCCGAGATATCTGATGCTGATCTTCACAGATGAGGAGGTTCTGATTGAAATCGGGATTCGCTATCTGAAAATTGCCGGATGGTCTTATCTGCTGACCGGTATTTCACAGTGCTATCTGGCTATCATGAAAGTCAGCGAACATGCGGCCCAGGCCGCCCGCGTCAGCGTAACCATCTCCCTGGCGGACACGGCAATGAATGCCATTTTCATTTACGGGCTTTTGGGATTCCCGGCCATGGGAGTGGAGGGGGCGTCGGTCTCCACGTTGGTTTCCCGGATTCTGGAGTTGATCTGGGTTGTTTTTTTATCCTGTCGGAAAACATATATCCGTCCCCAGTGGCGGGGAATGTTCCGGCGCAACCGTCTTCTGGCAAAGGATTTTCGAAAATGCACACTGCCGATTCTGGGGGCGTCCCTGGCCTGGGGCATCGGATTTACTTCCTACTCCGCCTTTATGGGACATTTGGGAACGGATGCCACGGCGGCCAATTCGGTGGCTGCGGTCATCCGGGATCTGGTTTGCTGTCTTTGCAACGGCCTGGCCAGCGGCGGAGGGATCCTTGTGGGGAACGAACTGGGAGCGGGCGATCTGAAGAAGGGCAAGCTTTACGGGGACCGATTGGTAAAGCTGGCATTTATCGCCGGTTTTTTATCCACCGGTGTAATGCTTCTTGTGACGCCGGTTATTCTGCGCTTTGTAAAACTGACGGCGGGAGCTCAGGACTATCTGTTGGGAATGATGCTGATTATGGCCTTTTATATGATCGGCCGGGCAGTCAATACGATTATTATCAACGGCATTTTTGCCGCGGGCGGAGATACGATGTTTGACATGTACAGCCTGGTGGTGGTTATGTGGTGCGTGGCGATTCCTCTGGCGGCAGCGGGGACCTTTTTCCTGGACTGGCCGGTGCTGGCTGTGTATGCGTGTACCTGCCTGGATGAGGTTGGAAAGATTCCATGGGTGCTGATTCACTACCGAAAAAACAAGTGGGTGCGGGATCTGACAAGATAGGGCGAGAATTTGCTGATATTTCAATGTGGAAAGAATCATTCCGGAGGAAAAGACATGTGGATTGCAGATAAATATATTGATTATGTCAAGAGTCAGACGATCAAAAATCCCGGGGAGAGCTGGGGGAAGATCATGCTGGGCTTTCAGGCGAATAAGCTTCGGATGAAGCTTCTGCCCAAAAAGGAATTGTCAAAAGGCTATCAGAAGCTGGAGACCATGATGATGTCCCTGGTGGCGGATTCCCTGGCAAAACAGGACAGCTATATCTGGGGGAATATCTTTTCTCCCTGCGAGATCATGCATTGCTTCGGGTTAAATACCCTGTCCATCGAATGCCTCGCCTGCTATCTGAGCGGATATCATCTGGAGGATTTTCTGATTGATTACGCGCAGAATTCCGGCATTGCGCCCACTCTGTGCTCCTACCACAAAACTTTTGTGGGGGCCATTGACAGCGGGGCGGTTCCGGTACCCAGGTACGCGGTTACCACGTCCTTATCCTGCGACGGCAATCTCAATACTTTCCGGTATCTGGAGAAGAAGAAGGGTGTGCCCTTTACTTTCCTGGATGTTCCCTACGGGGACGATGAGGCCTCGGTGGAGTATCTGGCCGGACAGCTTAAGGATTTTGTCAGGGAACTGGAAAATCAGTTCGGTAAAACTTTTGATGAGGAAAAGCTGAAAAAGGCGCTGGAGATTGAGAATGAGACCAGAAAGGAACTGGTACATTTCTTCCGGCTTCAGAGCGAATACTATTATCCGGGAGAACTGATCAGCCATCTCTATATGATGATGGGTATGCACCTTCTGATCGGCACGCAGGATTTCCTGGATTTGATCCGCTTTATGGTAAAGGATATCCAGACCTATCCGAAGTTTGAGGGAAAGAAGATTCTCTGGGTGCACCTGCTTCCCTTCTATCAGGAGAGCCTTCGTGAATATTTTAATGAAAGTGAAAAATATCAGATTATTGCCAGCGACATCATCATTGACTCCATGGAGGAACTGGATGTTTCCCGTCCCTTCCACGCGCTGGCGAAGAAGATCATTCACAATCTCTACAACGGATCCTACGATCACAAGGCGCAGATGGTGGGACGTCTGGCGGATATGCTCCATCCGGACGCGGTCATCCAATTTTGCCATTGGGGATGTAAGCAGTCTTCAGGCTGCAGCGTGCTCTTAAAGGAACGAATCCAGGAGAAGGGTATTCCGATGCTGATCCTGGACGGAGACGGCATCGACAAGCGCAACAGCCACGACGGACAGATCAAGACCCGCCTGGAGGCTTTCCTGGAAATGCTGGACGCGGATGATGTGGCAGAGGAACAGGAGGAACAGAAAAAAGTATGTTAGGATATATCTGTAAATACGCGCCGATTGAGATTTTCGAGTCCATGGGGGTTACGATGCGGCGGATCGAACCTGATGTGACCAATTTCCATCAGGCGGAAATCAAGATGCACCCGAACATGTGCAGTTTTGCCAAAGGGGTGCTGGAGGACGTCATGGCCGGCGGCTATGAGGGTGTGATCCTGACCACCTGTTGTGACAGCATCCGCAGGCTTTATGATGTGTTGCGGGAAGAGTATCCGGATAAATTTATCTACATGCTGGATACTCCGCGGCTGACCAAAGAGGCGGGCGTCGATATCTATGAGCAGAGAATCCGGGATATGATAGCATCCTATGAGAAGTTCTCCGGGAAAACCTTTGACGAGGCGGCTTTTGTCTCCTATGTGAAGGGAAAAGAGGAGAAGCGGAACATCTCCCATAAGACGGGAGCGCTGAACATTGGCATTCTCGGCGCCAGGGTCAATGAAAATATCAAGAAAATTCTGGAAGAGAAGGGAGCAAATGTGGCCTTTGACCTGACCTGCACCGGTCTGGGCAGAAAGATTTTCTGCGACGAGTCGGAGACACTGAAAAGCTATGCAAGAGGGCTGCTTTCCCAGTTTCCCTGTATGCGGATGGAACAGGCATCCAACCGGGATGAGATGATCCGCCGCTACGCCGACAGTGTGGACGGGATCATCTACCACACAGTTCAGTTCTGTGACAATTATGCCTACGAGTACGCCTGGCTGAAGGAGTGGCTGAAGCGGCCGGTGCTTCTGCTGGAAACCGATTATACCCGGCAGAGCTACGGCCAGATTCTGACCAGAATCGAGGCGTTTCTGGAGTCACTGCAGCCGAAGCGGCCGCATGCAAAGAAGAATATGGAGGGAGACAGAGCAATGTATGTACTTGGGATCGACAGCGGATCCACATCCACCAATGCGGTAATTATGGATCAGGATCGAAAGATCGTGGCTTTTTCCGTGGTCCGCACCGGAGCGAAATCCGGGGAGAGCGCGGACCGGATTTTAAAGGAAGTGTTGGATAAGGCGTCCCTGAAAAGGGAGGATATCTCCTGGATCGTCTCCACGGGATACGGCCGGGTCAGCATCGACTTTGCCGATGAGAATGTGACGGAGATCAGCTGTCATGGCAAGGGCGCTCATTATTTCAATCCGAAGATCCGCACGATTCTCGATATCGGCGGACAGGACAGCAAAGCCATCAAGCTCAACGAGACCGGGGATGTGAGCGATTTTGTCATGAACGACAAATGCGCTGCCGGCACCGGGCGTTTCCTGGAAATGATTGCCAGGTCTCTGGAGGTCAGTCTGGATGAGTTGGGAGCCATTGCGCTGGAGTCGAGGGAGAAGATCGAGATTACCAGTATGTGCTCTGTCTTTGCCGAGTCTGAGGTCATCTCTCTGATTGCCCGGAACAAAGAGAAGGCGGATATTGCCAACGGCGTCTGCGGAGCCATCGCCAACAAGGCCTTCGGCCTGCTGCGGCGTGTGGGGTTGGAGCCGGACTTCATGATGACCGGCGGCGTTGCGAAAAATCCCGGCGTTGTGAGGGCAGTGGAGGAGAAGATCGGATCGAAGCTCTACATATGTGAGGAGCCGGAAATTGTGGGAGCCACCGGAGCGGCTCTCTACGCACTGGAGCAGATGAAGGCGTAACGCTCCTCAGCCTGGCGTCGGGAGCGAATCCGTTTCCGGCGCTTTGTGTGCATAATGCTTATCGGAACTGGTCATACTGTGAAAAAAGGAAAGGAGATCATGGTTATGACACAGTTGGATTGCAATGCGACAGAGTGCAGATACAATGAGGGAAGACTTTGCTGCAGAACCGGTATTACCGTGGAGGGCAGCTCTGCCATGAAGATGGAAGAGACCTACTGCGGCAACTATGAGGTGGGCAAGGACGGCACCTGCATCAACGCGGTGGGCGAGCCCGACGGCCGCACGGAGATTACCTGCGACGCCTGCACCTGCAGATATAACAAGCAGGCCAAGTGTACCGCCGGAAGCGTAGACATTATCAGCAGCGACGGCGTGGGACAGACCGCCTGCGGAAGCTTTCAGGTAAAATAAACGGTTTTTGGGGAGGTAAATCCTTTGGGATACCTCCTCTTTTCTTTGCTGTTTCCCGGAAAAAAGTGGAAATGCGAAAGGGAATGCATTATAATGAAGGACGGCAATACGAGGAGAAAGGATCAGGAATAAGAGAGATGAATCAGACGATTATTTTTCCGAATTTACATATCACTCTGGAAAATGTGGGAAAGACCTTCACGGTATTCGGTATCGAGATTGCCTATTACGGCCTCATCATCGCCATCGGCATGCTGCTGGGGGTGGCGTTGATTCTCCATGAGGCAAAGCGAAACGGAAAGAACGAGGACGACTATCTGGACCTGTGTATCTTCACGATTATTTTCGCAGTCATTGGCGCGAGGCTCTACTATGTAATTTTTTCCTGGGATCTCTACAGGGACAACCTCCTGAATATTTTCAATATCCGCCAGGGAGGGCTGGCTATTTACGGAGGGGTCATTGCGGGAATTATTACAGGTTACATTGTCTGCCGGATCAAGAAGATGCGGTTTCTCGAAACTGCCGATATGGTAGTATTGGGACTTCTGGTGGGACAGATTTTGGGCCGCTGGGGGAATTTTTTCAACAGAGAGGCTTTCGGAGAGTACACGGACGGTCTCTTTGCCATGCAGCTGCCCTTAAACGCGATCCGCTCCATGGACGATGTGACCACGGAGATGCTCAACCATGTGGAACTGATCGGCGGGGACCGCTTCATCAGCGTAACCCCCACTTTTCTCTACGAGTCTCTCTGGAATCTGGTGCTTTTGTGCATTCTGATGTTTCTGCGGAAACGGAAGCAGTTTGACGGGCAGATCTTCTTCCTCTATCTGCTGGGATACGGCATCGGAAGATTCTGGATTGAGGGCATGCGCACGGATCAGCTGCTCCTGTGGAACACCAACATTCCCGTGTCCCAGGCGCTGGCGGCGGTGCTTGTCATAGTATCACTTGTGCTGCTGGGCGTGGGATATGTCAGAAAAAAGGCCCGATGCGGAACGGGAGAGCAGGCAGAAGAAAAAGCGGGAGAAAAAGAATAGTGAAAAAAATGAGGGACAGCCTCTGGAAATAAGTGTCAGAAAGTGAGGAAACCGGCGAAAGCCGGTTTCTTTTTTTGCGCGCCAAATTCCTTATTTTGTACCTTGAAAAAAGCAAACACAACATCTTGTAGGGGATGGAAAACCACTTTCCTCCACCTCGGAAAAAGCCCGGAATTAAGGGAAAAATCTATTGATTTTTGGACCTCATTCTATTAGAATGTAGTTAAAAGTGGTTCAAAGTGGTGGACAATGGAACAAAGTGGTGGATAAGTTGATAACTTTGTGGATAAACGACAGGAGGAGGTGAAAGGCAGATGTTCATGGGAGAGTACAATCACAGTGTGGATGCCAAGGGCAGACTCATTGTGCCGGCGAAATTCCGTGAACAGCTTGGGGAAGAGTTTGTCGTAACCAAGGGTCTGGATGGATGCCTTTTCGTTTATCCGCAGGAAGAGTGGAAACATATCGAGGACAAGTTCCGTGAAGTGCCGCTGACCACCAAGGACGCCCGTAAGTTTTCCAGATTTTTCTTTGCGGGAGCAGCTTCCTGTGAGATAGATAAGCAGGGAAGAATCCTGATTCCGGGGGTGCTTCGGGAATACGCAGGCCTGGAGAAGGATGTAGTGCTTGTGGGAGTGCTCAGCAGGATCGAGATCTGGGACAAGCATAAATGGGAAGAGTCCAACACCTATGATGACATGGATGAGATTGCGGAGCATATGGCAGATCTCGGCCTGAGCATTTAGCGGCCGGGGCCTTTGAGAGAGGAATCTATGGAGTTTAGCCACTATTCGGTACTGTTGCAGGAGACCATCGAACAACTGAAAATCAGGCCGGAGGGAATTTATGTGGACGGTACACTGGGCGGAGCCGGTCACTCCTCGGTCATCGCCGGCAGGCTGACGACGGGACATCTCATCGGGATCGATCAGGATTTGGATGCGCTGCAGGCGGCCGGGAAGAGACTGAAGCCCTGGGAAGACCGTGTGACGCTGGTGCATGACAACTACGAGCATATGATTCCCCGGATGCGGGAACTCGGATACGAGAGCGCGGACGGTATTCTCCTGGATCTGGGCGTTTCCTCGTTTCAGCTGGACGCCAGAGAGCGGGGGTTTTCCTACATGGATGAGGACGCCCCCCTTGACATGCGGATGGACAGAACCGGAAGCAAAACGGCAAAGGACATTGTCAATGGCTATTCCCGGGAGGAGTTGTACCGCGTAATCCGCACTTACGGCGAGGAGCGGTTCGCAAACAATATCGCGAAAAATATTGTGGAGGAGCGGGAAAAACATTTGATCGAGACGGCGGGGCAGTTAAATGAGATTATCCGAAGGTCAATTCCAAAGAAATCACAGGCGACGGGAGGACATCCTGCCAAGCGAACTTACCAGGCAATCCGCATAGAGCTGAACCGGGAACTGGAAGTCCTGGAAAAGAACCTGGACGATATGATCGATTTTCTCGACAACGGCGGAAGGATCTGCGTGATTACTTTCCATTCGCTGGAAGACCGTATCGTAAAAAACATTTTTCGAAAAAATGAACATCCCTGCACCTGCCCGAAGGATTTTCCGGTCTGTGTGTGCGGGAAAAAAACGAAGGGAAGAGTGGTAACGAGAAAACCTATCCTTCCGACGGAAGAGGAACTGAGAGAAAACAGCAGGTCGAGGAGCGCGAAGCTGCGTGTATTTGAGAGGATCAGACAGGAGAGTTGAAAATGAGAGAAGTAAAGACTTATTACATACAGGATGGAAATACCGTGAGATATACGACGGCACAGCCGTTGCCGGATCGGCAGACGAGAGAACGGGAGAAGCAGCAGGAGGCCCTTCGCCAGAGAAGGATCCGCGAACGTAAGCGGGCGGCTGCGATGCGCAGACACCGCCTGCACACTCTGTATCTGACACTGGCTGTAGTAGCGGTATGCGCCCTGTTTGTAGGATATGTGCAGCTTCAGACAGACAATACTACCAGAATGGAACATGTCGCGGAGCTGGAGGATGAAATTTCCAGCCTGAAGGCGGAGAACAGTGCTACTCAGAGCAGGATTGACACGGCGACAAATCTGAATGCGATCAAGGCCACGGCTGTCAACGAGCTGGGCATGGGATATGCCAGCAGTGATCAGATTGTGTACTATGAAATGGAACGCACAGATTATATGAGCCAGTATCATGAGATCCCGTGACGGAAGGTGGATAAGTTGAGAGCACCGGAGAAACGAGTGAAAAAAAAGAGAGTCCGTATTTTAAAGAGGATGCAGAGAAAGCTCTTGATCAGCTTTCTCATGATCTGTGCCCTTTTCCTGGGGCTGATCGGACGTCTGATGTTCATAGAGTATACCAGCGGGGAGCGTTATGAGAAAATTGTGCTCTCCCAGCAGGAGTACGACAGCACGACGATTCCTTTTCAGAGAGGGAACATTGTGGACAGCAAGGGGACGGTGCTGGCCACCAGTGTGGATGTATACAATGTAATTTTAGATTGTAAAGTGCTCAATGCCAACGATGCGACGGTCATCTCCTCCACGGTGGAGGCGGTGGCCGAATGTTTTCCGGAGATTGGCCGGGAAGCCGTTGAAAACGAGCTTGAGAACAATCCGGACAGTCAGTATTCCGTTATGGCGAAAAAAGTTTCCTATGAGGAGATGCAAAGCTTTACGGATTTACAGGAAGAACGGAGGGAGGATGACGATCCGGACAACAATATTACCGGAGTATGGTTTGAAAAGGAATACCAGAGAGTTTATCCCTATGGTTCCATGGCGGCTGCAACTCTGGGCTTTACCACTTCCGGAAATGTTGGCGTTATCGGGTTGGAGAATGAGTACGACAGCGTCTTGAACGGAGTCAATGGCAGATCTTACGGCTATCTGAATAACGACAGCGATCTGGAGCGGACGGTCATTGAGGCCCAGAATGGCAATACTCTGGTAACGACGCTGGATGCGAATATCCAAAGTATTGTGGAACAGGAAATTCTTAATTTTAATCAGCAGTACACCAACGAAAATGGTCTGGGAAGCAAGAATACGGCGGTGCTGGTCATGGATCCGGACACGGGCGGTATTCTTGCCATGGCGCAGTATCCGGGATTTGATCTGAACAATCCCTGGGATCTGTCCGCCTACTATACGCAGGAAGAACTGGCGACGATGTCGGAGCAGGATCAGCTGAACGTGCTGAACCAGCTGTGGAGAAATTATGCTGTGACAAACACTTATGAGCCCGGATCTACGGCAAAGCCTTTTACAGTGGCGGGCGGGCTGGAGTCCGGGGCCCTGACAGGAGACGAGACGTTTGTCTGTGACGGAGGCGAGCAGATCGCCGGACACAACGTGCGATGCGTAAACCGGAACGGACACGGGTTGGAGACGATACAGGATGCGCTGGTCAATTCCTGCAATGACGCTTTGATGCAGATGTCTTACCGGATCGGACCTGCGACTTTTTCCCAGTTCCAGTCTCTGTTTGGGTTCGGGCAGAGAACCTGGATTGATCTTCCCGGGGAGACTTCCACAGCGAGTCTGATTTATGACGAGGAAGCTTTGGGATCCACAATCAATCTGGCAACCAATTCCTTCGGTCAGAACTTCAATGTGACGATGGTACAGATGGCCAGTGCCTTTTGTTCTTTGATAAACGGTGGAAAACTGTATCAGCCTCACTTGGTGGAGAGGATTACCGATGACGCCGGTAACACGGTTCAGGAGATCGAGCCGGTGCTGCGCAAGCAGACAATTTCCCGGGAAGTCAGCGATCAGATGAAGCAGTATCTGCGGGCGGTTGTGACTGAGGGAAGCGCATCTATGGCAGGTGTGGACGGATACGATGTGGGAGGAAAAACAGGAACGGCTCAGAAGTTTGACACAGAGACCGGTCTGCGCGCTGAGGGCAAGTACCTGGTGTCCTTCATCGGTTATGCGCCTCAGGAGCATCCGGAAGTGCTGGTCTATGTGATTGTGGACGAGCCGAATGTGGAGGACCAGGCTCACAGTTCCTACGCCATGGGGATTGCCCACAATATTCTGCAGCAAATTCTGCCTTACATGAATATAACCCGTATAACGGAGACGAATCCTCAATAAAATAGTACAAATGCCAATTTGAGGGTTTGCGTGGAACGAAGTAAAAATTTCATGAAGAAGAAGATCACGCTGATTGGGGCGTTGTTCTTTCTTGTGTTTCTTGTACTCATGGGGCGTCTGGTTTATCTGATGGTATTTCAGTCGGAATATTACAGTCAGAAGGCAGAGGACATCGAGGAACGGGAACGGGATATCAAGGCCGCCAGAGGCCGTCTGATCGACGCTGACGGCAAGATTCTTGCCACGAACGAGACGGTCTGTACGGTATCGGTTATACACAGCCAGATTACGGATGCGGATGCGGTCGCGGATATGCTGGTTAAGGAACTGGGATTGACAGAAGAGGAAGCCAGAAAACGGGTGGAGAAGGTCAGTTCCATCGAACGGGTTAAAACCAATGTGCCAAAAGAGACCGGAGATGCCATTCGGGCCTACGATTTGGACGGAGTCAAGGTAGATGAGGATTATCGGAGGTATTATCCCTATGATGAGCTGGCTTCCAAGGTTCTGGGGTTTACCGGCGGAGATAATCAGGGAATTGTGGGATTGGAAAGCCGGTATGAATCTTATCTGAAGGGAACCGACGGCAAGATTCTCACACTGACGGATTCTCGGGGGGTGGAACTGAAAGACGCCGGAGAAAGCCGTCTTGAGCCGGTTAACGGCAGCGACCTCTATCTGACGCTGGACTATAACATTCAGTCTTACGCGCAGCAGCTGGCCGAAAAAGCCATGGAAGAATGCCAGGCCTCCGCGGTGGAACTTCTGGTTATGAATCCGAAAAACGGAGAGATCATAGCCATGGTCAACGTGCCGGAATTTAACCTGAATGATCCGTTTGTTCTGACAGATGGAACAGAGACTTCGGATATGGATCTTCTCAACGAGATGTGGCGGAATGCCTGTGTCAGCGATACCTATGAGCCGGGGTCAACTTTCAAGATTATTACCACTGCGGCGGCGCTGGAGGAACATCTTGTCACGCTGGATGAACAGTTTTCCTGCAGCGGGGCGATTATGGTGGAGGACACCAGAATCCGCTGCCATAAGACCACCGGCCACGGCCCCGAGACCTTTGTGGATGCCATCAAGAATTCCTGCAATCCGGTTTTTATTCAGTTGGGGCTGCGCATTGGAGTGGAAAAGTATTTTTCTTATTTCCGTCAGTTTGGCCTCGCAAAAAAAACGGGGATCGACCTTCCGGGAGAGGCGAATACGATTATGCACGCGGAGGAAAATGTGGGACCTGTGGAACTGGCTACCATTTCCTTCGGTCAGTCTTTCCAGATCTCCGCGGTGCAGCTGGCCGCTACCGTCAGTTCTCTGATCAACGGAGGTATACGCATAACGCCCCATGTGGCCCGGGAAGTTCGGGACACGCAGGGAAATTTGATCAAAGAGTTTACCTATGAGGGAGAGCGGATTGTCTCGGAGGAAACATCGGGGACACTGCGGTATCTCCTGAACCAGGTGGTTTCCTCCGGGACCGGGAGAAACGGGGATGTGGAGGGCTACGCCATAGGGGGGAAAACAGCCACATCCCAGACGCTTCCCAGAAGCAACGGAAGATATATCGCCTCCTTTATCGGCTTTGCCCCGGCCCAGGATCCACAGGTGCTGGCGCTGGTTATCATCCATGATCCTCAGGGGATTTATTATGGGGGGACGATTGCGGCTCCGGTAGTGCGGGAGCTCTTTGAAAACATTCTCCCTTATCTGGGGATCGGGAAGAGTGAGGATCTGGCGGAACCTTCCTTGCAGAATCCATAGAAATCAACTATACTGATGGGGATGCGTAACATCAGTAAAACATAACATATAAGGAACGAGGTAGAAAAATGTTTGCGAAGATTTTTATTCCGATTCTTTTGTCCTTTGCCATAACCGCAGTGTTGGGGCCGATCCTGATTCCTTTTCTCAAGAAACTGAAAGTGGGGCAGACGGAGCGGGAAGAATTGGAATCCCATCAGGTAAAGACCGGAACTCCCACCATGGGCGGTATCATGATACTGATTGCGGTCAGCGTGACCAGCGTGATCTTTCTGCGGGATTACCCGAAGATTATTCCGATTCTGTTTCTGACGGTCGGATTCGGGATTATCGGATTTCTGGACGATTACCTGAAGGTGGTGCTGCGGCGGCCGGACGGCCTGCTGGCCTGGCAGAAAATGCTGCTGCAGATTGTAGTTACAAGCATTTTTGCCTGCTATCTGCTACGCTATACCGATGTATCTCTGGCTATGCTGATCCCCTTTTCCGGCGGAAAATATCTGGATCTCGGCTGGCTGGCTGTTCCGTTTCTATACATCGTGGTTATTGGTACGGTAAACGGCGTGAACTTCACGGACGGCCTGGATGGCCTGGCCTCCTCAGTTACCGTGCTGGTGGCAGTGTTCTTTACCGTGGTGGCGGTGGGCATGAACAGCGGTATTGAGCCCATTACCTGCGCGGTGGTAGGGGCGTTGATGGGGTTTCTGCTCTTCAACGTGTACCCGGCCAGCGTGTTCATGGGAGACACGGGATCTCTGGCGCTGGGAGGGTTTGTGGCCGCCACGGCCTATATGCTGCAGATGCCGCTGTTTATTGTGATCGTGGGACTGATCTATCTGGTGGAGGTGCTTTCCGTGATTCTTCAGGTGGGGTATTTCAAACTGACCCACGGAAAGCGGATTTTCAAAATGGCGCCGATTCACCATCATTTGGAAAAGTGTGAATGGTCAGAGCCCCGGATAGTAGCTGTGTTCTCCATTATCACGGCGTTGCTGTGCATGGTGGGACTCGCGGCCATTTAGCCTGCGGCAAGGATAGAAGGAAAAGAGCAGGAGGGACATATGAAGGCGGAAGAGAAAAGATTTCTGGTGTTCGGTACGGGAAAGAGCGGTGTGGCCGCGGCTGAGCTGCTGCTGCGGCATAAGGCTGGCGTGGTGCTCTGCGACAGCCGGGCTGATCTGGATATGGAGGATTTTAAGGAGAAGCACACGGCGCTTGCGGGCATTTCCGTGGTGGCGGGAGAACTTCCCGACGAGATCGCGGATCAGGTGGATATTGTGATTTTAAGCCCGGGCGTTCCCTGTGACCTGCCGGTGGTAAACCGCCTGCGGGACGCGGGAAAGATCATCTGGGGCGAGGTGGAACTGGCCTGGCAGATGGGAAGAGGAACGGTGGCGGCCATTACCGGGACCAACGGCAAGACCACAACCACATCCCTGGTGGGAAAGATTCTCTCGGAGCATTACTCCGATGTGAAGGTGGTGGGAAATATCGGTATTCCTTACACCCAGGTGGCGGACGAGACAAAGGAAGACACGGTGATTGCCGCGGAGATCAGTTCCTTCCAGCTGGAGACCATCGATACCTTCGCTCCCCATGTGTCGGCGATTTTGAACATCACACCGGATCATCTGGACAGGCATCATACCATGGAAAACTATATTGCCGCCAAGGAGAGCATCACGAAAAACCAGAGACAGGGAGACGTCTGTGTGCTGAATTACGAGGATGAGGTCCTCCGGGAATTCGGCGAAACCCTTCCGTTCAAAGTGGTATATTTTTCCAGTGCCAGGAAGCTGGAAGAAGGTTTATACTTGTCGGGAGAAGAGATTGTGTGGAGGAGGGATGGAAAAGAGGATGTTTACATCCATGTGGACGAGCTCCAGATCCTCGGAAAACACAATTATGAGAATGCCATGGCGGCTATTGCCATCGGGGACGCCATGGGTGTACCGAAGGATGCCATCGTCCGTGGACTTCGCACCTTTCAGGCGGTGGAGCATAGAATAGAGTATGTATGTGAAAAGCGGGGCGTCCGCTTTTACAACGACTCCAAGGGAACCAACCCCGACGCGGCCATCAAGGGCATCCAGGCCATGAACCGCAGGACCGTTCTGATCGGCGGTGGATACGACAAACAATCCGTCTACGATGAGTGGATTGAGAGTTTTGACGGAAAGGTAAAAAAGCTGGTGCTTCTGGGGCAGACCAGGGAGAAGATCGCGGCCTGCGCCAGGGCTCACGGATTTACGGATATTGTATTTGCCGATTCTCTTGAGGAGGCGGTAAATCTGTGCTGGGAGGCGGCGGAGCCAGGAGACGCGGTACTGTTGTCCCCGGCCTGCGCCAGCTGGGGCATGTTCGACAACTACGAGCAACGCGGACGTATGTTCAAGGAGTATGTAGGACGTTTAAAGGAGTAGAGCATGGCAGAAAAGGTAAGAAGCGGAGGCAGGATCAGGGCGAGAAAGGAGAAGACGGTTCATCGGGCCGCCCGGGGAGTAAAGAAGGTAAGATACATAGATTATACACTGCTTTTTATGGTTATTTTCCTTCTGGGATTCGGCATGGTTATGCTTTACAGTACCAGCGCCTACAATGCCACCCTGCGGATGGGAGATTCCGCCTATTATCTGAAGCGGCAGATGATGGCGGCTGCACTCGGCTTTGCCGGTATGTTTGTCTGTGTGAAAATGGACTACCGTATTTTTCAGAAACTGTCAGGACTTGCCTACATCGGTTCTCTGGCTCTCTGTGTGCTGGTTATCTTTCTGGGATCCGGAAAAGATGATTCCAACCGCTGGTTCCGTATCGGCGGACTGTCCATTCAGCCCTCGGAGATTGCCAAGGTGGCGGTTATTATTTTTCTGGCGGCAATGGTTTCCAGAGCGCCAAAGCAGATGCGGGATTTCAAGTACTGTATCCGTGTCATCGCGGCGATTCTTCCGCTCTTCGCAGTGGTTGCGTACACCAACCTGAGCACAGCGGTCATCATTATGGGTATCGCCGTGATCATGGTTTTTGTGGCAAATCCCAACTATAAACCTTTTTTTGCCATAGCCGGCGTGATGGTGGTGGCGGTTATTGTCTTTATCAATATGGCCAGTTACCGGCAGGATCGTATACAGGCATGGCTGGATCCCGAGAGTACCGACAAGGGGTATCAAACCCTTCAGGGCCTTTATGCCATCGGCTCAGGCGGTCTTTTCGGAAAAGGTTTGGGAGAGAGTGTACAGAAGCTGGGGTTCGTGCCGGAGGCCCAGAATGATATGATCTTTTCCATTATCTGTGAGGAACTGGGGCTGTTTGGCGCCATCTGCGTGATTCTGATGTTTCTTCTGCTTCTGTGGCGGTTTATGGTCATCGCGAACCATGCCAAGGATATGTTCGGATCCTATCTGGTTATCGGCATTATGGCGCATATCGCTCTTCAGGTCATTCTGAATATTGCCGTTGTGACCAATACCATACCGAATACCGGAATCACATTGCCCTTTATCAGTTACGGAGGCACATCCATCGCCATACTGTTGACGGAGATGGGGGTGGCATTAAGTGTTTCCAAGGGACTTCAGATCGATATGTAAGGAAGAGCGTTGGTTATGAGAAGAGACAGAGAAGAGAAAGAGGAAACGCAGGAGAATCGGCCGAAAAAGAAAAAGCGACGGTTTGGGCGATTCCGATTTTATTTTATCAATATATTTTTGGGCATTGTCATCGCGGTGCTGGCCGCCTGTATCTTTGTCTATTTTTGCTGCCGTGTTCAGACGGTGGAGGTGGAGGGAAATACTCTCTATACACAGCGGCAGATCCAGGATTATGTGTTGGATGGCACTTATTCCTACAATTCTGTATACGCTGTGGTGGAAAATCTGCTGCACCCGAAGAAGGACATTCCCTTTGTGGACAGTGTGAAAGTCAGAATGACCGGGCTGAACGCTCTGCGGATTACGGTTACGGAGAAATCGATGATCGGATATCTGACGCTGGCGGACGGAACGTATGCTTATTTTGACCGGGACGGTGTGGTGCAGGAGACCTCAGATCGTCTGTTGGAGGGGCTGCTCCCGGTGGGAGGCATCTCCTGCGAGGAGGCCCGGGCCGGAGACAAGCTTCCGGCGGATGATGAGATCCTTACTTATCTGACCGCCCTTTTGAAGGGATTGGAAAAATATGAAATTACACCCCAGGGGATTACCTTTGCCGAGGACGGTTCCGCCACCCTGCAGTATCAAGGGATTCAGATTCAACTCGGCAAACAGACGGATCTGGAGGAGAAGCTGATGCGGCTGCCGAAAATTCTTCCGTACCTGGAAGGAATGACCGGTATACTACATTTAGAAAATTGGAGCCGGGACAACACAGATATTGTGTTTAAGAATGTTCCCCAAACAGATGGGTAAATTCGCTTTTTTTTGAAAAATAGGTTGATAAATTATAGGAAAAACTATATTATAATCTATATGAGTTTGGACTGATTTTATTTGGCGATAGAAGATAGAAAAAGAGTATTCGGTTAAGAGGAGGAAAAGGTCTTGCTAGAGATTATGACAAACGAAGCGGATTCCAGCGCAAAAATTATTGTAATTGGTGTGGGAGGCGCAGGAAATAATGCTGTAAATAGAATGATTGACGAAAATATTGGCGGAGTGGAGTTCATCGGTGTCAACACTGATCAGCAGGCGCTGTCTCTCTGCAAGGCTCCTACGCTGATTCAGATCGGAGAGAAGCTGACGAAGGGACTGGGCGCAGGCGCTCAGCCAGAGATCGGTAAGAAAGCGGCCGAGGAGAGCGCGGAGGAACTGGGAGCTGCCATCAAAGGGGCGGACATGGTATTCGTTACCTGTGGAATGGGCGGCGGAACAGGAACCGGAGCTGCTCCCATTGTGGCGCAGCTGGCGAAGGAGCAGGGGATTCTCACAGTTGGTGTAGTGACCAAGCCCTTTAAGTTCGAGGCGAAGACCCGTATGGTCAATGCCATTGCGGGTATCGAAGAGTTGAAAGAGAACGTGGACACATTGATTGTGATCCCCAACGATAAACTTCTGGAGATTGTGGATCGGAGAACTTCCATGCCGGATGCCCTGAAGAAGGCCGATGAAGTACTTCAGCAGGCGGTGCAGGGGATTACCGATCTGATCAATCTGCCGGCATTGATCAATCTGGATTTTGCCGATGTACAGACTGTCATGAAAGACAAAGGCATGGCCCATATCGGAATCGGTACCGCCAAGGGAGACGAGAAGGCTATTGAGGCGGTTAAGATCGCTGTGGAGAGTCCGTTGCTTGAGACCACGATCAGCGGAGCGACCCATGTGATTGTCAATATTTCCGGAGATATTTCCCTGATGGATGCCAACGACGCGGTAAGTTATGTACAGGATCTGGCTGGAGATTCCGTCAATATTATCTTTGGCGCGAAGTATGACGACACCATGGTGGATGAGGCGACGATTACCGTTATTGCCACAGGACTGGAGTCCTCGGACGCTCCGGCGCAGACTGCTGCAGGAAATCTGCTGAGTAATATGAAATATCCCGCGGGAGCAGGCGCGGCTAACCGTCCGAGTGCACAGAATTTCGGAAACGGCTTACATACCGCCGCTCAGACGAAGCCGTCATCCGGTATGTCCGGCACGGCTCCGATGCCTTCCTTTACTCAGGGACTTACAAAGCCCCATACGCCTACCAGCAGCATTAAGGAGCAGGATATCAAGATTCCGGATTTTCTTAAGAATACCAGAAAGTAATTTCAGAAACATATTTTTAAAACGATGCAGCCCCTGACAGGAGAGGAAAACCTGTCAGGGTTTTTTTTGCAGCACTCTTTTATACAAAGGTTTTCGACAAAAAAATAAGAGATGGCTTTCTATAATAAATGGACGGGAGGTGGGAACCATATATGCGGTATATCTGGATGTATTTTTGATGCAGAATTTTCTGATCGACGGAATCTGTCTGTTAGGCGTGAAGGCTATTTTGCGGGAAAAGAGACGTTTCGGCTATTTGAGCCTTTTTTGGGGAACCCTTGTGGGAACTTTGCTGGGAACGGCTGCTTTTTTCTCGGTACATAATTTCCTGCTTTACCAGATGCTTACGCTGGCAGTGGTTCAGCCTTTGACAGTGGCTGTGGCCCTGCGGCCGGGGCATTGGAAAATTTTCGGGAAAGAGCTTCTTAGCACCTTTGTGCTCTATTTTCTTCTGGGCGGTATTCTGCAGTTCCTTCTGGAATATATGGAGCAGGAGATACTGTCTCTTCTGCCCTGGGCGGCGGTTCTTTTTGCCGGGACTCTCCTGATACTGCATTTTCTGGAGAAACGGCATTGGAAATTCTGCCGGTGCACGCTGATTGCGGGGGAGAAGCGGGGCGTCATGCGGGCCATGGCGGACAGCGGAAACAGCCTGCGGGAGCCCTATACGAAACGGCCCGTGTCCATCGTGTCCAAAGAGTGGAAGGAATGCCTGGGGATTTCCCAGGAAGAGATCCGACTGGTGCCTTATCGCACCGTGGCCGGGGACGGGGAGTTGATGGAGGTTGCCACGGTTCCCATGATGGTGCTGGAGCGTCAGGGCCAGGTGCGCGAAGTGCCATCGGCTGTTATTGGTTTTGTACAGCCGGAAGTGTTCGCGGGGAAGAGTTATGGGATGATTCTGCACCGGGAGTACATAAACTGAGGGGATTGCCGGGGAGTCCGATGCAGCGTCGCTGGGGCCGGGAAAGGGGATAAGGAAACGGGATGGAGGCATGGAAATGAAAAATTTGTTTTTAAGACTGATCCGTATACTGAATGACGAAGTGTTTTATATCGGTGGAGCGGATGTCCTTCCGGCGCCGCTGAGTGCGAGGGAGGAGCAGGAATGTATTGACCGTCTGGGGAAGTCGGATAGCAGGGAAGCAAAAAATTGTCTGATCGAGCACAATCTGCGGCTGGTGGTGTACATAGCGAAAAAATTTGACAATACCGGCGTAGGGGTGGAGGATTTGATCTCTATCGGGACGATCGGTCTGATGAAGGCAATCAACACCTTTGACGCGGGAAAGAGTATCAAGCTGGCCACTTACGCTTCCCGATGTATTGAGAATGAAATTCTCATGTATCTGCGCAAGAACAGCAAACAGAAGATGGAGGTATCTATCGATGAGCCGTTGAATGTGGACTGGGATGGAAATGAGCTGCTGCTGTCGGATATTCTGGGAACGGATGAGGACATTATTTACCGGGATCTGGAGACGGAAGTTGACAGGAAACTGCTGACCCAGGCTATGGGAAAACTCTCCCAGAGGGAGCGGACGATCATCGAGCTGCGCTTTGGCCTGCGGGAAAAGGAGGAGAAGGAGATGACTCAGAAGGAGGTTGCGGATCTTCTGGGAATCTCCCAATCCTATATTTCCCGTCTGGAGAAACGCATTATGAAACGGTTGCAGCGGGAGATGGAAAAGCAGGAGGCATAGACTGCATCCGGCGGAATTGAGAGGGCGTCATGTGCATATAGCGCCGGAAAATTTTATTGAAGTAGCTGATGTTATTGAAGCCGGTCAGTCCTGCGATTTCGCTGACGCTGTATTGACTCCGGGTCAGAAGGTCAGCGCTGACGGAAATACGGTAGAGATTCAGATAATCGGTCAGAGTCATCCCGGTTACAGATTTAAAGAGACGGCAGAGATGGCCTTCGCTTATGTGAACGGCTTCGGCTATTTCCCCGAGACTGATGGGGCGGCAGTAGTTTTTCTGCAGATAGGCGAGAACAGGTTTGATGTGGTAAGCAGTCCTGTCTGCCTGCGGTTCCGCGAAAGACGCAGAAATGGAACGGGCGGCAAGCGTGTGCCATATTTCCAGAAGGCGGGCCTTGATCAGCAGCTCGAAGCCCGACGGTTTCTCTGCAAAGAGATTCCGGATGGAGTAGAGGAGAGCGAGAAGCTCCTGCTGCCAAAAACTGTGAGGAACAATGTGTTCCGGGAAACGAAGGCGATTTTCGAAAACCGGAGCGATATATTTTCGATAGATATCGTCGCTGCCGGAACGGTCCAGAAGGGAGGGGGAGAAGACGAGGGCAAAAAAGCAGAAGTGCAGTCCGGGAGTCTGGGACGCGGAGTGGAGAGCGCCCGGGGGAACGATGAGGATATCACGTTCCTGAATTTCATGGGTACGGCCGGCGATGTTCATCCGGGCGCAACCTCTCGTTACCACAAGAATTTCCAGTTCTTCGTGCCAGTGACACCAGATGCGCTCCTCCATCCAGAGGGGGGAGGTTATTTCGTAGAAAGCAATGGGAAAAAGGGCAGTTCCATGATTGACCGGTTCATGGAGAGCCGAAAAATTGTTCAGAGGATGGTTCTGCATAGTGACTCCTTGTAAAAAATCAAAATTGTATTAGTATTTGTCAATTTTATTCAAGAAACAGATAGATAAAATCATTATATTGTTATTATGGACGGCATGCAAGAGGAAATTTACCGCAGCCTGATATACCGATAACAAGAAGAACAGGAGGAGGACTATGTATTTTTCAGAGGAAAACGGCGCGCTTGTGGCGCGCAATCAGTATGAAACACTGCGCATTGAAGCATGGGGGAAGGACGCGCTGCGGGTACGCGCTGCACAGTACGGCGATTTTACCGGAAGGACCTGGGCGCTGAGCGAATACCCTGATGAGGGCCTGGGCAGGGCGAAGGTGGAAATTACCGAGGGGCAGAGGATCGAGATGGGGGATGTGTCCTTTGTCATTCAGCAGGCGGTAATTACAAACGGGCGGATCAGCGTGCGAGTCAATCCTGGCGGTGTGCTGTTTTTTTACCGGGACGGGGAGCTGGTCCTGCAGGAATATTCCAGAAATTATATGGGAAACGAGACCGGACAGAGCGCCTGCCTGAAGGTGGATGCCCGGGAGTTCAAACCTATCGTCGGCGGAGATTACAGCCTTACCGTTCGCTTTGACGGCAGGGATGGAGAAAAGATTTTCGGTATGGGACAGTATCAGCAGAGCCAGATGAATCTCAAGGGCTGCACCTTGGAGCTGGCTCAGCGCAATTCCCAGATCTCCATTCCCTTTGCCCTGTCCAGTCTGGGTTACGGCTTTCTGTGGAACACGCCGGCGATCGGGCGGGTTACCTTTGGAAACAATTACACCGAGTGGCGCGCTGAGGCAGTCAAGGAGATGGATTACTGGATTACCGTGGGGGATACGCCGGCGGAGATTGAGGAGAAGTACACTTCCGTTACAGGCCGCGCGCCGGTTATGCCGGAGGATCTTCTGGGGCTCTGGCAGTGCAAGCTGCGCTACCGCACCCAGGAGGAGGTGCTCTCCGTGGCGAGAAAGTATCATGAGCTGGGGATTCCGCTGGACGTGATCGTCATCGACTTTTTCCACTGGACCAGGCAGGGAGACTGGCAGTTTGACCCGGAGTACTGGCCGGATCCCAAGGCCATGTGCGACGAGCTCCACGCCATGGGGACAAAAGTCATGGTTTCGGTGTGGCCCACGGTGGACAAGAAGAGCGTCAACTATTACGAACTCCTGGGGCGGGGGCTGCTGGTGCGCACGGAGAGAGGCGGCGGACAGACCTACGACTATCAGGGGGACTGCAGCGAGATCGATGTGACAAACCCCGAGGCCCGGGCGTTCCTCTGGGAGAAATGTAAGAAAAACTATCTTGATTACGGGATTGACATGTTCTGGCTGGACAATATTGAGCCGGATCTTGTGGCCTACGATTTTGATCATTACCGCTATTATCTGGGGCCGGCCCTCGCGGTCAACAATATTTATCCCCAGATGGTGGCGAAGGCTTTCTGCGACGGTATGGAGGCCGAGGGGAGAGGAAAGGACATGGTGCATCTGGCCCGTTGCGGCTGGGTGGGCAATCAGAAATACGCCACACTGCTCTGGTCGGGAGACGTGCCCAGTACTTTTGAGGCTCTCCGGGATCAGATCGCGGCGGGCTTGAACATCGGGGTGGCGGGCATTCCCTGGTGGACCACAGATATCGGCGGATTTCAGACCAGAGACTGTTTCGATCCAGCCTTTACGGAGCTTTTGCTGCGGTGGTTTGAGTTCGCGGTGTACTGCCCGGTTCTGCGGATGCACGGCAACCGGGCGCCCTACGACATTCCGCCGCTCTCCGACAAGGATTACGGCGGCGGCTATCTCTACACCGGCCACGACAACGAGCTCTGGAGCTACGGTCAGGAGGCCTTTGAGATCATGAAGGATCAGCTTGACCGGCGGCTGGAACTGAAACCCTACATCGCTTCTCTGATGGAGGAGGCAAGCAGGACGGGAGCGCCTCTGATGCGGACCATGTTCTATGAATTTCCGGAGGATGAGAGGTGCTGGGAATTGTCGGATCAGTATATGTTCGGGCCAAAGTACCTGGTGGCCCCGGTTCTTCACGCGAGGGAGGTAAAACGAGAAGTCTATCTGCCCGGGGGAAAATGGAGAAATGTCAACGACGGGAATGTCTTCGAGGGAGGGGATGTTGTCCTCTGCGACGCGCCCATCGCGTATATTCCGGTCTTTGAGCGGCTGGCGGAGTGACGCGTTTTTTGAGCGCGGTCCGTTATCGGGCTGCGCTCAGATATTTTTCCATGGCACGAAGGGCGTTCTTTTCCAGACGGGAGACCTGGGCCTGGGAGATATGGATCTCTTCAGCAACCTCCATCTGGGTTTTTCCCTCGAAGAACCGCAGGCGGATGATGCTCTGCTCCCTGGGCTCCAGGGTGGAGAGGGCGTCGTTTAAGGAGAGGTGTTCCACCCAGTTTTCCTCCCGGTTTTTCTTGTCGCTGATCTGATCCATCACATACAGGGTGTCCCCGCCGTCGTTGTAGACGGGATCGTAGAGGGAGAGGGGACTTTGCATGGCGTCCAGGGCGTAGACGATGTCCTCCACCTCGATGCCCGATTCTTTTGAGATCTCCTCTAAAGTGGGTTCGTTGCAGTTTTTCCGGGAGAGGTTTTCCCGGGCCACAATGGCCTTGTATGCGGTGTCCCGCAGGGAACGGGATATTCGGATGCTGCTGCCCGTGTCTCTTAAGTAACGGCGGATCTCTCCGACGATCATGGGCACCGCGTAAGTGGAAAATTTTACCTCCATGGTAGGGTCGAAATTGTCCACGGACTTCATGAGTCCGATGCAGCCGATCTGGAACAGGTCGTCCATGTTTTCGCTGTGGTTGGAAAACCGCTTGAGTACGCTTAAGACCAGGCGTAGATTTCCTTTGATGTAGGTTTCTCTGGCCTGGGAATCGCCGGCCTTGATGCGTTTCCACAGGTCCTTCTTTTCATCTTCTGTGAGGAGGGGAAGCTTTGCGGTGTTGACACCGCAAATTTCTACTTTATATGATGACATGAGTCAACCTCCTGCTGGATTTTCACAACATTAATATGTGAAAGGGGACGAGTTTTTATACAGTTTCCGAGGACAAAGTGTTATAATAAAAACAGAGTAACTGAAGGCTCAGGAGAGAAAAAAAGGGGGATATGCATATGCAGATAGAGTTTATCGGGGCGGCTCATGAGGTGACGGGAAGCTGCCACTATGTCACAGTCGGAGAGAAACATTTTCTGGTGGACTGCGGGATGGAGCAGGGGCCGGATATCTACGAGAATCAGCAGATGCCGGTGCCTGCGTCGGAGATTGACTATGTGTTTGTGACCCACGCCCATATCGATCATTCAGGACTGCTGCCGCTGATTTATTCCCACGGGTTCCGGGGGCAGATCTTTGCCACGGAAGCCACCGCGGAACTCTGCAACATTATGTTAAAGGACAGCGCCCACATCCAGATGAGTGAGGCGGAGTGGAAGAATCGAAAGGCCCGGCGGGCGGGGAAACCCCAGGTGGAACCGCTGTATTCCATGGAGGACGCCCAGGGCGTGCTGGAACTCTTTGTACCCTGCGAGTATCACAAAAAAATCCGGGTCTGCGACGGCATCGAGATCCGGTTTGTGGATGCGGGCCATCTTCTGGGCTCTTCCTCCATCGAGGTTTGGATGACGGAGGACGGCCAGGAGAGAAAGATCGTCTTCTCCGGCGATGTGGGGCACGGCAACAAGCCTCTGCTGAAGGCGCCGGAGTATGTGGACGAGGCGGATTATGTGTTGATCGAGTCCACCTACGGGGACCGGATTCACGCGGCGCCGCCGGACTTCGCGAAGGCTCTGGCAAAGATTGTCCAGAGTACTTTCCAGTCGGGAGGAAATCTTGTGATCCCGGCTTTTTCCGTGGGACGGACCCAGGAGATGCTCTACTTTTTCCGCCGGATCAAGGAGGAGCATCTGGTCACGGGTTTTGACGGCTTCGAGGTGTACATGGACAGTCCGCTGGCGGTGGAGGCCACCAATATTTTCCATGAGAATGTGTCGGAGTGCTACGACGACGAGGCCAAGGAACTGATCGCCGCGGGAAAGAATCCGATCCGGTTTCCGGGACTGAAAGTGGCGGTTACCAGCGAGGAGTCCAAGATGATCAATCTGGACATGAAGCCGAAGGTTATCATCTCCGCTTCCGGCATGTGTGAGGCGGGGCGGATCCGCCATCATCTGAAGCACAATCTCTGGCGGCCGGAATGTACGGTGCTCTTTGTGGGGTATCAGGTGCCCGGAACCCTGGGGGCCCATCTTCTGGGCGGGGCGAAGGAGGTAAAGCTCTTCGGGGAGACTGTCAAGGTGGCGGCCCGGATCGAAAACCTTCCCGGTATCAGCGGACACGGGGACAAAAATGAGCTGACCTGCTGGATCGGCGCGCTGAAGCGGCCTCCGAAAAAGATTTTTGTGGTTCACGGGGAGGATGAGGTCTGCGATTCCTTTGCCCGGCATCTGGCGGAGACCTTCGGGTATGACACGACGGCTCCCTATTCCGGGGATATCTATAATCTTCTGACCGGAGAGAGAGTCCGTGAGGGAAGCAGAGAACCGCGGAGAAAGACAAAGCCGGCAGGCAAGGCCTCCAGCAATGTGATGGCAAGGCTTCTGGCCGCTGTGGACCGTCTGGCCAGGGTGGCCCGGGAGGCGGAGGGCATGCCAAACAAAGATCTGGCGAAGTTCGCGGATCAGATCAGCGCTCTGGCAGACAAATGGGCGAGACGCAGAGATTGATTCTTCCATTTTGCGGGAGAGTGTGTTAGAATACCGTATTGGTTGTACAGCCAATGGAAAATCGTGTGTTCGAAACCATCCACACGTAAAACAAAACTAAGGAGTGAAAAAAGAATATGGAAAAGAAGAGTGCGTTGTTTTTGACCCAGGCTGCCGTGATCGCGGCCCTCTATGTTGTGCTGACCTATATCGCCAACCTATTTGGACTGGCCAGCGGAGTCATTCAGATCCGGCTTTCCGAGATGCTGTGTATCCTTCCGGTGTTTACGCCGGCAGCGATACCGGGGCTGTTTATCGGGTGCCTTCTGAGCAATATCCTGACCGGGTGCGTGATCTGGGATATTCTTTTCGGAAGTCTGGCAACCCTGGCAGGAGCCATCGGAACCTATCTGCTGCGGAACCACAAATTTGTGTTTACCCTTCCGCCGGTGGCGGCAAATATGATCGTGGTGCCCCTGGTGCTTCAGTACGCGTACGGAGTGCCGGACGCTGTCTGGTATCTGGCGGTTACCGTGGGAGCGGGGGAGGTTATCTCCGTCTGCATTCTGGGAATGCTGTTATACAAAGTTCTGTATCGGCAGCGCAAAGCAATCTTCAGGTGAGATGCCCGGATGTTACAGCGGGTGTCTGAAAGGAACAGAGATGAGAGAAGTTTTAACTTTAATAACGGAAGAAGTGACAAAGGCCTTCGTATCCTGCGGATATGAGGAGAAGTACGGCAAGGTTTCCCTGTCCAACCGCCCGGATCTGTGCGAGTTTCAGTGCAACGGGGCGATGGCCGCGGCGAAGGCTTATAAGAAAGCGCCGATCCTCATCGCCCAGGAGGTGGCTGAGGCTTTGAAGGGCAATGGGATGTTTTCCATGGCGGAGCCCTGCAAGCCCGGCTTTCTGAACCTGAAGCTCTCGGAGGAGTTTCTCGCGAAGTATGTGGGCGAGATGTCCGAGGATGGCCGGTTCGGCCTGGAGACAGTGGAAAAGCCAAAGACCATCATGATCGATTACGGCGGCCCCAACGTGGCCAAGCCCCTCCATGTGGGGCATCTGCGTTCCGCCATCATCGGCGAGAGCATCAAGCGCATTGGCAAATATATGGGACATAACTGTATCGGCGATGTACACCTGGGAGACTGGGGACTGCAGATGGGCCTGATTATCACAGAGTTAAAACTGCGTCAGCCGGATCTGGTCTATTTTGATCCGGACTATACCGGGGAATATCCGAAGGAAGCCCCCTTTACCATCGGCGAGCTGGAGGAGATTTATCCCACCGCCAGCGGCAAGTCGAAAGAGGATCCCGCCTACAAGGAGGCGGCTATGGCTGCCACCTACGAGCTTCAGCACGGCAACCGGGGTTATCAGGCGCTGCTGAAACATATTCTCGATGTGTCCGTGACGGATCTGAAGAAAAATTATGAGAACCTGAACGTCTCCTTCGAACTGTGGAAGGGAGAGTCCGACGCGCAGCCCTATATTCCGGATATGGTTCAGAAGATGAAGGACGACGGGTATGCCTATATCAGTGAAGGGGCCCTTGTGGTGGACGTGAAGGAGGATTCCGATGCCAAGGAGATTCCCCCCTGTATGATCCTCAAATCCGACGGGGCGTCTCTTTACAACACCACGGATCTGGCTACCCTGGTGTGGAGGATGAAGGATTACCATCCCGACGAGGTCATCTATGTGGTAGACAAGCGCCAGGAGCTGTACTTTACCCAGGTGTTCCGCTGCGCGAGAAAGACCGGGATTGTGGATCCGGACACCGAGCTGAAGTTTGTGGGCTTCGGCACCATGAACGGTAAGGACGGAAGACCCTTCAAGACCAGAGAGGGCGGCGTGATGCGTCTGGAGACGCTGGTAAATGAAGTGGACGAGAAGATGTATGAGAAGATCATAGAGAACCACACCATGTCGGAGGAGGAGGCGAGAAATACGGCCAAAATCGTGGCCCTTTCCGCCATCAAGTACGGAGATCTCTCCAATCAGGCCTCCAAGGACTATGTGTTCGATGTGGACCGCTTTACCTCCTTCGAGGGAAATACCGGCCCCTATATCCTCTACACCATCGTCCGCATCAAATCGATTCTGAAGAAGTACGCGGCCAGCGGAAAGTCGGCGGAGGGAGCGGAGATTTTGCCCGCTGAGACGGCGAGTCAGAAAGATCTGATGCTGTCTCTCTCCCAGTTTAACGCCGCCATCCGCGGAGCATACGAGGAGACGGCCCCCCACAAGGTGTGCGCCTACATTTACGAGCTGGCCAACGCCTTCAACCGGTTCTACCATGAGAACAATATCATGGGCGAGGCCGACGAGAAAAAGCAGGCAGGGTTTGTACGTCTGCTGGAGCTGACCAGAGACATTCTGGAGCAGTGCATCGATCTGCTGGGCTTTGAGGCGCCGGAGCGGATGTAGCATGCGGATTTGGCCATGCGGAATGCGGTTGCTTTTCAGAATTCGGCGACTGCCAGCAGAGAGTAGTGTCCCAGGCGCTCCATACGCCGGGAAAATGCATCGGCGGAAAGTCCTTTCGGGTCTTCCAGCCATCCCATCATCAGCGTCATGGAACCGTTGAAAACATAGTCAAACAGAAAATCCAATTCCCGGCGGTCATATGCCGGGAATTCTTTTTGCCATTCATCCAGGACACCGTCGCGCATGATATTCAGCATCCGCTGAAGGAGAGCGGGATCGCCGTTGGGTCCCATCATAAGCAGGCAGAAGTCCCGGTTTTCCCGGATACGGTCAAAGAGCAGTGTCATCAGATTCCGATCCCGTTTTGTATCCCAGTAGGATCGGAAGAGTTCCATATATTCATTGAGAAACTGATCCTCCATGTCTTTTTGCAGAGCGGAGGGACTGTCGTAGTGGAGATAGAAGGTGCCCCGGTTAATGCCGGCAGTCTCGCACAGTTCCTTTACGGTAATTTTGTCTACGTTTTTTTCTTTCATCAGGGTCAGCAGGGCCTTCTTTAGGGCATTGCGGGTAAACTGTACTCTCGTATCCGGATTTTTCATGAAAATTTCTCCCTTCACATAATTTTTTGACACTTTTTCGAAATCTGTTCAGTAACTTTCAGATGGAGAAAAACTGCTTATTGTCAATGTCTTCTTCCTATAGCATAATGGAGATAACTTCAAAAATCAACAGTGTGTTGATAAAATTTTAAGTTGTTAAAAATGTTAAGGAGGAGGAACAGATGGATTACAGGGAGGCGGCAGCGCAATATCAGAAAACGGAGGATGAGAACAGGCGGGAGGAGATTCTGCAGAGTCTTCGGAAGCAGATGAGCCTGAAGGAGAAGATTTACATGCTTTCCGGACATCCGATCGCTCAGATTCAGAGGGATTTGATCAAAACCGGGCGCAATTATAACGTGCACGCACTGCCCGGCGGGGGATGCAAACGGCTGGGGATTCCGCCGGTGCTCTTTACCGACGGGCCGAGAGGAGTGGTTATGGGGGAATCCACCTGTTTCCCCTCCTCAATGGTAAGGGCCTCCAGTTTTGATCCGTCCCTGGAGTATCGGGTGGGAAAGGCCATCGCGGACGAGGCCATCGCCCAGGGGGCGAACCTCTTTGCCGGTGTCTGCATCAACCTGGTGCGCAATCCCCGCTGGGGGCGAACCCAGGAGAGCTACGGGGAGGACCCCTTCCTTCTGGGAGAGTTTGGCAGATCGCTGACCGTCTCCCTTCAGGAGGAGGGAGTGATCGCCTGCGTGAAACACTTTGCGCTGAACAGTATGGAGGATCTGCGGTTCTATGTGGATGTGCACATCGACGATCGGGCCCTCCACGAGGTGTATCTGCCCCATTTCAAGAAGTGCGTGGATGCCGGCGCTCAGAGTATCATGGGCGCCTACAACCGCTACGAGGAGTACCACTGCTGTGAGAACAAGAAGCTTCTGACTGACATTCTCCGGAGGGAGTGGGGATTTGACGGCTTTGTCATGAGCGACTTTGTCTGGGGCGTGTACAACGCGGAACACTCCCTGCGGGCAGGGCTGGATCTGGAGATGATGTTTACCATGAAATACAGCGAGGGAAACATCAGGAAGTGCCTGAAGAAGGGCCTTTTGAACGAGGAGCACATCGACCGGGCGGTGGATAATATCCTGCGGGCGCTCCTTCGCATGGAGCCGAAGATCAGAAAGCGTCCCATGAGCGTGGTTCGAAGCAAAGAGCACCGGGCACTGGCTCTGGAGGCCGCGGAGAAGGGTATGGTGCTGCTGGAGAATAACGGCGTGCTGCCCCTGGCAAAGGATACCCCGGTCATCGTCTGCGGCCCCTACGCCGATGTGGCGAACACCGGGGATCACGGGTCCAGCCGGGTGTATGATCCCGAGGTTGTCACGCCCTATCAGGGCCTCCGGGAGGTCTTTGCGAAAACAACCCTGGCGGGGGCAAGCAACACAGCCAATCCCAAGAAGGATCCGAAGCCGGTGGAAAACAGCGCGGCCATCCGGGCAGAGGGCGATGTGGCTGTGGTCTGTGTGGGATTTGATTACAAGGGCGAGGGCGAATACTTTGTCAACACAAATTACGCTCTGACCGAGAAGCCGAAGGACGGCGGCGGAGACCGGCTGCGACTGCGTCTCTCCCGGGAGGAAGTGGATCTGATTAAGGGCCTGAAGAAGGCGGGAAAGAAAGTGGTGGCGGTTCTGTTCTCCGGCTGCGCCATCCTTGTGGACGAGTGGAAGGAGTACGCGGACGCCATCGTGATGAACTACTATGCCGGCTGCGAGGGCGGCAGGGCTCTGGCAAACCTCTTATCCGGCGCGAAGAACTTCAGCGGCCATCTGCCCTTCACAGTGGCAAAAAAGGAGGAGGATTACCCTTCCTTCAAATACATTGGCGACAAGCCCTATGAGATTACCTACGGCTATTATCACGGCTACACGCTTCTGGATAAGGAGGGGAAAGACGCGGCCTATTCCTTCGGCTACGGAAAGAGCTACACCGATTTCGCTCTGGAGGATGTGGAGGTTTCCAGAGATCCGGACGGGGTTCTGGTGCGCGCGACGGTGCGCAATACCGGAAGCGTGGACGGCGCCCAGGTGGTGCAGGTCTACGCGGGAAGCAATGGGGCCGCGGACGGGGCGGACCGTCCTGTCAAGCTTCTGAAGGGAATCGCCCGGGTGGAAGTTCCCGCCGGGGAGGAAAAGGCGGTAGAGATTCGGATCCCGACGGAAGAGCTGCGGTTCTGGGACAGAGGCGAGTGGATTCTGGATCCCGCCTACACGATCTACACCGGGTTTGACAGCCGCCAGGCTATGGACTGCGCCCGGGAGCTGGAACTGAACTGAGCGGAAACTTTCGACACAGCTGCCGCCGGAACGTTTTTCACATCGGATGCTGCTGCAAACAGCTGTCCCGGGCATAGAAAACCGGTTATGCCACTGGCTATGTCAGAGGTTGGTTTTCCGGTAGCTGCCCGGGGAACAGGAGTAGTACTGCTCGAAAGCCCGGTAAAAGCTGCTGACGCCGGAATAACCCACGGCGGCGGCGATCTCATCCATGGTAAGGCTGCTCTGCTTTAACAGCAGGGCAGCCTTTTCCATGCGAAGCTTTGTGATCAGATGGGCGTAGTTCATGCCGGTACACATTTTCACAATGCGGCTGATCTGCCGTTCGCTGTAGTGGAAGCGGGCGGCAATCTCGGGGAGGGAAGTCGTGGCGGCGTGGTCCTGAATGTACTGGAAGAGGGAGGAAAATTTCCGTTTCCAGTGTAGATCTCCCGTCCGGGGAAGCTGAGCTGTCCGTTCGTAGCGCCGCAGAAGCAGAAGGAAAAAGGCGCTCATGAGAGTGTTGACCATCTGGGAACTGTAGGGGAGTTCCTGGGACAGTTCCTGCTCCATGCAGGTCAGAAGATCTTCCAATTCTCTGTCCCTGGGGGTATCGAACCAGAGGTAGGCGGCGGATCCTCCCTGATGCAGCGCCTGGCGGAAGAAGACAGACATCAGATTCTGGGAGTTGAGCTGGTTCCAGAAGACATGTTCAAAGGTGCTGGCCCGGACCAGGGAGGTCATCAGCACCCGGTCATCTCCGTAGCAGGGCGTGGCGTGGAGGGCGCCGGGGGCGGCGATCAACACGGAACCGGGATGGCAGACCACAGTTTCCCCCGGAAAATGGATCGGGCACTCCCCGGAGAAGACATAGTAGAGTTCAAAGCTGTCGGAGGTGTGCCAGTGGGCCGGCATATAGCGCATCATGCGGTCCAGGGAGATATCTTTTTTCTCCGGGAGGTAGCGGGATTCATCCTGCTCGCCGAAGCAGGCGGCAAGGGCTTTTTTCAGAGAAACGGTATCCGCGCCGGCGCTGAGAATGCCGGCAATGGGGGCGGCCATAGGAGGATGCGCTTCCGGGAGGGAACGCTGGGTAGTTACCAGCCAGAAGATATAGGAGGAGAGCTCGTCGGGGGTCAGAATTTTCCCCGCCAGATCAGGTCTTGAGAAAAAGCAGCGCTTCAGCTGTTTTTCCAGATCACTCATGGGGAGATACGGGGGATGGGTGGGCTGTTTCATGGATAACCTTCTTTCTGGTATTGCAAACTTTGAGATGTCCGAAAAAGAGAATTTTATGACTTTTATCGTAAATGATTTTTACGGGTATTTCAAGTAGAATAGGAAAAAATCAATGTCAGGAGGAAAACAACATGAAACAGGCACTGAACCCCTATCTGCCGCTGTACGAGTATATCCCGGACGGGGAACCCCATGTGTTCGGAGACCGGGTATATATCTACGGGAGTCACGACCGGTTTGACGGAAAGAAATTCTGTCTCAACGACTATGTGTGCTATTCCGCGGACGTGAAAAATCTGAAGGAATGGCGCTATGAGGGCGTCATCTACAAAAAGACCCAGGATCCCAGAATGAAAGATGGAAACCATGAGCTCTGGGCGCCGGACGTGGTAAAGGGAAAGGACGGCCGCTACTATCTCTACTACTGCCCGGACGATAAGATCCGTTCCATCGGCGTTGCGGTCTGTGATACGCCGGCGGGACAGTATGCGTTTTACGGTCTGGTACAGGATGCCTCCGGCGGTATTATCGGAGAGCGGGAGGGGGATACCGTCCAGTTTGATCCGGGGATCTTCATCGACGACGACGGATCCATCTATCTGTATTCCGGAAACGGACCCAGAGTGCCGAGAGATATCGGCAAGGAGCCGAAGGCTTCGGTGGTCATGGAGCTTTCCGACGACATGATCACGATCAAGACGGAACCGAGAAAAATGCTTCCGACCCTCGGGGAGTCGGAGGGGACAGGATTTGAGGGACACGAATTCTTTGAGGCCAGTTCTATCCGAAAGATCAGAGGAAACTATTATCTGGTGTATTCTTCGGTCAGCTGTCATGAACTCTGCTATGCCGTCAGCGACCGCCCCGACGGCGGATATCGGTACGGCGGCGTGATCGTCAGCAACTGCGATCTCTTTCCGGGAGAGGAGGACAGTGTTCCGGTCTATTGCTACGGCAACGACCACGGCGGCCTGGAAATTATTGACGGGAAATACTACATCTTTTACCACAGACCAACCAACCGCAGCATGTTCTCCCGGCAGGGATGCGCTGAGGAAGTCAAAATTTTGGAGGACGGAAGTATCCCCCAGGTACATATGACTTCC